>NZ_CP084265.1:2748468-3096937 GCF_022879595.1 Caballeronia sp. Lep1P3 | reverse complement strand
CGAATGCGGTCGTTATGGTTGCTGCGCGCACCTGCGGCCATGCTTGCCCAAGCGCGCACGCGCGCCCGGCAAGTCCCGGCACAGCCAAGCAGGCATGCTCCGGAGGCTTACGCGGCAAGGGTTTGCGGGCGAAAGACGGGCCGAAGCAGCGGGCGGATATTTGGGAGTAAGGCGAGATTCTAACGCCAAACCCGCAGGGCGCGCGAGTTATCCACAGGGTCAAATCATCACGGCGAACGGGGCTTTCGCGCGCCGGCTGAATCGGCGATAGGCGGTAAACTATTGACGGTCAATAGGAAAACGGTTTAAATAGCGGGTTCCGCGAAAACAGAATTCCTGAACCTCCGGCCATCGCGCTTGCAGTGACCACACTGGAGCCAAGCCCGCGCGGTCAATCAACTCAAGTGAGAGCACCATGAAACGTACTTACCAACCTTCCGTGACGCGCCGTAAGCGCACCCATGGCTTCCGCGTTCGCATGAAGACCGCGGGTGGCCGCAAGGTCATCAACGCTCGCCGCGCGAAGGGCCGCAAGCGCCTGGCCATCTAAGGCAGCCGCCTGCCGAGCGCCGCACAGAAGTCTTGAGACAGGACATCGTTCATTCGCCGGCGCCGGCCGCGTTCCCCAAGGCCGCAAGGCTGCTGAAAACGGATGAGTTCTCATCCGTTTTTCGTTTGCGGCCCTGGCGACGCTCGCCGCACTTCGTCCTGTACGGAAAGCCGACGGGCAACGAAGCGCGGCTCGGGCTCGTCATCGGCAAGAAGCAGGCGCCGCGCGCGGTGACGCGCAACCTGATCAAGCGGCTTGCGCGCGAGGCGTTCCGTCTGCGCCGCCAGGAGCTGCGTGGCTTCGATATCCTCGTGCGGCTGCACGCGAAGATCGACCGCAAGGCCATGCCGGGCGCAAGTTCACCGCCGCTTCGCGCGTTGTGCCGTGGCGAACTGGACGTTCTATTCGACCGTGCCGTGCGCGAAGCAGCGCGCCGCGCGGCCGAACCCGTGACGGCGCCGCCTCGCGCGAACGCCGTCGACGACTCATCCGGCCCGTCGGGGTCATGAAGCGCAGGCCGCGTCCGGTTTGTCTCCCACGGTGGACCAGGCGAGCAGCGCGAACCTTATGCAAACGGCACTCATCGCGTTATTGCGCTTCTACAAGGTTGCCATCAGTCCGCTGCTTGGCAACCGGTGCCGTTTCTACCCTTCCTGTTCCGACTACGCGCGCGAGGCAATCCAGTATCATGGCGCCGCGCACGGCACGTATCTGGCCGCAAAGAGGCTTTGCCGCTGCCATCCGTTCTCGGCGGGCGGCGTCGATCTCGTGCCGCCGCCCGCTTCGCGAGCCGGTTCCGCCGTTACGCCCGGTCCGCGACCTGACTGTCCCCGATCGCAGGACGCGGCGGCGCGATCCGCGCGAGAAAAGCAACCACCACTAAACGGCGCTGAAGCGCTTATCGATCGACACTGAGACAACGCATGGATATCAAACGCACCGTCCTATGGGTCATCTTCTTCGTGTCAGTTGTCATGTTGTTCGACAACTGGCAGCGCGACCACGGGCGCCCGTCGATGTTCTTCCCGAGCGCGACGCAGCCGGCGAAGACCGCCAGCAATCCGGCACCGGGGTCGGCCACGCCCGGCACGCAGCCGTCAGAACTGACGAACGCGCCGGCAGGCGCCGCGCCGGGCACGTCGACGCCGCCCGCGACGGCGGCATCGCAACTCGTGAAGTTCACGACGGACGTGTATTCCGGCGAGATCGACACGCGCGGCGGCACGCTGTCGAAGCTGTCGCTCCTGAAAGAAGGTGACGGCAAGCAGCCGAATCTGTACATCACGCTCTTCGATCACACGGCGAACCACACGTATCTCGCGCGCACGGGCCTGCTCGGCGGCGACTTCCCGAATCACAACGACGTGTTCACGCCGGTTCCCGGCCAGACGTCGCTGTCGGGCGATGCGAAGACGCTGACGCTCGCATTCGAATCGCCGGTGAAGGGTGGCGTGAAGGTCGTGAAGACGTACACGTTCACGCGCGGCAGCTACGTGATCAACGTCGATACGAAGATCGAGAACGTCGGCACGACGCCCGTCACGCCGAAGCTCTATATGGAACTCGTGCGCGACAACACGCCGGTCGAGACGCCGCGCTTCTCGCATACGTTCATCGGGCCGGCGGTCTACAGCGAGCAGAAGCACTTCCAGAAGATCGATTTCAGCGACATCGACAAGAACAAGGCTACGTTCGAGCCGTCCGCGAACAACGGCTGGATCGCGATGGTGCAGCATTACTTCGCGTCGGCGTGGATTCCGAAGGAAGGCGTGCATCGCGACATCTACGTGCAGAAGATCGATCCGACGCTGTATCGCGTGGGCGTGCAGCAGGCGGTGCAGACGATCGCGCCGGGACAAAGCGTGACGGTCGATGCGCGCCTCTTCGCCGGTCCGGAAGAAGAGCGCATGCTCGAAGGCATTGCGCCGGGCCTGGAACTGGTGAAGGACTACGGCATGGTGACGATCATCGCCAAGCCGCTTTTCTGGCTGCTCGAAAAGATTCACGGTTTCGTCGGCAACTGGGGCTGGGCGATCGTGCTGCTCACGCTGCTCATCAAGGCCGTGTTCTTCCCGCTGTCGGCGGCGAGCTACAAGTCGATGGCGCGCATGAAGGAAATCACGCCGCGCATGCAGCAGATTCGCGAACGCTTCAAGAGCGATCCGCAGAAGATGAACGCGCAGTTGATGGAGCTTTATAAGACGGAAAAGGTGAATCCGTTCGGCGGCTGTCTGCCGGTGGTAATCCAGATTCCGGTGTTTATTTCGCTGTATTGGGTGCTGCTGTCGTCGGTGGAAATGCGCGGCGCGCCGTGGATCGGCTGGATTCACGATCTTTCGCAACAGGACCCGTACTTCATTCTGCCGGTGCTGATGGCCGTGTCCATGTTCCTTCAGACGAGGCTGAACCCGACGCCGCCCGACCCCGTGCAAGCGAAGATGATGATGTTCATGCCGATCGCGTTCTCGGTGATGTTCTTCTTCTTCCCGGCCGGTCTGGTGCTGTACTACGTGGTGAACAACGTGCTGTCGATCGCGCAGCAGTACTACATCACGCGGATGATGGGCAAGGGCCGGAAGAAAATGGCTTGACGCGGTTTCGGGCTTCGGTCTGACTCCGGTTTGGATGTGCGAACGCCCGGCATTGCCGGGCGTTTTCATTTGAGGCGCGGCAGAGGCCGGCCCGTCCGGCTACCTCAGCGCATCCTCGAGTTCCTGGACTCGCGCGGCGAGAATACGCATCGCTTCCTGAATGCTTCGTACCTTTCCGTGCAGTGTCTCAGGCGAGATCGTCCGAGCAAAAAAACGCGGCGCCTGAGCCGCCCCTGTGACCGGAAGAGGCGCATCGTCGAATCCGTCCATTAGCCAGTCGCCCGACCGGTTCAGCAGCCTCGCGACCACGGGCCAGAGCTTCTTGCGCGGGAGGAACACCGCGTTAAACCAGTTCTTGATCGTCGTTTCGGAAACCGGATGTTGCGGGCACTTGTAGCTCCACATGATGTGGACGTGCTGCGCATTGCCCGGCGAAAACAGCGTGTGATTGAAATTCGGGATGCCGTCGATGAGGCGGGGAGCTTCATCGCGCGTCGCCTGTCGGAAGCGAGCGGCGACGGCTGTTTGTATCGACCGGGTACTGATGGCAGCAGTGTCGAGGGCAGCCGGTGCGACGTGGCCAAGTTTCAGCTTTCGACTTAAAGCTGAAACTTGCTGGCGTGCGCTTGCTGGCGCGCGTCTGCTGGATTCAAACGGTTTTTTCGATCAACCGCGCAAGATAGCCATATCCCTGAAAACTGGGAAATTTCGTCGCATGACGCGCGTGCGTGCTCATCGTTTCAATCCGCCGTAGAACTGGTCGATCAATTCCTCGAGCAAGTAACGGTGATGCGGCGACAGCGCTTCGATCTTCGACGCCAGTTCCAGCGTTTCCTCCGTCGCCGGATATCGTTCGTCGCGCGCGAGCGGCTTGGGCGTGGTCTGTGAAGTGCCGGTCGGCGGCGGGCCGTAATGCAGCCAGTGCAGATCGACCTTCAGCCATTCGGCGAGCGTTTGCAGTTTGTCGGCAGTCGGGATGGAACGGCCGGTGAGCCACTTGTGCGCCGTCTGCGGCGAAACCGGTTCGCCCTGATATCGAAGATTGAATTTGTTCGAGAGATCGGTGGCGCCGCGCATCTTCTCGGGAGAGCGCGCCATCGAGAATTTGAGCCGTTCGGAGAAATCGGCCTTTTCTTGTGATGTAGGCATGGGGTTGATTGTGCAAGCCAATCGTTGCCTGATAGTCAACTAAGCGCGCTAGATATGTCGCGCAGTGGACCACTTTTATCTTTTTGTCGAAACGGTTGTTATTGCCCAAAAGCAGCAATCAGACCGCTTCCGGGCGCGTCGGATCGTCGGCGTTACGGTGATTTAAACGGGCGCGGTATCTTTTTTAAGATAATGCAAGAATCGTCCTAGCGGTCCCGCCCGAAACGCCCGCGATACAATGCCGGCACCTCACCACTACGCCGCTTCCACTATGTTGAGCAACGACACCGATCCGATCGTCGCAATTGCCACCGCGCCCGGACGCGGAGGAATCGGCGTCGTGCGGCTGTCGTTCGGTCGCGCGGGGGAAGCTGCCGCCGAGCAAGCGATGCGCGCGCTATGCGGTGAGCCGCTCGCGCCGCGCCACGCCAGTTACGTGCCGTTCGTCGACGGACACGGCGAGGCGCTCGATCGCGGCATCGCGCTGTACTTTCCGGCGCCGCATTCATACACGGGCGAGCATGTGCTGGAGTTGCAGGGTCACGGCGGGCCGATCGTATTGCAGCTCGTTCTGCAACGGGCGATCGAAGTCGGCCGGAGCTTCGGGCTTCGGATCGCGGAACCGGGCGAATTCACTCGCCGCGCATTTCTGAACGACAAGCTCGATCTCGCCCAGGCGGAGGCCGTCGCCGATCTGATCGAGGCCAGCACCGAGGCGGCTGCGCGGTCGGCGGGCCGCTCGCTCGAAGGCGCGTTCTCGCGCGAAATTCACGCGCTCGTCGAGGACGTGATCAATCTGCGGATGCTCGTTGAAGCGACGCTCGACTTCCCCGAAGAAGAGATCGACTTTCTCGAAGCCGCCGACGCGCGCGGCAAGCTCACGCGCATCCGTCAGCGGCTTGAAACGGTGCTCGCGGACGCGAGTCAGGGCGCGCTTTTGCGGGAAGGAATGTCGGTGGTGCTCGCGGGACAGCCGAACGTCGGCAAATCGTCGTTGCTCAATGCGCTCGCGGGTGCGGAGCTCGCGATCGTCACGCCGATCGCCGGAACCACGCGCGACAAGGTCGCCCAGACGATTCAGGTGGAAGGCATTCCACTGCATATCATCGATACGGCAGGGCTGCGCGAGACCGAGGACGAAGTGGAGCGCATCGGGATCGAGCGCACGTGGGGCGAGATCGAGCGTGCGGATGTGGTGCTCCATCTGCTCGACGCGCGGACAGGAATGACGCCCGACGACGAAGGGATTGCCGCGCGGTTCCCGCATGGCGTGCCAGTGGTTCGGGTGTTCAACAAGACCGATCTCGCCGGCGCGCCAGCCGCTGTACGCGCAGGCCAAGACGATGGCGACAGCCGCGAAGTGAATCTGTCGGCCAAGACCGGCGACGGCATCTCGCTGCTGCGGGACGAATTGCTCGGCATTGCCGGCTGGCGCGCGGGCGCCGAGAGCGTGTATCTGGCGCGCGAACGGCACCTGATTGCGCTTCGCGAGGCGCGGGACCATCTGGCGTTCGCCGCGGACCACGCGAACCAGCAGTCGCAGCTTCTCGATCTCTTCGCGGAAGAATTGCGGCTCGCGCAGGATAACTTCAACGCAATCACCGGCGAGTTCACGTCGGACGATCTGCTCGGCGTGATCTTCAGCCGGTTCTGCATCGGAAAATAAGCCCTATGGCGCGCCGGGTCCAACCGCGTCGCGCAATTCGGCGGTGAGCTTCTCCGTCTCCTCTGGCCGCCCGTGAAACGCGGCCGGCGTGTTCTGAAACATCTCGATGCGATACGCCCCATCGCAAAGTACGAGCACAAGCGTCTGAACCGCGTTCAGGCGCTGTTCCAACTCGCTGGCGCCTCGCGGTCGCATTCCAGCGACCGCGCGCAGCAGCAGCGTTTGCCCGGACGCCAGGCGCCTGACTTCGCGGACTTTCGCCACGAAGAGCGGCGTGGGATGCGCGGCGAAGATCGGTTGAAGATGGGCTTCGATGCACGCGCGACCGTCGATTGCGCTGCCATCGAATCCGACGAGGCTGCCGCGCTCTGAGAAGCGCGCAGCCATCGCGGCGGCGTCCTGGCGGTTCCAGTCATCGAGAAGCCCGAAATAAACGCGCCGCGCGCTCGCGCTCCAGTCGTCCGGTTCGCTCATGCGGCCTTCTTCCACGCTGCGGCAAAGACGCCCGCGCCCATCAGAAGTGCGCCGCCGGTGCGATTCACTGCCCGCTGGACGGCCGGCCGGCGGATCGCGCGCCGCGCGCCGGACGCGAGAAGCGCATACGCGAACGCGTTAGCCGCTGCGAGCCCGACAAACGTCGCCTCCAGAATCGCGATTTGGGAGACGCTCGCCGCGTGAGGATCGACAAATTGCGGCACGAACGCGACGAAGAAAATGATGCTCTTGGGATTGAGCGTCGTGACGGCGTAGGCGTGCGCCATGATGCGGCTCGTGCGCAGGTCGCCGCTCGGCTTGACGGCGTCCGTGTCGACCACGGGAGCACGCCACAGCTTGATGCCGAGATAAAACAGGTACGCCGCGCCGACCCATTTCACGGCCACGAACAGTTCCGCCGATGCCGCGAGCAGCACGCCGAGGCCGAGCATCGATGCGGTCATCGCTGTCAGATCGCCAAGCGCCACGCCGACGGTCGTCGCGAGCGCGTACTTGCGGCCGTGACCGAGCGCGTAGGACACGACGAGCAGCACAGTCGGACCGGGAATCGCGACGAGGATCGCCGAGGCGATAGCAAACGGCAGCCATTGAGCAAGCGTCATTCGAAGTCTCCAGGAATCGATGCGTCGATTTATCCACGAACGACGCCGCGAGGCAATAGGCCGTTCGGACAGGTTGCGGCGCGAGCCGCAAATTGGCAGACAGTTCGCCGCGCACGTTTCCTTCAATAATGCAGCGCACAAACGCCCATTGAGCGAACGTATTTCCGCAAATGGCGCGGGAGAGCGTATTCCGTTTCCGTCAATACGAAAGCGCCGGGCGATTCGTTCGATAAGCACGCCCGTCATTTTCCTCCTAAATCGGTGCGACATTCTGTCCTGTTGCGACCGCACACATCATGTGCTTGCAAGTTGAGAAACTCTCATTAGGATGATCGTTGCGGCAAACCATTTTATATACATAGCTAATGTCGAAGTAATTGGCTAGGAGGCTATATTCATGAAGAAACGCGCCAATGCTCTTTTCGCCGTGACGGCCTTGATGGTGGCGGCTTCGGCTGCGCAGGCTCAAGACAGCGTGGTTCAGCCTCAACAAACGTTCAAGTTTCGGCCGAATTCCTACGGCTGCTTATCCAAGGACAAATTCGATTCAGCCGATGAACACGCGAGAGCCGGCGAGCATCAAAAGATGCAGCAATTCTTCGAAGGCTTTGAATGCATATCGACGCCGGTCGAATCGCATTTTCGCGTATTGCGTGTGGTCGGGCATGACGTCGAATTCGTGAACGCCGCGAATAACGACACGCAAGGCATGTGGACCGCGGATCGATTCATCGACCAATAAGCGGCTTCGCGTTGGCGCGGTCCAAACCGCGCTCTATCTCCGATTCGCGCCTGAACGTGCCCGCGCCCGGCGGGCGCTTCGCATGCGTTCGGCACTTCCATTTCCGCATCGATTCGCCGCACAATACCGGACTCGCGTTGCGTCCGATGTGCGGCGTTTCTGCCGTCCCGCCGTGCCGCTGTCGATCAATCCCATTCGCCGGTCGAAAGTATCGGCGCTCACTGCTGCATGGCTCTCAAATCCACCATTTACAAGGCCGATCTTCAGATCGCCGACATGGATCGCCACTACTATGGCGATCATTCATTGACCATCGCGCGACATCCGTCGGAAACCGACGAACGGATGATGGTTCGCGTCGCGGCATTCGGCCTTTTCGCCGATGAGCGGCTCGAGTTCTGCAAGGGACTCTCCGACACCGACGAGCCCGACCTGTGGCAAAAGGATCTTACCGGACGGATTCAACTGTGGATCGAGGCTGGCCAGCCGGATGAACGACGCATCGCGAAGGCGAGCGGGCGGTCGGACCGCGTGGTCATCATCGCGTATGCGGGAAGGACCGCGGATATCTGGTGGCAGGGCGTGAGGGCGAAGGTCGAGCGGCTGCAGAACGTCGAGGTCTGGTCGCTCGCGGACGGCGTCGCGGACGCGCTCGGCAAGCTGGCCGAACGGACGATGCGTCTTCAGTTGACGGTTCAGGATGGCGAGGCGTCGCTCGGAAGCGCGACGGGCGATCCAGTTGCGATTCGCTGGAATGTGCTGAAGGGGGCGGGCGGCTGAGGTGCTCGGGCGGCCCTTTCGGTTCGGCGATGTTGGCTGCTGGATCGGGCGGTGGATGAAGGCGGCCACGGCGAGCAGGTTGATCAGCGAATGGCGCGTTTCTATTTGCGTGCGGCTGAGATCGGCGCGGCGGGTGATGATGTGGTCGGCCTCGCGGTGATGTGCGCGGCGGGCGCGCTCCCAGTGAGCCTGACGTGGGGGCACTCTAGCGCGGTGCTGAAATGAGAAAGGGCTTGGCGCGTAGCCAAGCCCTTTTGAATTCGTGGTGAGGAGGACTATCCAACTGATCCCGAAGCCCCAACAGGAGTAACCACCAACGGGATTTCAAAAAGGAAGATGCCCCCAAAAATGCCCCCGGCGCTCACATCCTGCCTTCGGCATCCAGGATGTAGCTATTGGAACTCGCTACAGAGCGAAGACAAACTCAGCCCCTGCTGTCAGTGTCGCATAAAAGATACACCATGCCCCCGGGACACGGGCCAACTGCGATCCAACGTCTCGAGCGCCCATGAGCGCTCCCTGCAGCAAGGCCCAAGCACCGAACTCTCAATCCATCAATCGAGCAGTTTTGTGCGATGATTTATGTTACGGGGATGGAAAATGACGCATGAGGGCCTCTTCGAGGACTTCATCGAAAATTTTCCGGGGCCATCGACCGGGATACCAGCAGTTTCTCGAACAGGGGCGACGTATCCCGTGGATGACCGCTTTTTACGAAAGGGTATCACGCCTCTTTGGGGTAGATAAAAATAATGTCGGGATATTGCGTTGTAAAGGGCTTCGAAACCGACGGGATTGCCAAGATAATCGGCGGAAGTGGTGCGAAGCGAATGGTCGAATACTTCGATTTACCAACCGATGCCGGTCGGATCGTGCGCGAAGTCGAGGCGCGTCAGATAGTCCCCAAGGTATTAGGGAAAAACACGCGCGTATATGTCTCTGGCGCCGCTGACCGCTGGCGTGTTGGGCGCGTCCTCGAAGACGATGGCGAGGGAATTTTTATCCGCTTTTCGCACAAAAATGACGCGTACGTGCCCTACGACCATGTATTCGTCCGCTGGAAAAAGCCCATTGAAGACCCCGTACTATTTCTTGCACAGCAAATTACTGAAACGCCGCAATATGCTGAAGCACGTGCCCGATTTCAAGAGACCTACATAACCCAACGTGGTGGTGCGCAAGGCATGTCAGCCCTGCTTTCCTCAGCCATTGAACTCGAGGCGCATCAAGTTGACGTAGTTCGACGTATATTGACTGACCCTTCTCGGCGATATTTGCTGGCTGACGAAGTTGGATTAGGCAAGACGATCGAGGCTGGGGTTGTAATTCGCCAAGCTGTCCTCGACGATCCAGTCGGTCACCGTATTGCGATCGTTGTGCCGCGGACACTGCTGTCGCAATGGCGGCAAGAATTGATGCACCGTTTCGGCTTGCGAGATTTTCTAGATATATCCGTCTTCGTTGTGCCCCACGATGATTACAGTGAGTTAGTAGATGCAGTGGAAGGGGCAACAATGTTGGTGATAGATGAAGTCCACCGTATCGCCGATCCCGCGGCCAGCGAGCAGCTGCTGCAGGTATATGAATTGGTCCGTCGTACCGCACGACAAGTGTCACAATTGTTGTTGATGTCAGCCACTCCCATTTTGCGCAATGAAGATGGATTCCTGCGAATGTTGCACTTGCTGGAGCCTGCGGTCTATCCTTTGGACGACTACGAATCGTTTCGTAACAAGATCGCGAACCGCCAGGCGCTCGCAGAAATCGTTGCCATGCTCGAACCGTCCCAGGCGTTGTTCCTTGACGGAGTACTAGACGATCTCCTTGCCAAACTTTCTAACGACGTACGCCTAAGGGATTTGACGCTTAGGCTGAAGGAGCTTTTAATCGGCATTCCTGATGAGGAAGATCCCGTATTAGCTGATGCGATTCTGCAGGTCCGTTCACACATCTCGGAAACCTATCGGTTAAACCGCCGAATCTTGCGCAATCGACGACGGCGCATCAGTGGACTCACGCCACTGCGCAAGGGCGTGCAACCTTGGTCGGTGAACGACACAGCAGTGCGCCCCCTCGAAGCAATCCTTGAGTCTTGGCGAATTGCCGCAACAGCTTCACTAGTCGAATCTGATGCCCTAGCGCGTTTAACCCTCTTTTATTGGGAATGCGTGACCGCCTTGCTCGAAAGCTTGCCTGCACTTACGCAGTTATGCAACGAACGACTACTTGCTCTCCGCACCCTTCCCAGTGCGGTCACAGGGACCTTTGAGGGTGAGGATAACTATCTCGTTGATTTGTTGAACAATTGTGACGATGACGACTGGCTAAATCGCCGCATTTCTGCCCTCTCAAATCACTTACAGCAACTTTCATCCAATACTAAGTCCATTGTCTTTTGCTCGACGTCCCAGACGGCCGACGCCGTCTTTCGCCAATTACGAAGAGACCATATCTCAGCGGTACGCCATCAGACACTGCATGAGGATGACCGAGATAGGGAACCCGATTGGACTCTTTTCAATTCCGTCAGCAGCGTCAAGGTGATCGTCTGCGACCGTGAAGCAGAGGAAGGCATCAATCTGCAGGGCGGAAATAAGGTCATTGTTCATTTTGACTTGCCGATCCAACCAAATCGCATCGAACAACGACTTGGGCGAGCGGACCGATATGGTTCTGGTATGCCTGTGCAGTCGTACGTTTTAGTCGATGCCAATTCCAACGTACAACGATCTTGGCTTGATGTGCTCGACCGAGGTTGGAACGTCTTCGGTCAGTCAATATCTAGCCTACAATACATCGTTGACGCAGAGGATAGTCGGTTGCGGGAGAATCTCTTTCTCCGTGGAATCGAGGCGATGGCCGAACTTCTAGCACGCCTGCAGGGCCCCAAAGGCTTGGTCACCACTGAATTGAAGTTAATCGATCAGCAAGATGCGCTTGATGAATTGGCGCCGCTCTCCGAAAGTGATATCGAGGCCTTGCTCGACATAGACGACAATTGGAGAACAATTAAGCAGTCGATGCTTTACTGGATGTCAGATACCCTGCTTTTCGTGCCGGTACCAGAGGCAGCCACAGAGCACGGCATTGATGTACCCATCCGCTTTCAATATTGCCCGCCGGAACAAAACGGACGGGCAACACTGATTCCAATGTCAGGCTTTCTTGCGGATTTTTTGGGCGCGATCGACTACGATTCTTTCGGCAGTTCGTCCTCGCATCCACTTTCCTATCCGCACAACGCGCATCGGGCCACCGCCGTGAAACGCGGCGCGCAACTACTCCGATACGGCGACGCCTTCGTTGAAGCTGTCAAAGCATTTTCCGAAATTGATGATCGTGGACGCAGCTTTGCCATGTGGCGCCAGGTTCACGAGGGGTTCCCACCGCTACAGTGGGAAATGTGCTTTCGGTTCGACTTTTTGATCGAAGCGCGTTTGGACGAGGCGACTGCCTTGCTGGCAAATCAGGGACACGGGGCGAGAAGTGATCACGCGATGCTGCTACGCCGTGGCGATGCCCTATTTAAACCAATGGTAATGCATATCTGGCTCAACGAGGATGGCGATGAATTGCCAGAAGACTACATCGCGACATACCTCGCGCCGCCCTATGCGAAGGAGGGAGGCAAGGGCTATGTCGACAAAAATCTTGAGTTTGATCACTTTCGTGCTCTGAGAAAGGGGGCGCCCGACCTGCTTGCCAATTGGTCGCAACGCTGCCTGCGCTTGCGAGGTCGTGCCTATGATCTCGTGAAGCAACGTGAAACGCTTACGGCACGTCAACTTGGGGCAATTGAACAGGCAGTTATTGAGGACGAAGGTCGATACGCGCAATTAGCCACCCGCGTACAGTCACTTACGGGAGCGGAGGCGGCCGCTGAACAGGCGCGATTGAGTTTGGAGAAGATGATCAACGCGGCATTGCACGACGGAATTCGCGCACCGACGATCAAAGTCGATGTCGCCGGCGTAGTGTTTGTGAGCAACGAACCGGTCTCAGTGATCGAACATTTGATCGCGAGTCTTCCATGAGTTTCATCTTCGCGGATTTGCAGTCGCTATTTAACGCATGGCCTGCGACTGACGTTCCGATACATGACGTCGGTACTCCGATCTTCAATAGAGTTTGTCAGATTCTGCGCGATGCGCAGTCCTCCACCGCGAATCGACAGTGGCACGGTGACCTGATGCCGCTGGTACGACAATGCTTGTTGCGCGAAAGCGCTTTACAGGGTTATCAATTTAAATTGCGGGTGCCCGCCAATCCATCCTGGCCATCTGCCGGCGCATGGGCGAATCATGGAATGCACGCATTGGCAGCGACCGATGGCAAATCCTATTTACTCACTGCGCAATCTTGGTCGCCAGATTGGTTTGATAGCACGGACGACGGTGCGTTTCACGGTGCATTTTCCGATGTCCTTGTCCGCACTCCGGGACTTTGCCCGGCTGATCCCTTCATCGTCGACGCGACAGGATTTAGCCACTACTCATCCCCTGGGCAGCGCGAGGCGGTTCGCGCGTCTTTCATAATTCCTCCGGGCGACACCCTGTTCGTAAATTTACCAACTGGGTCGGGCAAGAGTCTTGTAGGACAGGCTGGAGCGCTTGTACACAAGGAAGCCGGCCACCTAACTGTGTTCGTGGTTCCCACAGTAGCATTGGCGATCGACCAAGAGCGCGCCATGCTGAAGTATTTTCGGCAAACCGATCCGACTCACGTTGCTTGGCCGTTGTCTTGGCACGGTGACTTGTCCAAAGAGGGGCGAGTTGAAATACGCCGTCGTATTCGCGATGGTACTCAGCGCATCCTCTTCACCTCACCCGAAGCACTAAATACGTCGCTGCTGAGCGCTGTTACCGACGCGGCCCACGCTGGGATGCTACGTTACCTCGTCGTTGACGAAGCGCATCTGGTGTCGCAATGGGGTGACGAGTTCCGGCCGACTTTCCAAGCGCTGGCCGGTTTGAGGAACAACTTGCTTTCGCAAGCACCGTACAGTTTTCGGACGCTCCTAATGAGCGCCACGTTCACTGAAGAAACGGTCGAAACCTTAGCCCATCTCTTCGGACCCGCGGAGCGGGTGCAAATGGTGGCCGCAGTAAATCTACGGCCTGAGCCTCAATACTGGACGTACCGCGCCGCTTCGCCGGCCGACAAGCATGCGCGCGTGCTCGAAGCCTTACGGCATGCTCCTCGGCCATTTATTTTGTACGTTACCAAGCGCGAAGATGTGCGCGTTTGGAATTCTGTATTGCGCTCTCAGGGCGGTTTGCACCGTATCGCGTGCTTCGACGGCACCACACTGGGCCAGAAGCGACGGGAGATCATAGACGAGTGGGCAGCCGATCGGCTTGACGGCATCATCGCCACGTCTGCCTTTGGGGTTGGCATCGACAAAGCCGACGTGCGGACCATCATCCATGCCGCGATCCCTGAAACGCTCGACCGCTTCTATCAAGAAGTGGGTCGGGGCGGCCGTGACGGCCGCCCCTCAGTGAGTCTGGTAGCGTGGGATGATACCGACTGGGAAATGCCAAAGAGGTTGTCCCAACCCAAATTGGTCACCGAAGAAATGGGCTACAGTCGCTGGAGAGCGATGTACCAAAGTCGCAAATCGACCGCTGAAGAAGGCTTATATCTGGTAGACATCGACGCTGTCCGAGGCGGATTACCCGGCAGCAGCGAGTACAACGTCAACTGGAACATGCGCACGCTTATTCTGATGGCGCGTGCAGGAATGATTTCCCTCGATCTAGAACCGAGCGACGAAGTAGACCTCGATCGGGACGACCTCAGTACATCTCTGCTCGCCATCAAAGCGAAGATACGCGTCCGCATTCTTCATGACGGCCATCAGTTACCAGAAGTCTGGGAGACGCGCGTCGTCCGCACTCGTGAGAAGACAATAGCAGCGGCCCAGAAGAACCTCGGGCTTATGCGACGTTTGCTACAGGGCAACGAAGAGGTAGGCGACATCCTCTCGGAGTTATACCGAATCCGCTCTTCGCAATGGCCGGTCAGCGTCACGCACGTCTGTGGGGGATGCAAACAAGATCGCTTTATCAGCTGCGCGGCGCGGGACTATCGGATGCCGGTACCGATTCCAATTGCGCGCGTTTGCGAAAGCGACTTTACAGCTTGGAAGCAGCGCTTTACTTGGATCGATCCTGCCTTTGTCTACATCTTTTACGATGCTAACGCTCCATTGCTAATTCAGTCGATCATCATGGCTGTCGGTTGGTTGGTACAAGAATGTGGTGTGCAAGAAGTCGCAGTTGATGTTCCATCCAGCCTGTGCGAGGAACGCGACTGGCAACTTCTCTACCGTCGTTCTCCTTCCGGTGTGGTGCTTCATCGCGGTCTCGATGAACTCGATAACGAACCGTATTCGCCATTGGCACGCGTTACTGTGTTGTGGGACGAAGTAGCGCCAGACGTTTTCGAACGCATTCAAGTGCTCCAACGACCCCACCATCTAATTCTGCTGCCGCGCAGTTATCCAGACCCCGACGACCCTCTTCGTCGGCTGGCCGATATGACTTCGCATGCCATGAATCTTCAACAGTTATTGGAGACTATCCGCCAATGAGCATTACGAACCTCGCCAGTGACGGCTTACATGCGCACATGATCGTTCTAGCACGTGCGCTCTCCAAGCAAGGCCCACTGACCAAGGACGACCTGATATCAGTTTGCGCCCCTCCTGCGGACGATTCTGGAAAGGAACCAGAGTTGAACCGCCTCCGTGCCTCGCTGGGACGTTGGACAGAAATAGGACTTTTCTCGAATGAACACGGGGTCGTGCGGATCACTACAGAGCGCCAGCGAGGGGAGACGATCGATGAATGGACCGAGCGCTTACCCGCTATATGCCGCCGCCTCATGCTCCGACCGGAACACTGTTTGCCGCTCTGGGAGCCAAACCTTGCGAAAACGGAAGAAGGCGCGGGACGCGTTGCGGACTTCACACGGGCCCTCTCGTGGGCCTTGGCGCAAGACATCTACTCATTGCCAAATATCAATCTCGAACAGGTTGAGCGCGCGCAAGTCCTTAGCCCATATTTCATCATCATGAACTTTAGCAA
This sequence comes from Caballeronia sp. Lep1P3, assembly GCF_022879595.1. NCBI lineage: Bacteria > Pseudomonadati > Pseudomonadota > Betaproteobacteria > Burkholderiales > Burkholderiaceae > Caballeronia > Caballeronia sp. Lep1P3. The sequence continues at coordinate 3,081,271 of NZ_CP084265.1, read as the reverse complement.
TCGCCTGCCGGGTTTCCGAGCCTGGGCTCGTTATCTTGGTTTTGCAACGGGCGGGGACAATAACTTCTTCGTAGATCCCACAGAAGCAGTTCGTGCTGAGTTGGAGCACGTCCTTACGAAGGAAACGACCACGTTGGCGAACACCTTTGTAGACGCGCTGGCAGAACGCATACCTGTCGTCGACAGGGGGGAGTACAGGCGCCAAGTCGAAGAGACCTTGAAGCCAAGCATCTGGCGCCGCGTTCCGTCCGATCATTTATCAATGTCGCTATCGTTAGCACTGCGTCGCCTAGAGTTAGACGGAACAATAGCCTTAGAAAGAAGAGCCGATGCTGGCTCTACGCTGTCTCTGACGGGGCGGGCCTATCGGACTTGGGGTCGCTTTACACATGTTCGCTTGCTGGGAGATGCAAATTGAGTTTGCTAAATCTCTGGCCTACCGCAGACGAAATCAACCGTTGTATCAAACCGGAAGCAGAGGGAGTACACGAAGCGGTGCTCTTAGCGGTGCACCAGCCATCGCCGCTGACGTATCGTCAATTGTCGAGCGATCCAGGCGTACAAACTGCCAAAGTCCAGACAACCGAGGATGAACTTTACGACTACCTCACGACCGCCAATGTGCCGACGGGTGCACATATCGTTCCGATTACCGGGGCATCAGGGGTAGGGAAATCACATCTGGTTCGCGTCTTGGCAGCTCGGCTGCAACCCCATGCAGACCGTTATCGTGTGATCCGAATTCCGAAGAGCGCAAGTTTGCGCAGAGTCGTCGAACTAATCCTCGAGCCATTGTCAGGGGAACGCTACGAACTCGTGAAGCAAGACTTCGAAAAGGCGCTTGCCGAGATAAACGTTCAAGATGCGGTCATCACGTTTGAGGCGAAACTCGAAATTGCGTTGAAAGATCTCGCTCGATCATTGACAACACAGTTGCGAGATGACCCCGCCAATCCTGTCCTCCGCGAGCGACTGGCACATGTGCGTCAACTTCCCACCTTCCTGCGCGATGCCGCAGTTGTTACGCATTTCCGCGAGCAAGTATTGACGAAAGTCGTGCAACGCGCCATGGCAGGACAATCGGGAAATACGCAAGGTGAAGGGGAAGACTTCACGTCGGACGATTTCGTATTGCCGGACTTCATCGACCTTGAGAAGCACGCATCGCTGGCAGCGAGGCAATATTATCGTCTACAACTTGAACCTCGTGATGGTTACGGCAGACGCGTAGCGGCTGATTTGATGAATGGCCGCGTTGTCGACCAAGCTACGCGAGAGTTGTTTAAGTTGCACGAGGCCATGGGAGGAATGACTCTACAGGACGTCATTCTCGACATTCGACGACTTTTGCTTAAAGACGGCCGTGAACTCATCATCCTCGTCGAAGATTTTAAGGCATTGACCGGCATTCAAGAAACTCTGCTAAATGTGCTGATTCAGGAGGGAGTGCGAGACGGAGTCAGCGAGTTCGCAACAATGCGCTCGGTGATCGCCGTTACCGACGGATATCTAACAGGTAAAGACACTATTGCGACGCGCGCAAAGCGCGAATGGGTTGTCGAGAGCCACCTCAGCAACAATGAAGAGGTTCTGCAACGTACCAGTCGTCTGGTCGCGTCGTACCTCAACGCGGCGCGCTGGGGAGAAACAGAACTAAAGCGCCGCTACGAGCAGCGCAACCATTTGTGGGCGAGAAAGGATTCATGGATTTCTCCCTATCATGATTCCGGCGACACAGAAATTGACGAGCTTACTGCCTTCGGGAGTATCGACGACATCCCATTGTTTCCCTTTACGCAATCCGCAATCGCATGTCTGGCGGAAGTAACCCTTCGACAAGGGGACGCCTTGGTGTTCACGCCGAGGTTTATTATCGACCATATCCTGCGAAACCTCCTGCTGGCCGGTCGGGATGCGTTTGCCGAAAATCGGTTTCCTCCACCGGGGCTCGACGTGCCCACAAACAACTCTGATGTGTTGCAATGGCTAACGGCAAAACCCTTTCCTGCTGACCAGAAACGTCGCTATGCTGCGGTAATCAGTGTATGGGGAAATCGCCCCCAAACTCGGACGGAAATTGGACGAATTCCCACTGGGGTATTTAAAGCATTCAATTTGCCTTTACCTGATGTCGACTTGATTCAAGAGACGCCAATCAGCACCACCGACTCGCCTGCTGCGCAGACAGTAACGATCGAATCCAAAGATCCGTCAGGCCCCTCGCCGGAAGAACGGAAGTACCAAGAAATTCTGGAAAGTTGGATACAAAAAAACGAGCGCATGCCCCAAAGTGTCGCCAGCAAAATTCGCAATTCTCTCTCTGGCCTGATAAACGAACGCGTCGACTGGAATGCCGAACGCTGCTTAAAATCACAATTTACGCCGAATCGCATTTCAATTCCCAATTCACAGGGAGAAGGAAATATTGCAGAGCAGGCGCTGCAAATAGCCCAAGACAACGGCGATCCTACCGGACGTCTGCGCGGAGAATTGTTTGCGCTATTAAGACTACATGAGATTAACAAACGAAATCCTGACTATCCAGAAGCAGATGAGGATCTAGCTCGAGTAGCCAATCTCGTCACGCGCCTGCTGCCCGCCGCACGAGGCCTGATTCGGGCGGATATCGAAGATCGCCTCACTGCTGCTACATATGCCTTAGTCGCCAATAGCCGTCTAGCTGGGTTAAACGAGCGCGGCCGCACGGCGATGAGTTTGCCGCCGTTTTTATTCGGCACTGCAAGACTGAAAGAAAAGCCTGCCGAATTCGCGCCAACCGCGGTCAAGGATTGGCGCATCTTTCAGGAAAATGCACTTTCTATCCGATCAAAGTTGATACAGCTTGTGTTGTCGTATTGCGGTTGTTTCCAAGGTGCGGGAGACACCGTTTACGGAGTCGATATTGCTCGATTGCTTGAATGTCTGCCTGACGTGAACTACGTTCTAAAAGATGACCTATTCCCGCAGGAAATAAGGACAACTGTAAGGGAAATTTCTAAAGACGATCGTACGTTCGCCCGCTCGAAGAAGGCTCTGGAGGAAACGCTCCGTATCGCTTCAACTTTGAAGGAAGAACTCGGCGACGAATTTGACAAACAAAAAGTAGCCGACGCTATCAAAGAAATGGCCGAAAAGATCTCTGACATCGGGGCGTGGCGTAATGAAGAATTTGGCACGCTGGCGGCATTTAAGAGGCTATGTGAAGATTTTCGCTCGACCGCTTTGAAGGAGTCTCTCTCGACATTGCAGGCGTCGATGACCGCAGGCGATCAAGATCAAACCCGGCAAATTTCCCGCTTGGCGCAGTTGGATATTAATCCCATTGTCCTTGCACAACGCTTCGTGCGAGAGGCGCGACGGGTCACAGTCAGTGCGCAAAAGCACGTGCAACTTTTGGAATCGCAATCACGGGACATTGATCCTGTAACGCAAGCGCAGGAGATCGACGCCACATTCGACATGCTGACCGCGGATCTAGCATCGCTGGAAACACAAGGGGATCAGACATGCTTTTAGCCGATGCTCAACATGTCACGGCGCGCCTTTTGCAACTCGATGCAGCACGCAACAGCGTCGAAGAAGCGGAGATCCTTGCGAACCTTGGTCAAGAATTGCGCACAAAGGAAACTCGACTGCGCGAACTCATCGACCGCGCTGTCATGCTGCGAAATGAAGGCGTGCCGATGACGGTGCCGTCCGATATTCGCGTGATCGCCGATGCCATCGTCAAACTCAAAACACGCTTCACTGAGGCACCAAAATCATCGACCCTGAAACAAGGAAAACGCTGGACTAATTTGGTTGATAAACTCAACGATCTGCTGACAACTTTCGACGTTATTCAGCGTCAGGATTGGAAGCAATATTTTGGCTCTCGCTTGTTTGCTGGGCTTTCACCAGAACAGCGCCGCTCAACATTGGTTTTGCAACTTCCTGGCAACAAGGAGGCGATTGGTCGCTATACAGAATTTTATGCACGGTTTAATCGCTATCGACAGTCAATCCCACCAACGCCTGATGCCTTGCGCGATGTCCTTTATAGTTCCGGTGAATTAGCGCAAATCGCGTTTGTGGAAACCAACGAGATGCCTGAGCCTGTTAAGCTTTTTTTTGATGCTACGGCCACGAGCACAGGGGCCAGTTTGCGGTCGGTGACCACAGATGTCATTGCCTGGCTGCAAGAACGTGGCCTGCTCGATAGCTATGTCGTTCGCGCCAAATCGTGATGGAGCTACCGTGACTAAAGCGCGAGAGACCTTTCTGCTTAACATACTTGATGAAATTGAGCAGCGCGAAGCACGCCTACTTGCCTGGGGTATCGTCGACGGCTATTTTAGCGCTGCAGAGTTAATCGACCTGATCGACGCCCAGATCGATGACGCGTTGGACGATGGTTTTGATGATTTTCTCAGCGCCAACAAGGTTGTCGATGAATTGCTCGCGCTGCAGTGGATCGCCCCGGTTGAACTAGAAAATGGCGCGACCGCTTACCGCTCCCGGATGGCCGAGACTGTAAGGCTGCTTTCGCGGTTACGCCAATTATTTCCCAAATATGCCGGTGACGCGGGTTGGCAGCGGGCGCCGACGCTGGTCGCCGATTTTCGCTTTTTGCGTCGGCAGCGCAGATATCCTAAGCGGAATCGTTCGGTCGCGGATGCTCTTGCCGTCCTCCGCAACGTGACGTCGAGTACCTCGCTATTGCAGGCTACTCGTGCCTTGCTAACGCCCGGCGGCCACGCCTTAGAACTAGCGGGATTCCAGGTCCGCGCAGCCGAACGCATCGTCCGGGGGATCGAAAACAATGTCCCGTTGGCGACGATCGTTTGCGCAGGGACCGGCAGCGGCAAAACGCTCGCATTCTATCTTCCAGCACTCGCTTCGATCACCCGTCATTTGCTTGCTGAAAGCGTCCACAAGCCATGGGTCAAAGCTATCGCGCTGTATCCGCGCGTGGAATTGCTCAAGGACCAATTGCGGGAAGTATTGCGGCGGGCGCTTGCCCTGCGGCAGGACCTTCCGAGTGGATCGCAAACTACGATCCGCGTCGGAGCCTACTTTGGTGACACGCCGCACTCGGCCCAGAAATGCGATTGGCCGAGCATTGGCAACGATCGAGTTTGTACCGCGCTCAATTGCTTGAAATGCGAGGGTCAACTTCGGTGGCGTGATCAAGACCTGCGCGCCGGACGCGAACGACTCACCTGCGCGAACTGTTCGTTCGAGATAGACGGAGAGATGTTTCCGCTCACCCGCGAGACGCTCAAGAAGCGGCCGCCCGACGTACTGTTCACTACTACGGAAATGCTGAATCAGCGCCTATCCGACAGCACGTCGTGTCACCTGTTTGGTGTCGGTCCTAAAGCAGCACGTTCGCCAGAATTAGTGCTCTTGGACGAGGTCCACACCTATGAAGGGCGGCACGGCGCCCAGGTGGCATACCTGATGCGCCGCTGGCAACGGTTGCTTGAGCAGCCATTGCAATTCGTCGGCTTATCGGCAACGCTGCGCGAGGCAACGACGTTCTTTGCCGCACTTACCGGATGCCGGCCCAACCTGGTCGAGGAGGTATCCCCACAATCACTCGAAATCGAACCGGAGGGAGCGGAATACCAGTTGGCTCTCCGCGGCGATCCGGTCTCACGCGCTGCATTGCTGTCGACAACAATTCAGACAACCATGCTCTTGCAACGTTGTCTGGACCCCAAAACACGCAACCTTGCCGAGTCGATCAGTGCAGGCGTCTTCGGGCAGAAGACCTTTGTCTTCACCGACAACCTTGACGTGATCAACCGCCTCTATTTCGATCTCTTGAGCGCCGAGGGCCGTAACAGCTATGGTGATCCCGATACCCGTCATGCGCCTGACGGAGGATTAGCCTACCTCAGAAGACAGAGTTCATCGCACTTCCGCTATGTCAATGGACAGGATTGGCGCGTTTGCGAAAAACTCCACGGCAATTTGAAGCAGCGACTCAGCGTCAAGCGTGTCAGCTCCCAAGACCGCGGCGTCGATCCAACGGCCGACGTGGTGGTTGCCACTGCGGTATTGGAAGTCGGTTTCGACGACCCCGCAGTGGGTGCTGTGGTGCAGCACAAAGCGCCCCGCGGCATGGCAAGTTTCCTGCAGCGCAAGGGACGAGCTGGCCGCACTCGCGGAATGCGCCCGTGGACTGCCGTGGTTCTATCCGATTACGGCCGTGATCGTACGGCGTATCAGTCGTATGACCTCCTGTTCGATCCCGAACTTCCGGTTCGGACCCTGCCTATGGCAAACCGCTATCTCATGCGCATGCAAGCGGTTTACGCCACGATCGACTACCTCGGATTACGTCTGCAGGACGCCCCCTCCGGAAGTGTCTGGCTCGACTTGTCCGGCCCGACCGGCAATGCTCAGCGGCGCTCGCGCCTGCGACGCGAAGTGCAGCAGATTCTGCAGACGGACGCTGGCACCTCGCGGCTAGCCGACTATATTGAACGCGCCCTGAAATTGTCGTCAGATGAGGTGTCCGCGCTGCTGTGGGAATATCCGAGGCCGCTGATGACGACTGTGTTGCCAACAGCCTTGCGACGCTTGGCGACGTCGTGGAGTGCCGATAATCAACCCGGCCAGGACTATCAAATCGCCAACAATCCCTTGCCTGATTTCATTCCGGCCTCCCTATTTGCCGATCTCAATCTCGCCGAGGTAGCGATCAACTTATCCCAGGCCGATCGGGCAAAGCCGTTTGAACAACCCGCTATGTCAATCTTCGCGGCGCTACGGGAATTTGCCCCGGGACGCGTCAGCCGCCGCTATGGGGTCCGTCACAAGTCGGAGCGTTACTGGTTGGCGCCCACACCGGCATGGGAGGAGAGCGTTCCAATTGGCGAAGAAATCGATACGCTGCTCGATATTTCTGCGATCGGTCAGCATGTCCATCTTGGCGACTACCTCGTCCGGGATGGTGACAACAGCGTGGCGATCCCGGTTTATCGACCACTGTCTATCACGCCCAAGGCTCCGCCGAAACCCGTCAAGGATTCATCGAACGCGATACTGCGTTGGCACAGCCAATTTGTACCCAAGGTCGAACCAACTTGGTTGTCGCCGCCAGCAGGCGGCATTTGGCCAGATGTCATCGCGCAGGTCGGATTCTTCACTCATTCACGGCATGCACCGATCGAAGTCAGGCGCTTTGCCACTGGATCGGCCGCCGAGATTGGGGTCGAGCAAGAGAAAACCCGCGCTAACGTTACCTTTGCTCTGGGGGAGCGACCTGTTGCGTTGGGCGCCAACTTCGCCGCCGACGGCGTGCTGTTCCAACTACGCATACCTGCCGACCTTTATGCCCGGCAGAGCTGCGGTACTGAGCGTAAATGGCAAGCCCTACGCCTAGCGCGCTTTACCGACCAAGCATGGCGCGGCAAGATCTTGACGATGCTACCCAGCCCTTTTGCCCGAGAATGGGTTGCACAGATTTATCTTTCAGCGCTTACGTACGTAGCTGTGGGCAAGGTTGTGAGCCTCGAAAGTGCCGCCCGTGCACTTGCCGCCGGTACGGCTGACGTCACTCTAACGCAGGTGTTGGACGCAATGTTCCAGTCGCAGATTGTCGAAGCGCAACAGGGCGAAGGGCACGATGCACCACCCGACAAGCTTCGTCTAGAGCTTGACGACTATCTGCGCCGGCCGGATGTACTTGACCACTTACATATCGCAGGTCGCATGCTCTGGGAACCCATTAAGGAAGATTGGGAACCTTGGTTGCAGGGGGTATACCACACTACGATGGCCGCCGCGATCATGCGGACCGTCACCGATCTGTGCCCGACCATCGACACGGAGGACTTGAACGTCGATCTGTCGCGCGGCGCAGTTGACCCGGTCCATGGGCACGGATTCAACCCTCACATTCATGAAATCTGGCTTACCGAAAAAACACCAGGCGGCAGCGGATTGATCGAACAAATCATGGCGCGCTACGCCGAAGATCCCCGCCGTTTCTTTTCGGTGGTTCGCGCCAATCTGGGCACAAGTGAGTTCGAATTGATCGACCGTCAAATGGCCGGCCTGCTGCGTTTGCTAACGCAAGAACCAGATGCTCAAGTGGCTGAATTGATCCGCGAATTTCGGACCGCAAGTGACCATGCCGAAATGACGAAACTTGTGTGGCGCCTACGGTCCGCGCTGGTCGAGGCCGGATTCTCTCCTTTCCACGGCTTCATTGTCTCAATGGGCAACCGTATCCTGCGCCAAGGTGCCGGCCCCCAGACCGATAACTATCTCGCGTCCGTTCTTGCACGCTGGGACAGTGAAGAGACGCGCCTCGGCGTCGAAATCGATGTGCGGGTCATGAGTTATTTCCTGAGTCAGTCGAATGAGATCGATCACCTCGTGTCCGAATTCAGCGCTGCAATTGGCACCGACCGCAGCGCTTGGCGCGTCAGCGCGATCAATGGTCTATTGTGGGGACGAGGGAAGCAAATGAGACAAACGGCGCTGCAATTGCGAAACGCGTTTTGCGAATTGCCGACGATCGAGCGCCTGCTTGTCACAGAAACAATCGCCGATGACCGCGTTCGCGTAGACGTCACCGCCTCTGACTGGCTTGAACAAACCGCAGCGCATCTCGCGGCCGGCCGACTCGTGACGCTTGCCTGCAACGAGACGCAGCACCTGCTGCTCGGTGACGCCCTCAACGCTCTAGTGACCAATCCGATCGATGCTGGATACCTGCGTGCCTATGCCCGCCTGCAAGGAATACGACAGTCGGCTGATGCCTTAGAAGCGGATATCGAACTGATCGAGGCACTGCAATGACATATCTGTATCGACGCATATTCAAGACGCAAACCACTGGGGCGGTGACCGTGCAGGAACTGCTGCAAACCATGTTTGTCGCGGAAATGCTCCGAGCCGGCGGCGACATCTGGATCGTCTCACCGTGGATCAGCAACGTTGTACTAATCGATAATCGGTCTGGAAACTTCGACGCGCTAAATCCCGAATGGGGGCGACGTGAGATTCGCCTAGCAGATGTCTTGACCGCACTAATGACGCGCGGGAGTACGATCTCAATCGTCACACGCAGCGACGAAAGCAATCGCGGCTTCGTAACGAAGCTGCGCGATTTAGTTGAACAACAGCGGCTCCATGACCGTGCTGCCATCAAGATCCATGATCAGTTGCATACGAAAGGGATTTTGTTGTCGAACAGTCTGTTGATGGGGTCTATGAACCTAACCTATAACGGCATGGTCATCAATGACGAGTGGGTGGAGTTTTCGCTGGACCCAGAAGATCTGGCTCGCACCCGACTGGAATTCCGCCGATACATGGAGACGTATTGATGGATCACATTCCCGCCAGCGAAGCGGCGTGGCTCGCGCGTTTCTTCGCTGGACGCAATGCGCTCCACTGGGGGGCGATAGTTACCGAGACAGCACCTGCGGCCTGGATCGATCAAGTTGCACCATGGATCGATTATTTCGTGGCCAATGGAACACAAACGCCATTGATACTACCCGTCTTCTCGGAGCATGGACCGCTTACCTGGTATGCCGCAGCTTCCGACGACAACAGTGCCGCAGCGTTAGCCGAAGAACTCGCCAGCGTAGTTGGGCCTAGTTACAGTGATTTTCGCGGCCAGACCCTCGTCCACGATGGCGATGACGAACTCGAAGACGCCTTGCATGAGCGATTCGGCCACAATTTGTTTCGGTTTGCGGCGATATCGGACCATGCGCGTATGGAAATCGTCAGTGCCGTATCGCTCTATTTGACGGTTCTACAGCGGCGCCCAGCCATACCTGATCGGACGCAGCAACCGTTCGGCAAATTGCGAGCCGACTTTGACCGCGCCCTTTTAGCGGGCAATGAAGAGGAAGCGCGAGTCCTGGTTGACGGACTTTGCGCCACCGGTCGTGTCAATGCCGAGCAACGCCAATTCCTCGACATTCGCTTGCTCGCCGGTCTAGGAAGGCAAGACGAGATCGCGCACAACTACCCCTTGATCAAAGCGGTGATGGATCTCGCGTTGCCTCCGCAGACCATCATTGATGTCGTCGATGCGCTCTACCAAGAATACTTAGTCGGCGTAGAAAATGAGCCAGACCCCCGTACTGTAATCTCGGCGTTCAGACGAGCGATCGCGAAGCCGTTCGGCCCGCTCTTCAAAGAGCGCAAGGGCATCCGGCACCCAAATGTGCTCAAGGCGTTTTTGCTGTTCGAGTTGTCGCAGGACGAACCTAACCCCGTGCGCTGCGAGGCAATCCTGAATGCCTCTCCTGCCAGCACGCGGGACAGGGAATTGTTGCAGCGTTGGTGGGAACAAGCGGCGCAGCCTGCTCCCGCGGCACCATCCTCGGAACAGAAACTCGATCGAGCTAAGCAAGCGTTGGCGGACGAAGACTATCAGGTGGCGGTCGACCTGTGCTTGGACGTCCTCCCACATGCTTGGGCGTATAGCGCGCTTCTGCGCTGCGCAGTCGAACTCGAAAATCCCGAATTGACGGCGAAAGTCTTGGGACTTATCGGTTCCGTCCGCCTCATCTGGACGGAGCGCGATCGTAGCCGGATCGAAAAGTTGCGCGTCGCAAAGCTTGCGGCAGTGCCGAACGATGCTCGCGCCTCTTGGGTATCGTGGGCCCGTGCAGTTGCAGAGGGCATGTCCCAAACATCGCCGACCGCGCTACTAGATCAATGCGTTACGCAGTGGAGCATTGAGGATTACCTCGTTGACGCAACACCTTGCGAGACGCTGGCACAACTCATCGGAAATTCTCAAGGAAGATCGGAACAGATTTTCCGCGATGCTTACCCCTATCTCGTCGAATTCTTTGTCGCACGCCCAGCGCATCCAGTTCGTGGATTTATTCCGCTATATGGCATGCTAATCAAAATGATCGCGTGGAGTGACGCGGCGTCCCCAGACGAGTTGGCGTTGACGTCAGAATTGCTGCAAGCCCTCGTTGGCATCGGGCCAAGCAAGGAACCGTATGTCGAGGCGCTCGAAGACCTCAGCGAAATCTTGGCCACTAATCGGGCGGCCACGTACGTTGATTGGGCCTTGAATACTGCGGAAATCTTGGCGCTACAATCCGCGCCAGTTCCAGAGGCGCGACTGCGGTATTTCATGCAAGTGCTAGACCTTGTTCGCGCCTATGCGCATCGCGCGACCGAGTCGCAACGCTTGATTTTGCGCCTGCTAGCAAAGGATTACGACTGCCTTGACTTGCTCGATACACTGCCGGCGCCGGATCACGACGATGGAGCCCGCGACGATTTCAGCAGCTTTCCTGGCCTGATTGGCATTTACACCCTGACCGAATCGGCTGGACAGCGCGCCAAACAGGTACTTCACAAGTTGCTCCCGCAAGCCACAGTGGAAATCAATGCAGATCATGCGGCGACGGACCGCCTGCGCCATCTCGCTTCGAACGCGGACATTTTCGTCTTCGCCTGGAAAAGCAGTAAGCACCAAGCGTATTACTGCGCAAAGGAGGCTCGGGGCAACCGCGAGTTGCAACTGCCTGTCGGCAAGGGCAGCGCGAGCATTCTCGATAGCATCTTTAAGGAACTGGCGCGGTTGGTGTAAGGTGATCAACTGTCTCGTGGTGGACAGAGAAACCGGTAGGAGATGAATCAGTTCTCACGTGAGAGTGCAACTAAGACGCGTCGGCAAGCAGCGAGGTTCTGTTGTCCATCCGAATTTCCTTGCGTTAGAAAACGGTCCTTAACGAGATGGCAGATGATATCGGTTACCCGCGCACTCACTGGAGAACCTCTCAGTGCGTGACGCGGCCCACAACTTGACTGTGAGGCATGATTGTTTCTTCCGCCGCGACGAGACTACGACTAGACAGATAGGTCGCACGCATCTCCGCTCGCGGCTCTTTCAACGCGGACCTTCGTGATGCTTGGCACAGATGCAGAGATTTCTTGAAAAATGAACGAACATAGGCTTTCTATTGTCGCGGCGCCTAGCTCGGGAATTTCATCAAGAAATCGGTGATCAAGAAGATCGCGGACGCGTTCAATTTCCCTGCGAAGGAAACCTAGGTCAACAATCATCTTGGTGACTGGATCTGGAGTGCCTCGAACAAATACTTGCGCGTGGTATGTATGCCCGTGAATGCGGCGACTACCCTCAGCATCAATCTCGCGTCGCAGAGTGTGGGCAGCCTCAAAGTAAAATTTCTGACTTAGTTCGTAATTCATTTGATATCCAGCGACCTCGCTCTTTATGCGACTGCCTTGGAGAAGGATTCGTATCCGTTCCGTCTTAACTCACAGGCAGGACATTTCCCGCATCCATAGCCCCAATGGTGCTGTGTTGTGTGGTCCCCAACGTAACAAGTGTGGGTTTCTGCAAGAATCAGATCGATAAAGACTTTGCCACCCAGCTGGAACGCCAATTTCCAAGTTTGCGCCTTATCGATCCACATTAGTGGTGTCTCGATGACCAACGGTTGATCCATGCCCAGAGCAATGGCGACCTGAAGCGCCTTGAGTGTGCTGTCCCGACAGTCCGGGTAACCGGAATAGTCCGTCTCACACATGCCTCCGACGAGTACTTGGAGGCTACGCCTGTAAGCTACAGCGGCCGCAAGCGTGAAGAACAGCAGATTTCTACCCGGCACAAACGTGTTCGGCAAACCGCTTTCCTCCATCTCAATGACCTTGCCTTGAGTAAGCGCCGTGTCGCTGATCTGTCCCAGAATTGAAAGATCGAGCATGTGGTCGTCGCCGAGTTTTTTTCCCCAGTCTGGGAACTGTTCACGAAGACTGGAGAGCACCTTTGGTCGGCACTCAAGTTCAACGGAATGGCGTTGTCCATAGTCAAATCCGATTGTCTCGACATGTTCGTAGCGGTCAAGGGCCCACGCGAGGCACGTCGTCGAGTCCTGTCCACCAGAGAAGAGGACCATTGCGCGAGTTTTCATGAGTAGACCTCGTATCGCTAGGTGTTAGCTACCCGTCGTGGCTGACGGAGCGCCCGCTTCATCGACCGAACCAGATAGTTGGTCAGCAAATCGATATCGCTAGGAGTGTTCTGGATACCATTCCAAGGACGCTCGTCATTTGGTGCAAGGCGCCACTGGCCGCTTGTCCACGCGGTATATTCTTTCAGCAACCGGAGGCCACTCTCAAATTCGGCGCGAGTCGTAGCGCCTTCGCTGGAATACAGAAACTCCATAACGAAACCCATTGCCACAATGCCTGCGCCATGACGCAGCCGTGACGTTTTCGGACTCATGCCGATCCATTCGCTTCCAAAAACCTTGACCACAGCCCCGAAGAACGCGTTAACGAACTCATAAGCACGAGTTTCGAAATCACCATCCTTAATAAATTCACGAATTGCGCCGTCAGAGGCAGAGTTCATCACCAACTTCTGCATTGCCGTATCGCTCAGTATCCCTTTGGGGTTCGTGTGCTGACGGATCTCGCCATGCAACGAAGAGCCGCGAGTGAAATTCAGCCGATCGACGATGCGCGCAGCAAACTTGCGCGCGGTAAATCGTTCCGGCAGCCCTTCAACCGTCGGGAGCAACTCGTAAATCAGCGTCTTCGGCAGCGGTCGCGTGTTGTTGATCAACACAAACTGCTGACGTAGTTCGTTGTAGTCCTTGCAGATAAGCGCAGACACAAAAACCTGAAATCCAGGTTTGTTGATCCCCGACAATGCACTGAGTCGCTGCTGGCCGTCCACAACAAAGCCCGGCTTTTTATCGCCGGATTTGATCTCAATCTCAACGACCCCATCTCCCTTATCCTTCACCTTGACGCCGCCGATGAAGGCAACGATCAATGCATTGGGAAGAAGTGCATCGTCGCGCCGCAAATAGTCGCGAATCTCCTTGATGTGAGATGCAATCTGATGGCGCTGGAAGCCGCGTAGTTGCCCGTTTTCTTCCCGACCCACGCGTTCGATCTCGGCGAAACCCCATATCTGTTCGGGCGTGGCGGCAAAGGTAAATACATCGTGCTCTGGAGCTTGTGATGCACGAATGGCCTTGAATCGATAGATGCTCACCGATGTTTCTCCAAGGTACGCTGTACGTGTTTGTGGTAGACGCCTAGGTTGTGAAATCCACGGCGCTTGTTCCGGTTGCTGGATCGGAAGATGATGACTTCGACACCGGCCTTGCTGCAGACAGAGCAACGGCAACGCTTCCAAGGTGCATCTTCCAACGTGCGCTCTACCAGCACACGCATCTTCTTTAGTTCCTTTTCGTGCTGCTCAATGGAGTGTTTGTCACCCAGCGTGAGGAACTGCTGATAGTCCATAACAGCATCGAGCGCATCCTTCGCCTTCCCACTGCCGCTGTCGAACTTGCGCAATGCCGTCAACGCTTTCTCCTCACGGCGTTGCAGATCCTCGGCACTAAAAATCCCGCGTTTTATCCCTTGCATCAAACGAGGATTTTCGATTGCTTGCGGAATGCGGATCGCCGCGTAATAGTCAAGCCCACCTTTGGGCGATTCTAGGTAGTAATTCGCCTTTGCATCTTTGAACGCCCGGATAAGCGGGGACGTAGAGTCGAAGCTGGTGATGCCAAAAGTTGTGAACTGATGAATCGTCTCCGCCTTAGCAAACCCGAGGAGGTGGATGTTCGTCTCAGGTTTGATGGCGTCGCGCAGAGCGTGTAGAACCTGCTTAATAACGTCAACCTTCAACGGAACGAGACCTCCAATCGCCAAATAGCGGTATCCCATTTTCTCGAGTTGAACCGCGGCATCGGCCATGCTTTTTGGTGACCAACCCTGTACAGCACCCAAAGGCTCGAAGGGGTAACCCTCCGAATCTGTAAGGCGCAAGAACTCCTGGGCATTGGCGAGCGTGATGTCGAAACGCTCAACAACTCCGGGCGCCACTTCGCTCGCAGGAGGGTTGTCCGTAAGACAGTCAAAGATGATGTGGTCAGGCGACACCCCATGGGTAAAACCTGCGTCCGTGTAGAATTCCACCACTTCTTGAGGCGGATACGCGGGCGTTTCGCTATCAGCGTAGGCAAAGGCCCCGCAGTCTCCCAGCACCATTGAGTCCTTGAACTTTGGACCACCGTATCTCAGGAACTTACGCACGCCGTCGCGCAACATCCTCTGCTCTTCGGCAGTTGAATACCGCACCTTGGATTTGGCGACCCCATCCGCTTGCCGAACTGCGCTCATGGATACCAGTAAGCCGTCGTACGGTGACGGAGTCATAAGCTCGTGCGCATAGACGTCATCCCAGTACCGACGTCGACCGGGAGCATTTCGATCTGTAATAAAGTCATACTCCGGATCAACGTAATCCTGAGTATCGGAATAGAGAAATTTCATTGCTTCATCGTGCTTGTATAGGCTCGGACTAGCGTGTCCTGGAGCTTTCTAATGTCTCGCGGCGTGCTTTGAATCTCGTTCCAAGCAACGCCCAGTGTTTCCCATGTACCCTTGGTCCAGCGACAGGTGGGAGCAACCTTCTCCAGTTCCTTGCGGACCGTTTTGTAGTCTTCTCCGTGTCCAGCGAGGCGCGCGTAAATCCTGTCCATTAGTACGCCCATGGCCTCAATGCCCGCTGAATGCATGAGCCGGCTGCGTCGCGGATCAGCACCCCACGCTTCCGGGAATACATCCCGTACGGCCGACCAGTAAGTTCGCAAAATTTGATACATCGCTTCGACGTCAACGCCTTCTCGACCAGCCAATTTGTAGGGAGCGAGTGCACCTAGCGGATTGCTCATGCTGTTACGAATCATCGCGATTACGGCAGTGTCAGTGATGATGCTTGTGCTGCTGCTCTTTTCCGAAATACGTTTGATCAGCTTGTAAAATGGTGATTCGGGGTCTCGGTTGAGCAAGTTGCATATCTCGGACGGCACCTTGCGCGCGCTCAACTCACGAGGTAGCAAAATACTGCGGGTCTCCGGCAGAAGTTCATTAATCAGTCGCGTCGGAAGCGGCCGTGCCTTGTTGACCAGGATGAACTGTTCCCTCTGGATCTCGAGGTTATCGGAGACAAAGCCGACAACAGGTACCGGAATGCTCTTCGTCCCTGCTTGTGCCAAAGCCAACGAACGCTGCTGACCGTCAACGATCCAGGCGACTCGTTGCCTCTCGTCATACACCGGGATCGTCAAAGTGCCAGCCTGTGCAATCCCTTGATCGCCGGTAGGCTTCGTGCCTCGAGCAGCGGAGAAGTGAACCGCCGGTGACATTGCGAGAATGATCGCATTTGGGAACAGGACGTTACCCTGGTTCAAATAGTCGGCGATACCTTTGACGTGAGTTCTAATCTCGGGTCGCTGAAAGCCTTTGAGTACTTCCGATTCGTCGCGTTCCACCCTCGATATATCGGCGACTCTCACGATGTCAGAGCCCTGAATGAAAAAAGCATAGACGTCCAGCCCCTCACCTTGGGTCGTACGAAGTGCGCGTACAACAATTTCCTTCTTGGCCATATTGAAGTTAGCCCTGTGTGGTGAGTTCTTGCCGAAGACGGAACCACAAATCACGGAACCGCCCCTGTTCACACGCCACTAGTGCATCGTCTCGCAAATAGCGCAGGAGCCGGGTTGAGGCCCCATCAAATCGGTGCCAATTCCTGCGCAGCAGTGCGAGAATCTCCGCATCGGTCTTCTTTTCTCGCACCGGAATAACCGGCTTCCTCAACATATGCATCGCATTCGCCACAGCCGTTCTGGCTTCTTCGGCAGAGAGTCGATGCCCATGCAGTACTTCGACGAAATGGCGCAATGCCCTTTGCGCAAAATCGGTTCGCGTGCCGGGAAATGGAGACCCTTCCAGACGTTCGTCGTAAGGTAGAACGACGTGGCGGGCATTGGCCGGAACGAACGCCTGACCGTGAGCAGATGTGATGATGCGGATTCTGCTGACCTGGGTATCGGTCAAGGACGCTAGATCCTTAGCGATAAGGGCGACGTAACTTCCCGGCAATGCGAAGAGCGTCAAGGCGTCTGCATGTCTGTCCAGTAGCGCATGCACAGAGCGCTGGTGTCCGAGTTTTGCTGTTAACGCCGACCACCAGTCGCTCGGTTCCTTTCCCAGTCGAAGGAGGAGAGGTTTCAATGAATTGCTGCCATCGGAGACGGTCAAGTCGTACGACGGAATCGGATCTGTGGCATCCACCACCCCGAGCCCTGCAGATATGACGTGCAACGTACCCCCTAGACTGGCGGCTACGTGCTGGGCCTCAACGAAGGCGCGCCCCATGTAAACGTCCTGCGCCAGCCTCGAAGGTCGTGCTTTCCGAACGGCCTTTGCCCAACGAGCAGCGACCGATGTAAGCGGGCCACCCGTTACGGCTTCGTTAAAGGCGAGGCCAGTTCCACTGACACGCTTCCTGTTGGTGCAGTTAGTAACAACAATCACATTCCGTGTAATAACTGCATCCACAATCCAAAGGTCCTCCCGGGAAACTACACGCTAAATTATTTAACAGTGTCGCACTTATCAAGAAAAGATTCCATAATTCCAGCGACATAAGAGGGTTTTGCTCAAGAGAATGTGTAGCTCCGGCGCAACGGTGGATGAGGTCGGACAGTTGGAAGAGGGGCGCCGAGACGGGATTGGAGTCGCGCCGATGAGATGGCGGACGCGTCTCAATGATGCTCTGCCCGGAATCTGTCGTCAGGTGGTCCGGTAGGAGGATCGGCGTCTCGGCGCACGCTCGTTGGCGGCAGCGTCGACACATCCGCCTGCTTGTAGGCTTCGCCTACTCGAATGACCAAATAGCTTTCCAATTGAATCTGATCCGACCTTTTGGTCGATGCCCGGAAACACACCCGCCACGGAAGGCGCCCGTGTGATCGTAGCGGCGAAAATTTCTGATGGTGAGATCGCGAGGGGACGATCCGGAAATGCGCGGCCTCGAGTTTTCAATCACCAATTCTCGGCACATCCCCGCCAATAGCCATCAAGCGCGCCTTTCTCTTGCAACTGGTTCAACGTCAGACGTGCGGTACCTACAGGGTCGATCCGCAGCAACAAGGATGAAGGCCTGTAATAGGATTCTCTATGCGCCCAATCGAACAGGCGAACTCCCAGCATCCCCAGAAAAGCGCTCCATTTCGCTCGCCATATCCCGTTTAATTAGGAATCCAAATTATTTTGAACCTATATCACTTAAGTGAGATGGGCCGCTAGTCGCTGCTCACTTGAAAAGTGTTAACTCCATATCTTCACCCTCAAGGAAAACGAATGACCGCTGATAGCCCTCTTACTGTTGAACACCTTCCCCTCGAATGTCCTCGTTGTCAATCAGCATGTATTGAAACTCGAAGCTATGCGCGAAAGGCTGGCGGTGCGATCGGCGCGGTCGCAGGCGCGGCAGGCACCGCAACCGCCGCCATGTCAGGCGCAGAGATGGGCGCGACCGTCGGCCTAGTTGGCGGCCCTGTCGGTGCCGCCTTCGGACTTGTCGCCGGAGCCATCATCGGTGGACTAATCGGCGGGGCAGCAGGCTGTGCTGCAGGCACGACTGTGGGCGAAGTCATCGACGACAACATCCTTGATAACTACCAATGCCGCCGGTGCGGTCACACGTTCAGTAAACGCTAGGCAAGTATCTGATTCAAAACTGACACGGCGCCCCCATTTCACACGCGTTAAGTGGTCACCGCTGACCGCGGCATTCCCTTTCTCCGTATTTCGCCCCTTTTTACTGTTCGCCAGTGTGCCCGGCCCCGGCCGGGTTTTATGCGCTCGTCTTTCTCGGAAGGAGTTGTCCATGCACCTCGTACAAACCATGGCTTATGTTAATGAAATCCCGTGGCATGGCCTCGGTAACCAACTTGCTCCTGGCCAGTCGCTCGAAGTGTGGGCGCAACAGGCCGGGATGAACTGGAAGATTGAAGAATCTGAGGTCCGCTTCGTCGCAGGTGGCACTGGTCTTGGTTCCATCCATGCGTTTCCGGAACAGAAAGTGCTTTATCGCTCGGACACGAAGGCCCCTCTGTCGGTTGTCTCAAGCCGCTACCAGGTCGTCCAGCCCGCCGAAATTCTGGAGTTCTATCGTGACCTCACCGAGGTGGGGGGCTTCGAACTCGAAACAGCGGGCGTTCTCAAGGACGGCAAGAAGCTGTGGGCGCTCGCCCGTACAGGCCAAAGCGCTACGCTGAAGGGCCATGACAAGGTCAACGGGTACCTGCTGCTCGCCACCGCGTGCGACGGCACGCTCGCGACGACGGCTCAGTTCACCTCTGTTAGGGTGGTCTGCAACAACACGCTCGCCATTGCGCTCGGTGATAGTACGGGCGCGGTCAAGGTGCCGCACCGCAGCCAGTTCGATGCGCAGGCGGTCAAGCGCCAACTCGGCATCGCTATCTCGTCGTGGGACGGGTTCATGGCGCGCATGAAAGCGCTGTCAGAACGCAGGGTCAGCGCCGACTCAGCCGACGCGTATTTCCGGCGTGTGCTGACCTATCAAACCGGTAGCGCATCGGGTGCTGCGGATAAACCGAACGCCACCACCAACGATAGCGCTATCCGGGCCGTCCATGATCTCTTCGCTGGACGCGGTAAGGGTGCCGCGCTCGCCTCCGCCTCAGGCACGGCGTGGGGACTCCTCAACAGCGTCACCGAATATGTCGACTACCAGCGCCGTGCACGCAGCGAAGACCATCGGCGCGACGCAGCGTGGTTCGGCCCTGGTGCGGCGCTCAAACAAAAGGCGTGGGACGAAGCACTGAGACTCGTCGTCTGAATTGTGGCAGTTGGTTTTATCGTTTCTTTCCGTCCTTCGTCTGTTGTTGTCATAAGGTGCCCGGTTGAGCTTCGGCTCACCGGGCGCTTTTTATTTATCCGTCTGGGAGAAGACCATGTCGCAACGCATCCAGGAAGAGAATCCCATCAGGAAAGGTTCTGCATTACGTCTGGTCGAAACGCGCAGCCTGAGCCGCGCCGACTGGCTGGCGGTGCGCAGGACCGGCATCGGCGGATCCGACGCTGCCGCAGCAGTGGGTCTGAATCCGTACAAAAGCGCGCTCGAACTCTGGCTGGAAAAGACGGGGCGCGACGTCGGACTCGCGCAACCGGATCCGCACGACATCACGGAACCGGTCTACTGGGGAACGCTACTCGAGCCCATCGTCGCTGCAGCCTATACGCAGCAGACTGGTAATCGCGTACGCAAGGTCAATGCTGTCCTTCAGCATGCGACGATCCCCTTCATGCTAGCCAATCTCGACCGGGAGATCGTTGGCGTTCCGGGGCTGCAGATTCTGGAATGCAAGACGGCAGGTGAGTTCGGCGCGCGACTGTGGCGCGACGGCGTTCCGGAGTATGTGCAGTTGCAGGTGCAGCACCAGTTGGCCGTTGCCGGCAAACGCGCCGCGGACGTAGCCGTGCTGCTATGTGGTCAGCAACTGGCGGTGCACCGCATCGAACGCGATGACGATCTCATTGCCCGGCTCGTCCCGCTCGAAGCGCAGTTTTGGCAATACGTCACCAGCGACACGCCACCACCGGCGGACGGCTCTGAGTCGGCCGACCGCGCCCTGCGCTGCCTGTATCCGGGCCGTGCGGGCACGGTTGATTTCACGGATGACCGGTGGCTCTCTACAACTTTCGCTGATCTGGTCGCGGTGCGCGCCGAAATTGAAGCACGCGAGCAACAGGAAGCGAAGTTAAAACAGACCATTCAGCAGGCGATGGGCGACGCATCCCGGGCGCTGTTCGAAACCGGCGAAGTGTCATACAAACGCAGCAGAGATTCAAGCAGCGTGGACCTGAAGCGGCTGCTCGCTGAACATCCGGAATTTGAAACGCGATACGGGTTCACGAAACCGGGCTCACGTCGCTTCCTCGTTTCCGTCTGAACCATTCCTTCGTCTTAATGCGTCTTTAATTTAGGAGTATCACCATGCTCAAAGGTCTGGCGATCACACCACCCATTGTCGGCCGCATCACGATCGGCCATATCGTCGAAAACAACGGCAAACGTCTACCGGAGAAAGACGACCAGTTCACCCTCACCAGTCAGATGCAGAATGCGAGCGGATGGCTACTGCATCCGCTCAACGAAATGTTGCGAAAGGCAATCCCGGGCAAGCTGCGTTCAATTCCGGTAAGGATGCTGTTCAATGATCCGGATCTAAACCTGCGTGCCGAATACAGTCTGTTCGATCGTAAAAGCGGTCGCCCCGTATGTGTCGGCGACGGCGAAATCTGCCGGCGCTTTACGGACGGTGGCATTGCGACCCTAGGCTGTCCGACGCCCGAAAGCTGCGAGTTCGGGGAGGTGAGTGGGTGCAAGCCCTACGGACGCCTCACTGTCACGATCGGCGATGAAGATGAACTGGGCTCTTTCATCTTCCGCACGACTTCGTACAATTCTATCCGCACGCTCTCGGCACGGTTGCAGTATTTCAATGCCGTGTCGGGTGGATTGCTTGCCTGCCTGCCGCTCGAACTGAAGCTTCGTGGGAAGTCGACCACACAAAGTTACCGTTCGGCGATCTACTACGTCGATCTGGGTGTGAGAACTGGCAGCAATCTAGAAGAAGCCATCGGGCAAGCGCGGGAGCTTGATGGGCGCCGCCGCATGGCCGGCTTCGATCAGGCTGCGCTCGATGCGGCAGCGCGTGCAGGCTTCGCTAATGGCGCATTCGAAGAGAGTGCCGAGGAAAGCGCTGCTGTAGCGGAAGAGTTCTATCTCGGGGCTGAATCCTGCGACGGGACCAGTGAAGGCAGTTCCGGCGACGGGACGAAGACACGGGACGCCATTGATTCGTCGGAGACAAACGGGAAACAGGGGAAACCGACGCTGCGTGACAAGCTTGACAGGCGCGCGGCCCTGCTGGGAGGAACGGCGGCATGATTTCCAGATCTAGCGAGGCGGTCAGGAGCTCGGATGACAGTAAGTCATGGCTGTCTCTCGCGCTGGCAGTCGCCGCAACCGCGACGGCGATCTGCATGTCCGTGCTGGCCGGGTGGCAGCGCGGCGGCGAGTTACCGGAGCGGCTTGTTTGGGTAGCGGTCGGTATCGTGCTGGTTGTCGGTGCTCACCTGCTCCGCACCCTGTGCCGCACCTCGCCCCTGGTCCGTAGGTCGCGTCGGTTGTCTGCTCTTGGTTGCGTGTATGGCAACCGCGTGCTTCGGTCACGCGACGTTCTTCGTGCTCTCGCAGCAGCATGCCGGAGAACATCGCGCATCGTCAGTCCCGGCGGTCTCCTATCCCGTACCCATCGGGCGCAGTCTGACGATGATCATGACCGATCGGGCCACCCACCACGATGAGGCAATTGGCGGTCGCTGACTTTCAGCATTGCGAACGCGACTGTCGACACTCAGGGTCCGGCGTGTCGCGCTGGCCGCACGTCTGGATGCGCTAAATGCCGAAGCTGATGATGCCTGGCAACAGCAAACGGCGTCCGACCGCACGGTCGGGCAGCACGACGCGCTGACTGTCGATCCAGTCACGGCAAAGCTGGCGGTGGTACTCGGGATGACCGTGGGTCGCGTCGATCTGCTGTCGGGCCTCAGCTTTGCCGTGGTAATCGAAGGATCGTCTGCCTGCTTTGAAGTCTCGCACTCAGACCACCGCAACCCGAGGTCGTCACACCCCGGTCGTCGACGTAACCGCTTCGGGTCACGTCCCCTTCACGCCCGGTCACAGCCTCGTTCATTCGCCAGTCCACACCGACGGAAACAGAAGTCACAAAACTGGCCCGCGACGCAGACGCCGGTTCGAGAGAAAGCTATCGAGATGTGACGTTGCAATAGCCGTATCAAAACACGGTCGGTGCTATTCAATTAATTTGACAGTCCTCTATTTCCTGCGTTCAAACCTTGACGTCTTCTGCCATCTAGAGATTGAACTAATTTGCATGGAAGCATATTTCTCCCGTCTGGATACTGTTGTCGTTGCGAACCAACTGTCTTCATAGCGTGATGGTTATCCGAATATTTTCTTAGCTTATCCCCGATGGTATGAGATGAGTAGTTACATTGCTTAACATTTCATGGAAGACGAGTTAGATAGCGTTCTTATAGTAGTAGTCATCCAGAACCTAAGCATATAGGGGGGAGATAAAGGACGCGCACTTAACCTTTCTACCAAACAGCACCAAAACTAGGTTGGTTACCCATCTCAAAAGCGGCTAGCGAAGCATGATTCGCTGGCTTTTTTTATCTATCAATGAGAAAGGGTAGTCTCATCATGGCAAGCTTTCATCACACGATCAAGAGCGGCAAGAAAGGGAGTGCTGCAAACCACGCTACCTACATCACTCGGCAGGGCAAGTACAGTGAACGTGACGATCTCGTCTGCGCTGGCTGCGGCAACTTGCCAAGGTGGGCGCAGGGCAATCCGGCTGCTTTCTGGAGGGCGGGAGACAGGCATGAGCGTGCGAATGGCGCTGTCTACCGCGAGCACGAAATCGCGCTGCCTGCCGAGCTGACACGCAAGCAACAAGAAGAACTCGTCGAGGATCTCGTCGAATCGCTCGTTGGCGACAAGCCGTATCAGTTTGCGGTGCACGCACCGAACTCGGCACTCGAAGGCGCTTCAAATACGCATCTGCATCTGATGTTCTCCGATCGCATGCACGACGGTATTGAACGTTCTCCGCAACAGACATTCAGCCGCTACAACGCGCAGAATCCTGAACAAGGAGGTTGCAGAAAGGATAGCGGCGGCAGAAACCGGCTCGCGTTGCGCGATGAAGTCATTGACATTCGCAGAAGGTGCGCCGAGATACAAAATGCAGCGCTGGAGAGGCATGGCCATACCACCCGTGTTGATCACCGCACACTCAAGCAGCAAGGCATCGACCGCCCACCAGAGCGCCATCTCGGCCCGACGCGTATCAGCAATATGTCAAGCGAAGACAAGGCACAGTACATAAAGCATCGTAAAGGCCGAGCCTCCGAGAGGGTATGACGACGAAATGACGACCTGCATCGGATCAAGACACCTCAGGTCGCGGCGATGTCCATCGGAGACGTCGGGACCAACTAATCAACTCAAGGTTTCTCGCAATGCAAGCGGATGCAGTCGATCGCAGTCTGATGACACGGCGTTCCGTAGTGTGCCCGACGCAGCTATGCTTGAGCAAACTGCATAGCGAGCAGGTCAGTCAAACAGTTCCGGCAATGGAATAGAGAATTGGCTCGTTCCCGCCGTAGCCGTATGCTTCAAGCCACTCGGAGCGGCATAGGGTCCCAGGTCTATCATCGATGACCATATGCCGCACCACGCGGCATGGTGGCCTTCAGATTTGGGCGATTCGTGCGATTAGTTGCATGAATCGCACGCGAGATCGTGGTGCCGCCGGAAAAGATTCCAATCGGCCGGCGCGAGCGCGCTCCTAGCCGTCACAAAACAATACCTCAGCGATGGTACGTCCATGCACTCACGCGATATGGACTGTCGTGTGACATGAATGTCGTCCGTCTTTGATTCTCGACCCCGAATAAATGCTTGATCCTGTTTTGACATCGCTCCATGCCTGTCACAACCTGAATTGACATCTACCGCTCGCGCATGAACTTAACTGTCTTGCGCGACATTGATTTGGAAAACAAAAAGAGGAGGCAACTTGCCTCCTCTTTTCGACATGCGCAGAACGGTCTAGAGCCATCCCCTCATCGCATCAACATCGCATGCAGTACAACACCACGTCGATCGCCTAGTATGCTAGCGCGGCGCCCAACGAGCCGAAGTACCCTCGATTGAGGTTGATGTAGCGCTCTCGCTTCGATCCGACGCCGATCCACACACGTCCCATCGCGATCAGACACTCTAGCGCCGCATCCAGTCGTGACGCGGGTCGAATCGGACCGTTCTTCAACACCAGGTTCTTCTGCGCAAAGTTGTACTTGTGGCACCAGTAATTTACGAGCAAGTAGTGCTCAAGCACCTGAGCGTCCCGATGCTCCTGTGGAACTATTGTGGGCGAGAAAATCCGCTTGAACTCGTGCAGATGCCATTCAACGATCTGGATCGCACGATTCAATGTATCGACCGAGATCTTACCCTCCTGCTTTGAGAACACGTGAAGCAGTGCCGCCACCCGTGCCGCGATCTCGAGCGCTTTGGAGGCAAAGTCCTTCATGTCGTGCAGATAACCCCAAGGTTGCAGCATTGATTCGGTGTAGTTTGTCATTTCGATCCAGCGCGGAACTGCATCGTCGCAGAATTCTAGTGTCGATCGCTCGATCGCGCCTGCGTCAACGCGTCGACCAAACTCGTCGAGCAATTCGCGCATGCGCTCGTGAAATTTCGGCAAGTGGCGCCACTCCATATTCAAATGGTGGGTGTAGCGCGTGCCTTGCGTCGATGCCGGGTAGCCAATGAGATAGCGGGCCCAGTGCCCGGAACCGCGCATAACGTCACCGCGGCGGTCGAGAAGTTTCTTGAGCAACTGATGCTGCACCATATACGACACAGTTACGCGCGGATTGCACACGACGACGCTCACACCGTCGCAGCGGTCCAGCATCAGCATCGCCGCACCATCCCATGCCTTGTTGAGCGTCCCCATCTGATTGAGCGCGCCGCCCCTGATGATGATTTCGCCTTCGTCGCTAACGAATGCAATCGACTCTCCATCGCCTTCGAGTGCGTCCATGATCGCGCGTTCGGTTGCGTTCTGGCGCATGATGCGTCGCGCGCGCGGTTTCACTAGCTTGTTCGCCGCGAGTTCGGACAATTGGCGGCACAGATCTTCAATCGGTTGCCCCTCTTGCGTCAACTTTGTGATCTGATGGCGCAATCCGGCATCGACTGACTTCCAAATGCGATTCTCCAACTCGTACTTATGGACATCTGTCTCGTACTTTTTGATGCGCCCGGCATCGAAGGTATAGAGCGGCTTTGCCACCAGATTGTGAACGCCCGTCTTGCGCTCGCCCGACTCCGCCACGACAAGTAAATTCAGCGAAAGCGGACGCACCTGACCGGTCGGCAAACGCACATCGTAAAGACCTTGCACCGGCACGGCCATGTCGGTCAGAAACTCCATCCCTATCAGAGCATCTGGAGCCTGGGTGTTTTTCCAGACTTCTTCCATCGCCTCTTTGACAATGAGATAAAAGGCACCAAACGGGTATGGGGGCGGTGTAGATTCAAAGTTCATGCAACCTCCTGTGTACGGGTCACGAATTTGTACGCGACCAGGCGCGACACGAAGTCGCATACCCTTGCCTTGCATTTGACGAGCGCGTACTGCAAAACATCGGTCGCATTCCACAATGCTTGATCTTTTATTTTTTTCATTTGTATTCCTTATTTTACTAGATGAAATTTACCGACGGTCTATTGACTTCAACTACGACACATTACATCCGGCGTGGATCTGGCGTGTACCGTTGCGCCCTACTGCTTACACGTCGCATGTGACCATGACTCGCTGCCGTCGTCGCCTTCACGCGGGAGATTCGAGCCGCAGTGCTCGCAACACAGACGGTTGCCGTTTTCGGTGCGCAACTTGCGTTCGACTTCGAGCAACGAGCGGAAGCCACCCATCGAGACATGCAGCCCCATTTTTTCCAATTCGACGATGATCGCTTTTTGCGGCACCTCGCGAGCCAACGCGCGCTCGATTGCCGGATACAACTTCTGGAACTGCAAAGTCTTTTGCTGCTGCTTGCCCGGCTGCAACGCATCGAGCTGTTCGATCAGACGTTGCGCGTCATCCGGTGCACTGACTTTGTTTTGGTCAGTGGTATTCATCGTTAAATACTCCTGTACTGGTTTGTCGGCGGCTTGATGCCGCGATGCTGATTTCAGAATTCAAAACTGGGTGCCTGGCGCTTCAACGTCTGCTCGATCACTTCGGCCGGCCACGGAACACAACGGTTCGGCAACTCACCCCGCTGCTCGCCCGAAAGCGTGCCAGTACGGACCGGAGCCGCGGTAGTCAGTGCCGCGCCCAACGTTGCAAACATCATCAGCAGGTCGGTCTTGACGCGGCGAGTCATGGCGCGACGGCTGCGACAGTTGGATCGGTGTCGGCCGACGGACTGATCTGCGCAATGGGGTTCATCACTCCTTCCCCCTTCAAACCGCGCTGCGCAGTAAAGCGCGCGCGACGATCCAGGCATCAACTTCCGATTCCAAAAAGCCGACAGACCGCGCCGTGAGCTTGATCTTGCGAGGGAACGTCGGGTCAGTCGCCATGAGGACGTACAGGGTCGCGCGTGAGAGATTCGTGCATTCGATCAACTGCTTCATACGCAGGATACGCAGTGCCTTGTCGAGTTGACGAGCCATCGAGGTGGCGTCGGCCGACCCGCTGCGGCCCGGGGAATTGGGTTGGCGCAGAACGGTGTCCTGCAGTTGCTTGGTCATGAGTTTCTCCGTCACTGGTTATGGCGCCGAGGATGTCTGTCCTCGTCCGCTGTGATCCGGCGAGCGCCGTGAGTGATGGAGAATGCGGTCGGAACGGGAGTTCCGGGCAAGCGATATTTGTCGGCCTGTGTGCGCCCTTAGCTGGCGAGGCCGCTAACGTCTAGGCCGGAAGCAGGTCGGAATGAAGTCGGAACGATTTCTACTGACTGGTGGGGAAGAAGCTCGCTGGGAGCCGCTCGGTCTTCTGCTGTTTCTCGCGCTCTTTGGCTTCCTTGACCCACTTGCTAATGCTTCGCTTACTGACACCGAATCTTAATGCGGTCTGCATTGTGTAATTCCTCTCGCCTGCCTGCTTCAGGTCCCTGTAGACTTGCACGGCGGCGGCCGCCCGCTCACTGGGGCTGACCTTCCCGGTCCACCCAGGGCTCGTCAGAGCGTTGCGCGACGATTCAGGTGTCGCTGGTTTCGGGGATACGTCGTCACCCGCAGCGCCGACATCCGGGTTAATGCCGCCTGATGATTCAACGTCGTACTCAAGACCATGCTGCTCAAGGTACACGATCGCCTGTGCGCGAGGGATAAGCGTACCGGCCGTCAGAATCGCGACAGGAGCACGGTAAGCATTGACGGGAACGAGCCACCCCGCTTCAAACGCTCGTTTCAGTGCCTTTTGATGGCGCTCTAGCGCTGTGGCCTGTTCCGCCTTGCGCCGATTGATTGTCGCCGCGCTCACCAAGTCCGGCACCCACATGGGTCGATCTGACAGGTTGAAGTAGGCCTCCATGAACGCAGCGGTCGCTTCTTCCGCCATCGGGTAGCGCAGTGGGGGCAGTTTCGTCAACACTTTCGCGAGTTCACGTCGATCGGCGTCGCTCAACTTAAACGGCAGCGTCAGCTCACCAACCTGTCTGGGCGAAGCATCGGGAAGCGGAAGCTCAAGCACTCCGTTTTCAACAGGATGCGGTAGGTCAGACGGCAAAAGTTCATTTAGTGTGCGACCGTCCTCCGAGATCAACACGCTCTGCCAGCAATGCCGGAACGGCCCGGAGGCAATACCACCGGACTCTGGAATCGGAACGTGACGAGTCACGATCTTTCCGGTCACGCACTCGATGCCTTCCAGGCCATTCTCCCCGGTCGGACAAACGGCTTCGGCAATCGCCTGACAAAAGTTCAGATATTCGATCAGAGGATCTGACCGCAGTTTGACGCGACCTCGCACTTTTACCCCCGCAAGATGGTTGTTAGTAACGACTGCAGTTAAGTGACTACTATTCTGCAGGTCTCGACTGCCGCATGCCCTCATCGCGCCGGACAGGGAGCGCCTCGCATCTGACTCGAACGGACACGTGAACGTCACAGATTTAGCGAGCCGCTGCTGCAATATGAACCCCGTGCGCCCCGGCCTTGAGCTTATCCAAATAGTCGGCCCACCTCTGCATCATCAATACTCGGTCATCGATAAACTTCGTGCGGTTATAGGCTGTGCCGAGCGCATCGGGCACCTTGTGCGCCAACTGATGCTCAATCACCTCACTTGGAAAGCGCAGCTGCTCGTGAAGTATTGTGCGCGCCATCGCCCGAAAGCCATGTCCGGTAATTTCGGTTTTGGTATCGAAGCCCATCCGCCTCAGGGCCGCGTTGACTGCCGCACCACTCATTGGCTTCTTGACGTCCCGTCCTGGAAAAACGTATCTCCGTGCGCCGGTAAGCGCATGCAGTTCATGCAAGATTGCCAAAGCCTGAGCGGCAAGCGGCACAAGGTGTTCCGTTTTGGTCTTGGAGACCGCATAGCGCCACTGCCCCTTGTCGAGATCGAACTGCGACCACTCCGCTGTGCGCAGTTCCCCCGGCCGCACAAACAACAAAGGCGCCAAGCGTAACGCACACTGAACGACGAATGTTCCCTGGAAGGCGTCAAGTGCTCGCAGAAGTGCAGCAACCTCTGTGGGGTCTGTAACGGACGCGAAGTGCGTATGCCTTGCTGGTGGCAGTGCGCCCCGCAAATCGCTGCCTACGTCGCGCTCGGCACGCCCCGTCGCTATGGCGTATCGAAACACTTGGCCGCAGTTTTGATGAACACGATGTGCGGTATCGAGGGCACCGCGCGCTTCAACTCTTCGCAAGACCGACAAGACTTCCGGTGCCTTGATCTCTGCGATCGCTCTGCTTCCAAGCCAAGGAAATACGTCATTCTCAAGGCGAGCGATTATTTTATCGGCGTGGGTTTTTGCCCAGCCCGGCGAATGTCGGGTAAACCATTCGCGAGCCACAGCCTCGAAACTGTTTGCAGCACGTTCGTGACCAACGGCTTTCTGAACCTTGCGCTCGACGCCAGGGTCAATGCCGTCGGCCAGGAGCTTTCGAGCCGCGTCTCGCCGGCCGCGTGCCTCTTTGGCACTGATATCTGGATAGACCCCAAGCGCCAGTCGCTTTTCTTTCCCGGCAAAGCGGTACTTAAGTCGCCAGTACTTCCCTCCAGCAGGAGCCACTTCTAGGTACATGCCGGCACCGTCTGCAAGGCGGTAGGATTTCTCGCGTGGCCGCGCGTTGCGAATCTCAACGTCGGTAAGGGGCATTTCATCTCCGTTGGGGGCATCAGCCTTAGCTCAGCTTGTCATGCCCCCGAATGTGCCCCCCCGTGTCCCCGGATGTCAACCAATCCTGTTGGATGACAATGGAAATAAAAAACCCGCGAAGCCTTGCAGCTACGCGGGTTTCGGGACTTCCTTGTACAGCGTAAGACATGTTTTTGGTGGAGAGGAGGAGGATCGAACTCCCGACCTTCGCATTGCGAACGCGACGCTCTCCCAGCTGAGCTACCCCCCCAACGAAACAAAATTGTACCACACGCCCCACGCATACAATCAAGCAGCGCGACGCGTCACTTCTGCGGCGCGCCCGCCAGCACCCACGAGACGACTGTCCTGATATCGCCATCGTTCATGCCGGGGTGCGAGGGCATCGGAATTGAGCCCCACACGCCCGAGCCGCCATCCTTCACCTTCTTCGCGAGCTTCGACGGCGCTGCTGTATCGCCCTTGTACTTCTGCGCCACCTGCTGAAACGACGGTCCCACGAGCTTGCGATCCACCGCGTGGCACCCCATGCACGCGTTGCTGCGAGCAATCGCAATTGCACTCGCCGGCGAAACCGGCTGATCCGCCGCAAACGCCGTCGCACACAACGACACGCACAACGACACGCACAACGCGGCCGCAACACACTTCACATCGAACATCTGGCAAACACCCATTACTTGACCGAAGAAGCACCCGAAGAAGAAGCACCCGAAGAAGCACCCGGACGCACGACCGAGTTCGTGACCGGCGCGGGCGACTGCTGATCCAGCGGACGCGACGTCACCGACGAGTCCGGCACCGTGCCGACCGTCGCTTCCGCTGGCGCGGGCGTCGTCGCGGCCGGCGCGCTTGCGCCCGCTGCGGCGGCGTCGGCGAGCGCTTTCGCCTCTTCGGGCTTGATGTACTGATAGACCTTCACGACCTGTTCGACGCCCGGCACGCGCGCCGCCACGTCCGCGCCATGCGCGCCTTCGTCCTGCGTGACGAGGCCCATCAGATAGACGATGCTCCGCTCGCACACGACCTTGTAGTAGTTCGTCGACAAGTCCTTCTCGCCGACCATCGCGGTCTTCACGCGGCCTTCGAGATACGAGTCGTTGGCGCGCGACGAAAGCGTGCTCGCCGGCTGCACCGCCAATTCGTTGACGATGCTGTTCACATTGTTGATGTCGCGCACGACGGCCTCGGCGCGTTGCTTGGACGCGTCGTCGGGCACTTCGCCGGTCAGAAGCACGCGCCGGTTGAACACGGTCACGTTGACGTGCGATTGATCGGGCACGTTCTCCTTGATCCGCGACAGCGCCTTCACCTGAATCTCGCGGTCTTCCGTCTGCGCGCCCAGCGTGCGGCGATCCGTGGCGATCAGCGTGCCGCCCGCAGCCGCACCGACGACCGCGAGCGCGCAGCCCTGAAGCGTCAGCGCGACGCCGGACAACAGGCTCACCGTCAGCGTGGCATTGGCGAGCGCCGCCTTGACGCGTGTGTTCTTCATCAACTCCGTTCCCCCTTGTGAGATTCAGTCTTCGCCCAGCAGCATCGCGTCGATGCCGTCGCACAGGCAATGGATGGTCAACAGATGGATTTCCTGGACGCGCGCAGTCCGCTCGGACGGCACGCTGATATGGATGTCGGTATCCGCGAGCACTTCGGCCATCACGCCGCCGCCCTGGCCCGTCAGCGCGACGACGATCATTTCGCGCTCGTGCGCTTCCTGCACGGCGGCGAGCACGTTCACCGAATTGCCCGACGTGCTGATGGCAAGCAGCACGTCGCCCGCCTGCCCGAGGGCGCGCACCTGATTCGCGAAAATCTGCTCGAACGCATAGTCGTTGCCGATCGCCGTGAGGATCGACGAATCCGTGGTGAGCGCGATGGCCGGCAAGCCGGGACGTTCGCGCTCGAACCGGCCGATGAGCAGCGCCGCGAAGCGCTGCGCTTCCGCCGCCGATCCGCCGTTGCCGCACACGAGAATCTTGGAGCCGTTGGCGAGCGCGCTGAAGAGCGTGTCGACGGCCGCCGCGATGGGAACCGCCAGCGTGTCGAGTGCTTCGAGTTTGAGCGCGGCGCTGTCGCGGAATTGCTGTTGAATGCGTTCGACTGACATCGACTCTCGTTTATCGGCCGCGATGCGGCGTTCGTTGCGTGTGACATGAGACGCGAGGCGCGCACTGCGCGGCAAGCCGCCAGCGTCGAGTTTGCGCAGTTTAACGCATGCGTCATGTGACGGACCGCACGCTACGGATCGTCGGCGCGAAACGCGTCCGGCAGCCAGCGGATGCGGCCCGCGTCGAACGCGATCACGTCGAAACGGCACGCCGGCAGCGCGCCGCGCCAGGTCGCGAGATAGTGCTGCGCCGCGCGAACGAGCCGCGCGCGTTTTGTCGCGCCGATGCTCGCGGCTGCATCGGCGAAGCGGCGGCTCGCGCGCGCGCGCACTTCGACGAACACCAGCGCGCCGCGATCGTCGAGCATGACGAGATCGATCTCGCCGCCGCGACAGCGCACGTTGCGCGCGACGAGGCGCATGCGTTGCCGCTGCAGATATTCGAGCGCGCGCGTTTCGAAAGCGTCGCCGAGCGTTTTGGACATGAGCGCCTCGTTAAAGTTGTCGGCAAATCGGCGGCGGCGCGCGTGGCAGAATGACATCCTTTATCAGGCACGCCCCGCGCACATGCTTCAGATCTCCGAATTGGCCGAAGGGCAGCACTATCCGACGGGCGCGCTGTATGTCGTCGCAACGCCCATCGGCAATGCCGCCGACATCACCGTGCGCGCGCTGCATGTGCTCGGCCTGGTCGACCGCATCGCCGCCGAAGACACGCGCAACACCGCGCAACTGCTCGCGCGCTATGGCATCTCGAAGCCGTCCATCGCCGTGCACGAACACAACGAGCGCAGCGCGGCCGAGCGCGTGATCGAACATCTGCGAAGCGGCGAGCGCGTCGCGTGCGTGTCGGATGCGGGCACGCCCGGCATTTCGGACCCCGGCGCGCGTCTCGTCGATGCCGTGCGCGAAGCCGGGCTGCCCGTGATCCCGCTGCCCGGCGCGAGCGCGGTCATCACGGCGCTCAGCGCAGCGGGCGCGTGGGCGAGCGGCTTCACGTTCGTCGGCTTCCTGCCGGCGAAGGCGAAACAACGCGCCGCGCAGCTTCGCGCGCTGGTCGATCATCCGATGGCGCTCGTGTTCTACGAGGCGCCGCATCGCATCGTCGAAACCGCGCGCGCGCTCGCCGAGGCGTTCGGCGGCGAACGGCAGCTTCTGATTGCGCGCGAGTTGACGAAGTTACACGAGAGCCTGCACCGCTGCACCCTGGCCGAAGGGCCTAGCTGGCTCGAAGGCGATGCGAACCGTCAGCGCGGCGAGTTCGTGCTCGTCGTGCAGGGCGCGCCCGAGCGCGAGGAAGCGGAGGACGCGCACGACGCGCTGCTCTCTACGTTGCTCGAGGAGTTGTCGGTGAAGAGCGCGGCGCGCATTGCCGCGACGCTGACGGGCGCGCCGCGCAATGCGCTCTATGACCGGGCGCTGCGCCTCGCCAAGCGCGACCGGGACGAATGAAAAACGGGCCGTCGAATGACGGCCCGCTTCGCATCGGATAAGACGAATTCGATCAGTTCACGTTGTCGTCGGCGAGCGATTGCGACTGCTCGCGCGCCGTACGCGCTTCCTGCTGCGTCAATCCTTCGATCTTCACCTTCTGCGTGCCCGCGCCGCTCATGCCGAGCGCGGAAGCCGCCGCATACGACAGGTCGATCACCCGGCCGCGCACGTAAGGACCGCGGTCGTTGATCTTCACGACGACCGTCTTGTGATTCGACTCGTTCGTCACGCGCACCCACGACGCGAGCGGAAGCGTGCGGTGAGCCGCGGTCATCGCGTTCATGTTGTACTTTTCGCCGCTCGCGGTCTTGCGGCCGTGGAAGAGGCGGCCGTACCACGACGCCTTGCCTTTCTGTTCGAAGCTGCCGACATCCGGCCCGGCGGTGATCGGCTCCGCGTCCGACAGCGACTGACCGCGATTCGCGTCCTGCGTCGGCACGGCGCTCAGCTTCGAGTCGAATGCGAGCGGCGCGTTCGAGCGGGCATCCGCCGTGCTGATAGCAGGTGCGGTCTGATGATAAGACGCAACGTCACCGGACCCCGGCGCGGCGCAACCGGCCAGGACGCCAACGGCTAGCAGGCTTGCGATATGTCGAATGATTCGAGCATTCATAGACGTGTTCCAACGGTAAAGGGGCCGCCGCGCCGCGCTCATGAGCGCGCGCAAGGCAGCCAAAGGCTTTCCCGTGCAAAGCAGCGCGCCGTTCGATCGAGCGAACGGCGGACTGATGCTCGGACGCGGCGTACTGTTGCCGCAAACGCCCGGTTATCGTTCACGTCTGGCGCAACCTGTCCCCGGCAGCCTGACCAGACCCCACATGCCGCCATCGAACGTGACATGACGTTCGTGCGCGCCTCGACAACTTGACGGCGCAGGAACGGCGGCGTAGGCCCCATCCAGCGTGACGGCAGCAAAGGCCATCGAACGGACGCGCAGCGCCCGGCTGGACAAGACGTGTGCACCTACGAGAAGGTGCGTTGAGTTGCAGTTGCGAGGCTTTTGGCCCCTAACAGCGTACTGACGGCGATTGTAAAAACGCACTGGCGTTTCAGCAGTCGCCTATTGACGGCATGGTCAAATCCATGCACAAGTGTTGGCATTATACAAAAAAAGCAGGGTCTGGCCGCGCACACTGCGGGAATCGTCATTGATTCTGCCTATCGGCGCAAGAATTGCCGATTTTGAGCCGATCGCCGTCGCCGCGCCGCGCGTCCTAGTGATGCCCGACGCATCGGTACAATGAGCGTTTTTACAGGCCCGCCTGCCTCCTCCGACGGTCATATGAAAGTCATTCTCGTTCCCGTGACGCCTTTCCAGCAGAACTGTTCCATCGTCATTTGCGAAGCCACGCGGCGCGCCGCTGTCGTCGATCCTGGCGGCGACATCGAGCGGATCATCGCGGAAGTCGAGCGGCAGGGCGTGGACGTCGAAAAAATTCTGCTCACGCACGGTCATCTCGACCACTGCGGCGGCGCGAAGGCGCTCGCGGATCATTACGGTGTACAGATAGAAGGACCGCACGAGGAAGACGCGTTCTGGATCGATCAACTGCCGGCGCAGACGCACCGCTTCGGGTTCGCAAACGCGGAGGCGTTCACTTCGGATCGCTGGCTGAACGACGGTGACGCCGTTCAGTTCGGCGATGAATCGCTGGAAGTCTATTTCTGTCCGGGCCACACGCCGGGGCATGTGGTGTTCTTCAGCCGCGAGCATCGCCTGGCTTTCGTCGGCGACGTGCTCTTTGCCGGCTCCATCGGTCGCACGGACTTTCCGCGCGGCAATCACGCCGAGCTGATTCGCTCCATCCGCGAAAAGCTCTGGCCGCTCGGCGACGACGTGACCTTCGTTCCCGGTCACGGCCCCGCATCGACGTTTGGCGAGGAGCGCCGGAGCAATCCGTTCGTGCGCGATGGAGTCGCCGCATGAACGCGATTCCCGAAATCTATGTCAGCACCGACGTCGAAGCCGACGGCCCGATTCCCGGCCCGCATTCGATGCTGAGTTTCGCGTCGGCGGCGTTCACTGCCGACAAGCAGTTGATTGCCACGTTCTCCGCGAATCTGGAAACGCTCGACGGCGCGGCGCCGCATCCGGTGCAGGCCGCGTGGTGGAAAACGCAGCCCGAAGCGTGGGCCGCGTGCCGCACCGACTTGCAGAAGCCCGAAGTCGCGCTCGTCAACTACGTCGAATGGGTGGAGGCGCTGCCGGGCAAGCCGGTGTTCGTCGCGTATCCGGCGGGCTTCGACTTCACGCACATGTTCTGGTACATGATGCGCTTTGCCGAACGCTGTCCGTTTTCGTGGTCCGCGCTCGACATCAAGACGCTCGCGTTCGCGATGACCGGCCTGCCGTATCGCAAGGCCATCAAGCCGCGTCTGCCGAAGCACTGGTTCGACGAACTGCCGCACACGCACGTCGCGCTCGACGATGCCATCGAGCAGGGCGCGCTCTTTTGCAACATGCTCGCTGAACTGCGCGCTTCGCAAGCGGCGGCGGCATCGGCGGAAAGTCTTACGGAAGGTAAAACCCCGCCGGCAGGCCAGTGAGTTAGGGAAACTACCTCATTGCGGGCGCGTTGCATTGCGCTTCTTTTCCGGCGCCTCTACCATTAGAGTCAGATCGCGACCGAATGGAGGCGCAGTTGACTCTCGATACATTCTCACAAAAAATCCTGCGTCTTCTGCAATTGGACGCCCGCCGCTCCGTTCAGGAAATCTCCGATCAGGTCGGCCTTTCGAGCACGCCTTGCTGGCGCCGCATCAAGGACATGGAGCAGTCCGGCGTCATCCAGCGTTATACCGCGCTGCTCGACCGCGAAAAGCTCGGCCTGCATGTCTGCGCGCTCGCGCATATTCATTTGACGCGGCACACCGAAGGCGGCGTCGAGCAATTCGAGCGCGAGATTGCGACTTGTCCCGAAGTGACCGAGTGCTATAGCACGACCGGCGAATCCGACTACATCCTGAAAATCGTCGCGCCGGACATCAAGGCGTATGACGCGTTTCTTCACGACCGCATTTTCAAGATTCCGGCGGTCGCGCAGG
This sequence comes from Caballeronia sp. Lep1P3, assembly GCF_022879595.1. NCBI lineage: Bacteria > Pseudomonadati > Pseudomonadota > Betaproteobacteria > Burkholderiales > Burkholderiaceae > Caballeronia > Caballeronia sp. Lep1P3. The sequence goes on along the minus strand of NZ_CP084265.1, from coordinate 3,044,766 downwards.
TTCGCACGAGCGTCGTGCTTCGCGAGATCAAGTTCGATACGCAATTGCCGCTTTGATCGCGGGCGGCGTCAGCGGGCAGCGCTCGCCGGCTTCGGCGCGGCGAGCCTCATTTGCTGCGTCACGCGGATTTCCCGCGCGCCGAGTGTTTGCCTGAGCGCGTCCAGATCGACCGTCGCGAGCCGCGGCGCGGTCTCGCTCTGCGGCGCGGGCGGCAAAACGATTTCCACGTCGAATCCACGCTTCAGATAGTGAAGATTCAACGTCTCGACGGATAAGCCGCGTTCGGATAACGCAGCGCGCACGGCTTCCATGACGGTCGCGCGCAGCGGGAAATCGCCGGGCAGCGGATTCATTGCGTCGCTTTCCGGATCGACGTGAATCAGCGCGTCTATCACGCGCGAATCCGCGAGCATATGCGCCCGCGCCGATTCGGCGATGTAATGTCCTTCGGAAACCGAAATCAGCGGATCCACGAGAATGTGAGCATCGACAATGGCAAGGTCGCCCATTTTCCGCGTGCGCAGTTCGTGCACGTCGCGCACGCCGGGCGTGCCCAGCAAAATGCCGCGTAAATCGGCGGTAGTGGCTTCATCCAGCGCGCGGTCGGAAAGGTCTTGCAGCGCATCCCATGCGAAGTTCCAGCCCATCTTGCCGATCATAAATCCGACGAGTGCGGCGGCAATCGGATCGAGGATTCTAAAGCCGGCAATACTGCCGACGATCCCCAGCGCCACCACAAGCGACGAAGCCGCGTCCGAACGCGCGTGCCATGCATTTGCGACGAGCATGGCGGATCGCACGCGTTGCGCCGCGCGCAGCATATAGCGGAAAAGCGCTTCCTTTGAAACGAGCACGGTAATGGCGACGGCGAGCGCGCTTGCGTGTACCGGCGGAATGTCGTGAACATTTACGATGCGCGTGCCCGCGCGCCATAACATTCCCGCGCCGACCGTGATCAGCAATCCGCCGAGGAATAACGAGGCGACCGTTTCATAGCGGCTATGGCCGTAGTTGTGATCGACATCCGGCAACGCGGCCGCCTTTCGGTTGGCAATCAGCACGATGAAATCGGACACGATATCGGCGAGCGAATGCACGCCGTCCGCTATCAGCGCCTGAGAATGCGCAATTAAGCCAACGGCAAGCTGAGCGATAGTCAGGCAGCAGTTAAGCGCAATACTCGTCCACGTAGTACGCACGGCGACGTCGTGCTTTTCCGACGTGGGGTTTACCGAAGGCGACATGTAATCTGCCTCGTATCATCGATATCGGTATTTTATCAGCGAAGAAGCGCTTATGCCTTTAGAATCATGGGCTTAAAAACGCGACGCATTCGCGTTGCGGGGCGTCCGGCGCGTGGCATACACGGGCTCCGCGCGGAAACACGCGGCAAACTACATGGAAAACGAAAAAGCCGCGCACGAGGCGCGGCTTTCTCTTTCGACGCGTTCAATGCCTGCTGCTTACTTGCCGATAAGGAAGTTGTCGCGGTCCTGACCCGCAATCCACTTCGGCGGCTTGCCGCGACCGGACCATGTGCTGCCGCTTTCCGGGTCGCGATATTTCGGCGCCACGCCGGAACGGCTGCGCGATGCCTTTGCGGATTTTCCGCTGCGGCCGCCGGCCAATTCTTGAAGCGTGATCCCATAATCAGCCATTTTCTGCTTGATCTCATTAAGCACTTCGGCGTATTCGCGCGACTTGGCTTCTTCGATCTGACGCTCGAGAGACTCGCGCTGTGCGAGGAGTTCCTTGTATGAAGGCATGGGCAATCCCTAAGTGGTGTATTGGCTTCGCGAGTCGACCGCCCGCTGTTTCGGTTTTCAGTATAGCCTCGGACTGGCTCGCAGATTAACACAAAACGGATAATGACGGCATCGATGCATTTGTCATTAAACCGGGCGTTGTTTTAGTTCGTAACATTTGCCGACTTTGCCGTCTCTTTTCGAACTGTTGGCGTCGCGTCCCTAATAGACGGCTGAAAAGCGCGATGCATCGGAATGGCATGAAATGCGAATAGCGGTCTCCTCGGGATCGTAAATTTTCATCGGATGGCAACTTCCCTGCGCGTTTGATTTGACGGCGCACAGAATATCGCCGACTCGCGGCAATTGGTCCGCCGCGAGTTCGCCGCATAGCCCCGTGGACACGCCGCTTTGAAGTCGTCACCTGGAACACTTCAGTTTCGAACTTAAACGATTGCGTCAGCCGGAAAAATGCGGCAAGAGCAAACGGCGTGCGTCATTTCAGCTGTCACACGGCAAATGCGTTCGGCGATGTTAAATCAGCCGCGCCGAGCGTGTCTCTCGGCCGTTCGATAGAATCGTAAGCTCGCGCGATTCGCGGCATCATGTCCGCCTCGCGTCCGCGCGCATTGCGCCGCGCCACTCTTTCCAACGACTTCCCGTGTCCGACTCGACTTCCGCTTCCTCCGCCCGCGAGTCCAATCCGTCGCTCGCATTGCATCGCGGCCTGCCTGAGGCAACCCGCCAGCGCGCGCGCTACGCGACGATGGCCATTTTCTTCATCGCCGGCATGATGTACGCGTCATGGGGCGTCCACGTCCCGACCGTGCGCGACAAATTCGGCCTTAGCCCCGGCATGCTGTCGTTCGCGCTCTTCGCGGTGGCGGGCGGCTCCATTTTCGCGATGCTCACGACCGGCTCGTGGATCGCGCGCGCCGGCACGCGCACCGCCTGCATGGCGGGCGGCATCACGATGACCGTATGCGGCGCGCTGATCCTCGCCGTGCCGCACTTCTGGCTGCTGCTGATCGTGCTCGCCGCCTTCGGCTTCGGCATGGCGACGCTCGACGTCGCGATGAATGCCGAGGCCAGTGCCGTCGAAGAAGCGCTTGGCCGGCCGATCATGTCGTCGCTGCACGGCATGTTCAGCATCGGCGGGATGGCGGGCGCGGCGATCGGCGGCGCGTTGATCGCGCACGGTCTGGCGCCGGCCGCGCATCTGGCGATCGCTTCGGGCGCGAGTCTCGTCGTGCTGCTCGCGTCGATGCCCTCGGTGCTGCCGCACGTACCGCATCACGAGGCGCACGCGAAGGCGTCGTCGTCGAACCGGTGGCGCTCGGGCGCGCTATGGGCGCTCGGCGGTCTCGCGCTCGTCGCGCTGATCGCGGAAGGCGCGATGTACGACTGGGCCACCGTCTATATGCGCGATGTCGTCGAGGCAACGCCTTCGCTCTCGAGCGCCGCGTATGCCGCGTTCTCGGGCGGCATGGCGGCCGGACGCTTCGGCGGCGACGCGGTGCGCGCACGCTTCGGCGCGCCGCAGCTCGTCTTCGGCAGCGCGGGGCTGGCGTTCGTCGGCATGGTGATGGCGCTTCTCGTGCCGAACGCTTTGGTCGCGATGACCGGCTTCACGATGATGGGCCTCGGCCTCGCCAACATGATGCCGGTGCTCTTCGCGGCGGCCGCGCGCGTCGATGGCGTGACGGCGGCGGAAGGGCTCGCGCAGGTCGCGGGGCTGGCGTACTTCGGCTTACTGCTCGGGCCGGTGCTGATCGGCGGCGTCGCTCAGGTGAGCACGTTGCCTGTCGGCCTGTGCGTGGTCGCGGCGTGCTGCGCGGTCGTCGCTGTCATCGGCCCGCGCATTCTCAGGCGCCTGAAAATATAAAAGGCGCGTGAGCCGAAACGCACGCGCCTTTCACCGACTGCCGCGAACTTACATCTTCACGACGTCGAGCAGCGTCTTCTTGCCCTTCTTGTAGTCGTACAGCGAGATCACGCCGTGCTTCAGGTCGCCCTTCGAATCGAAGGTCGTCTGGCCGATCACGCCCTTGTAGTCCGTGTTCGGCATCGCGGCGAGAATCTTGGCCGGATCGACCGAGTTCGCGCGCTTCATCGCGTCGACGATGATATACACCGCGTCATACGTGAACGGCGCGTAGATCTGGATCGGCTGGCCGAAACGCTTTTGGTACTTCGCGGCGAACGCCTGGCCGCCTTCCATCTTCTCGAGCGCCATGCCGGCTTCCGAGCACACGACGTTGTCGGTCGCATCGCCCGCGAGGTCGGCCAGCTTTTCCGTGCAGACGCCGTCGCCCGCCAGCACCTTCGCGCGCAGGCCGAGCTGCTTGGCCTGCTTGGCGAACGGGCCGCCGGTCGCGTCCATGCCGCCGTACATCACGGCGTCGGGGTTCTCGCCCTTGATCTTCGTCAGAATCGCGCGGAAGTCGACGGCCTTGTCGTTGGTCGCATCGTGCGACACCACCTTCAGGCCAAGCGACTTGGCGGTCTTCTCGAACTCGTTCGCGAGACCCTGACCGTAGGCGGTCGAATCGTCGACGACCGCGACGCTCTTCACCTTCAGGCTCTTGGCCGCATAGTTCGCGAGCGCCGGGCCTTGCTGAGCATCGGTCGCGACGACGCGGTACGTCGTCTTGAAGCCTTGCTGCGTGTAGGTCGGGTTGGTCGCGGACGGCGAAATTTGGACGATGCCCGCGTCGCTATAAATCTTCGATGCCGGGATGGACGTGCCGGAGTTCAGGTGGCCGACGACCGCGACAACCTTGTCGTCGACGAGCTTCTGCGCGACTTGCGTAGCGGTACGCGGGTCGGCTGCATCGTCTTGCGGGTCCAGTTGCAGGGTGATTTTTTCGCCGCCGATCGTGAGACCCTTCGCGTTGATCTCTTCGACTGCGAGCCGCGCGCCGTTTTCGTTGTCCTTGCCCAGGTGAGCGATACCGCCGGTGAGCGGTGCGACGTGACCGATCTTGACGACCTGGTCGGCTGCTGCGGACGTTGCCAACGTTGCGAACAGCACGGCTGCGGCGCTGATCGGCAACACTTTGTGAAGCTTGGTGTTCATGTAAGTCTCCAGTTTCGGTCCCAAAAACAACGTAATCGCCCTGTGCCCCGTCTTCATCACGATCGCTCAGTCCCGTGGACGACCACGCCGGATGCATCGTTTCGCACTTGGCAAGTCCTTCCGGCCGGCTGTTTGTGGCAGCCGCCATCCGCACCGCGCGAGAAGTGTAGGGTTGTCAAATTAATTTAGGGAAGTTTTTTAAGATACTGGTGCGACTACCGATTAACCACGGGTTGAGAACCGCGCGCGTTTGTGGTGGCGTTTTCTATGACGATTCCGCGAAGACGCCCGGTGGATGCGGGTTTCGGCGGCATCGGAGTGGCCGCGGTTCGCGTTCGGTTCGCGCCCGGTTCAGGTTCCGCGCGCGTCTGCCGATAATCGCCGGCCTTCAATCGCATTAGCCGGTTTCTAAAGCTCAATTGCACTTGCCTTTAGGCATAGGCCTCTAAAAATCGGCTGCCGGTCAATCGGCGTGCCTGCTCGCCCGCCGGGAAGCGGGCGCGCTCAGGCGACTGAAAGGGAAAGCTGGCAAACTCACTCGCCTCTCGTTCTATCAGTCAACCAAGCAAGGAGCATCGACGTGACCGTTACCGTGACTTCCCGATGGATCGACATTCCCGCCGATGGCGGCAGCTTTCAGGGCTATCTCGCGCTGCCCAAGGCGGGGACGGGTCCCGCCGTCATCATCCTGCAGGAGATTTTCGGCGTGAACGCGCACATTCGCAGCGTCGCTGACCAATACGCGGCCGATGGCTACGTCGCGCTGGCGCCCGATGTTTTCTGGCGCACGCAGCCGCGCGTCGAACTCGGCTACGAAGGCGCGGATCGCGAAAAAGCGATGGAACTGCTCCAGAAGACCAATGTGGATGCAGCCGTTGCGGATGTCGGCGCGGCGGCGCAGGCGCTTCGCGCGCTGCCGGAAGTGAGCGGAAACGTCGCGGCCATCGGCTATTGCTTCGGCGGGCGCCTCGCGTACCTCGCGGCGGCGCAAGGCACGGTGGATGTCGCCGTGGCGTACTACGGCGGCGGCATTCAGAATCAGCTGGACAAGGCCGATCAGGTGAAAGCGCCGATCCAGTTCCACTACGGCGAACTCGACGCCCACATTCCCGCCGGCGCCGTCGACGCGGTGCGCCAGCGTTTTGCGGGCCGCAAGGACGCCGAACTTTACGTCTATCCGAACGCTGACCACGGCTTCAACTGCGGCGACCGCGCGTCGTATAACAGCGGCGCGTCGGCGCTCGCGCACGGGCGCACGCTGACGTTCCTCGGCGAGCACCTGTAAGCAGCGGGCGCAGCGGCGGCGCGCGGCGAAGGCCGCGCGTCGTCATATCAGCGCGGGCAATCCCTCCACGAGCAGAAACGCGACGAGCACGCCGACCAGCGCGCCGAAGGCTCTCAGCACGTTGTTCCGGAAGTGCGTGGCGCACGGAATGGCCCCGAGAAACAGCGCGCCCGCAAGCGCCATCGGGATGACAAGAATGAAGTCGCCGATCGTGAAATACGTCATGGTGCGTCTCCCATCGTGCTGCTCTTATTGCCCGAAACGCGTCGGTGCTTTTCGCGCGCATCGACGATTCCGAGTATAGGCCGCGAGGCAAAGCGTGTTGCGCCGTCGCGTCGTGGCGCGGCGGTCGGCCGGGCGCGAGGCCTTGCGGCAAAAGGCTTCGCGCGGCGTTTTATTAAGCGTGTCCTGTAAAACCCTTAGTTTCGTCTGATTTCATCGAGCTTTCGTCTGACGCAACAGCGCCCGCTCGCGGCCATTGAGATAGACAGCCGCCGCGACGCCGACGACGAGCAGCGCCGCGATCAGGCCCGCCACGCCCGGCCAGCCGAACGCGGTCCAGAAGTGCCCGCCATACGACCCGATGAGACTCGAACCCAGGTAGTACGCGAGCAAATACAGTGCCGCCGCCTGTCCCTTGGCTTGCGTCGCGAGCCGTCCGACCCAGCCGCTCGCCACCGAATGCCCCGCGAAGAAGCCGAAGGTCAGGCACGCGATGCCGCCGATGATGACCGGCAGCGACATCGAAAGCGTCAGCGCGATGCCGGCGATCATCAGGAGCACGCTCGCGATCAGCACGCGGCCGCGCCCGAACGCGTCGGCCATCTTGCCGGACCACGGCGACGCGACCACGCCCGTCAGATAAACGGTGAAGATCGCGCCGATCTGCGTCTGGTTGAGGCGAAACGGCGCGCCCAGCAGCCGGTAGCCGACGTAGTTGTAAAGCGTGACGAAGCTGCCCATCAGCACGAAGCCGGTCAGAAAGAGAAACGGCAACCCGCGATGCCGCAGATGCCCGGCAAGCGAGCGCCGATGATGCTGAAACCCGACGCCGCGCCGTGGTTTGAAGCGTCGCGAAGGCGGCAGCAGCGAGCGGAACGCGAACGTCGCGACGAGCCCGAGCACGCCGATTCCGCCGATCGCCACGCGCCAGCCGAAGAAATCCGCGAGTATGCCGCTGATGACGCGCCCCGCCATCCCGCCGATAGCCGTCCCGCCGACGTAAAGGCCCATCGCCAGTCCGAGCCCTTCGGGATGCACTTCCTCCGCGAGATACGCCATCGCGACGGCCGGCACGCCGCCGAGCGCGAAGCCTTCGAGCGCGCGCACGATGAGCAGCGCGTGCCAGTTCGGAAGCACGGCGGCGATCACCGTGAGGACCGACGAGACAAGCAGCGAAAGCGTCATCAGCCGATGGCGGCTCCAGCTTTCGGACGCGAATCCGGCGATGAAAATGGCGACCGCGAGCGCCGCCGTGCTCACCGACACCGCGAGCGCGCTGACCGCCGGCGCGACGCCGAACGTTTTCGTGAATTCGGGAAGCAGCGGCTGCACGCAGTAGAGCAGCGAGAACGTGGCGTAGCCCGCAAACAGCAGCGCCAGCGACGCGCGCCAGTACGCGCGAGAGCCGCGTTCGAGATAGGAATCGGCGAGCGCGGCGGGCGCGTCCTCGTCGTCACGGTGATCCGGGCGCTGCGGCGCCGGTGATGCGTTCACGAATGAAGTCCCCGCTTAACATGCGAAACCCACGACGATACGCCGATCCTCAGGGTTTCGCCCGATAGGGCGACGCATTCGCCGTGCCGCCGGACAGAATTACCCGCGAGCGTGTGTCGAGGGCAACAAAGCCGCCGACGGGCATCGCGCTTGCGCGTCGGCATACGCTAAAGTGGGAGCACAATCGTTCATGAAAGCCGCGCTTGTCGCGCTTGCCGCAATAAAACGCGGCGATTGTCGGGTGCACGAGCCGTCAAAAAGCCTGTGCTGGTGCAACACTTGACCGGCGTTTCATCATTAGCCGGCATCGAAACGGGGATCATCATGCAAATCGGTTCGATTGTCCGTTCCGTGCATATTGCCGTGCCTCAGGGCGCGCGCGGCATCGTCATGCGCATTCTCGGCGACATGGCCATGGTCGCGTGGTACGCCGGCGAGCCGGGCGTCACCAAGCTGCTCAACACGGAGCCGTTCTTTCTCGAAGACCTGATCGATACGGGCGACGTCGTGCGCCCGGCGAATTCGGTCGTTCACTGAGCCGCGTGCCGGTAGGCCAACGGCGCGGCACAATGGCGGAATGAACTCACATCATCCCGATTCCGCCGACGCGTCAGCCGCGCCTGACGCCTCGCCGCCGCCCTTCGCCGGCCTCACGCCCGAGCGCGTGCTCGACGCGGTGGACCGCGTGCTGCTGCCTGCCGGCGCGCGCACCGATGGCCGCCTGCTGCCGCTCAACAGTTACGAGAACCGCGTGTATCAGGTGGGCGTCGAGGACGGGCCGCCGGTCATCGCGAAGTTCTACCGGCCGGCGCGCTGGTCCAACGAAGCGATCCTCGAAGAACATGCTTTCGTCGCGACGCTGGCCGCGCGCGAGATTCCGGCCGTCCCGGCGCGCGTGTTCGAAGGCGCGACGCTGCACGAGTTCGACGGCTTCCGCTTCTCGGTCTTCGAGCGCCGCGGCGGACGCGCACCCGACCTCGACAACCGCGAGACGCTGGAATGGCTCGGGCGCTTCATCGGGCGTATTCACGCGGTCGGCGCAATCGAGCCGTATCGCGAGCGCCCGACGCTCGATATCGAAACGTTCGGCTACGAACCGCGCGATTTTCTGCTGACGCATCGCTTTCTTCCCGACGACGTGCGCGAGGCCTATGAGCGCGTCGTGTCGATGGCGCTCGAAGGTGTCGCGCACTGTTTCGAGCGTGCCGGCGATGTGCGCCGCCTGCGCATGCACGGCGACTGTCATCCAAGCAACGTCTTGTGGACGGACGCGGGTCCGCATTTCGTCGATTTCGACGACAGCCGCATGGGACCCGCCATTCAGGACTTGTGGCTGCTGCTGCCGGGCGGGCGCGCGGAGGCGGCGCGCGCGCTCGGGGATTTGCTTGCCGGCTACGAGGATTTCTGCGACTTCGACGAACGCGAACTGCATTTGATCGAAGCGCTGCGCACGCTGCGCTTGATTCACTATTCCGCGTGGCTCGCGCGCCGCTGGAACGATCCGGCGTTTCCGGCAGCCTTTCCGTGGTTCAACACGCAGCGCTATTGGGAAGAACGCATCCTCGAATTGCGCGAGCAAGTCGGCGCGATGCAGGAAGGCCCGCTCTGGCCCGTCTGAAATTTTCTGTTAACGAAGCGCGTTGTCGGGCGATCGTAAAGCATTGTCTCTCGCGGGCAGCCGTGCAATGATAACGATTCTCATTTGCCCGCGCTGACCGCGAGTCGTATCTGCGATTCGGTTGGAGCGTGGCTGTGCCCACGAACCGTTCCGATCCCGGAGAGACGCTTGAACGCGCCCGACACCTTCAAACCGCAGCCGACGAGCGGCTCTGCGCAATACCGTCCGCATGGACGCCTGATCGACGACGCCGAGCAGATCGTGCGCAAGAACCGCTCGCGCCGCTCGACGTTCCTCAAATGGCTGCGCAAGGTTCATGGCTGGGTCGGCTTGTGGGGCGCGTTGCTGGGGCTGCTTTTCGGCGTGACGGGCTTTCTGCTCAATCATCGCGCGCCGCCGCTGCGCGTATCGACGGGCGAGCCGCAGGTCTCGCAAATGCAGCTCGCGTTGCCGGCTGGCGGCTTCAAATCGCCGCGCGACATGGGCGTATGGCTCAAGAAGGAACTGAAGGTGGACGGCAACCTCGGCCGCACGCGCCGCGAGCCGGCGCATCCCGTCGGCTGGGGCGACAAGAGCACGATGCAGCCCGAGCAATGGTCGGTGATGGTCGCATCGCCGGGCGGCAGCGTGATGGCGGAATACTGGGTGGGCAACAACTTCGTGTCGGTGAAACGCACCGAAAACACGTTCCTCGCGATGATGACGAACCTGCACAAGGGCGTCGGACTGAGCGTGGGCTGGGTGCTGCTGATCGATACACTCGCGGGCAGCCTGATTTTGCTTTCGCTGACGGGCGTGCTGCTGTGGACGGAGTTGAATAAGCGCCGCACGGTCGGGGCGGCGATCGTGACCGTGTCGCTCGTTGCGATGATTGTTTGCGGATTGATGTGAACCGCGCGGGCCGCGCCTCTCAGCCGGCCCGCCCGCCCTTGCGCGCATTATGCCGCGTCGCCCACAGATACAACCCGCTCCCCAGCACGACAACCGTCAGCACATCGAACGCGGCCCAGAAGAGCTTGAGCGGCATGCCGCCGAAGTCGCCGAAATGCAGCGGCTGCGAACCCAGCAGCACCTTCAGATACCACGGCAATTCGCGCGAGTCCGTGAGCGCGCCGGTGCGGGCGTCGACGAGCACCGGCCGCAGGATGCGCGTCGTCAGAATGCCGTCGCCGCGCATCCATACCGCATAGTGATGCGGGCTGCTGAAGCGCGTGCCGGGGAAGGCGACGAACGACGGAATTATCCCCGGCGCGACGCCGCGCGCGACGTTCACCGCATCGTCGACGGATGCACGCGCCGCCAGCGCCGGCTGTCCGCGATACGGCGCGAGCATCTGCGCGAGCTGATCGTTGCGCCACGCGTCGAGCATGAGATCGGCGAGTGTGTTGATCGAACCTGTCGCGCCGACGAGCAGCGCCCATGCGAGCGTCAACATGCCGATGGCGTTATGCCAGTCGAGCCACACGATGCGCCGCTTTTTGCTGAACCGGACGCGCCCGAGCCCGACCTTGCGCCAGAACGGCAGATACACGACGACGCCCGACACGATGGCCGCGAGAAACACCACGCCCATCGCGCCGAGAAAGAGCTTGCCGAAGAGTCCCGCGAACATGTCGACGTGCAGCTTCAGCAGCACGAACTTGAGCGATCCCTTGCCCGGCGGCGTGCCGAGCGGCTTCGCGGTGCGCGCATCGACGGTCGTGCTCGACGTATCGTCGGGCGGCGTGTCGGCGCGCGGCGCGGTCACGACGACAGGCAGCAGCGGCGCGTCCGGCTCCCAGATCATGTATTGCGCGACGTGGCCCGGATGCGCGTCGAGCGCGGCGCGCAGCACAGCGTCATAGCGTGCGCGGGCATCCGCTTGCGATGCCGGCAGTTCCGGCGCTTCGATGGCGTCGCCGGTCAGAAGATCGAGTTCGTGGCCGAAGACGAGCGGCAAGCCGGCCAGACAGAGCAGCAGCATGAACGCCGTGCAGACGAGACTCGTCCAGCGATGCGCGACGGACCACGCGCGCAGCGCACGCTGGCTCGAACGGCGATTTTGGCGATGGGCGTTCGACGCGTTCGGCGCATCGGTGCGACCGGTCTCGCCGGTCAGGAATTTGCCGGTCATTCGGTGAGGCTGCGTTCGGAGTGGAAGGGCGGCTTGCGCGAACCAGAGGATAGCCGCGCAAATGAGAACGATTATTATATGGCCCGACGCCTTCCTCCCGGCGCGCGGCGATCAAACGCCGCAGACTTCGGCTCTGCCCGCCACTTCGCGCGCCGCCTTCGCGCCTTCCACTTGCAGCAGTTCAGGCAGCGACACGCCGTTCTTGGCCGCCGTCACTTCCGCGAGAATCGATACCGCGATCTCCGGCGGCGTCCGGCTGCCGATGTAGATGCCGACCGGTCCGTGCAGCCGCGCGAGTTCCGCGTCGGTCAGATCGAATTCCTTGAGACGCTCGCGCCGCGCCGCGTTATTGCGGCGCGAACCGAGCGCGCCGACGTAGAACGCGGGCGTCTTCAGCGCTTCCATCAACGCGAGATCGTCGAGTTTCGGATCGTGCGTGAGCGCGATGACCGCGCAACGCTCGTCGAGCTTCATGTCCATCACGGTGTCGTCGGGCATCGTGCGGACGAGGGTCGTGCCGGGCACGTCCCACTCGTCCGTGTACTCTTCGCGCGGGTCGCAGACCGTCACCTGATAGTCCAGCCCGACCGCGATGCTGCACAGGTAACGCGACAACTGCCCCGCGCCGATCACGAGCATCCGGTAACGCGGACCGTGAATGGTCAAGAGCCGAGCATCGTCGAAGAGCACGCCGTCTGTCGCCTGCGCGGGTTCGAGATGCGCGGCGCCCGTCGCCATGTCGAGCGTGCGCGCGACGAGCCGCCCGCCTTCGACCGCCGCGCACAGTTGCGCGATGCCGCTCTCGCGCGTGAGCGGCTCCAGCACGAGCTGAATGGTGCCACCGCACGGCAAGCCGAAGCGATGCGCTTCTTCCGCGCTGATGCCGTACTTCACCGCTTCCGGCTTCGTCTGCTCGATGCCCCGCTGACGCACGCGGTCGATCAGATCGTCCTCGATGCAGCCGCCCGACACGGACCCGACGACGTGACCGTCTTCGCGCACCGCGAGCATCGCGCCTTCGGGCCGCGGCGACGAGCCCCACGTCTTCACCACCGTGACGAGCAGCACGCGCTTGCCCTCTTCGAGCCATTGCGCGCTGTGTTTCAGGACTTCGAGATCCACGCTGTCCATGATTTCTTCCCTTTCTCTTCCTTCTCGCCGCCGGTTTCTTCGTCCGCGGCGACGTTCTGCGCTGGCTGCGATTCGTCGCCGCCTTGCAGCCGCGCGCTGAATCGCTTGAAAAACTCACCTGCAATCTTACGCGCTGCGCCATCCACGAGCCGCGAGCCGATCTGCGCGAGCTTGCCGCCGACCTGCGCGTGCGCGCTGTACGTGAGCGTGGTCGTCTCCGCGTTTTCGCCCGGTTCGAGATTCACTTTCGCGCTGCCCTTGCTGAAGCCGGCCGCGCCGCCTTGTCCTTCGAAGACGATCGTGTACGTGTGCGGCGCGTCGATCTCGGTGAGTTCCATGCGTCCCTTGAAGCGTGCCTTGACCGGGCCGACGGCGGCAGTCATCCCGACGGCATAGGCATTTTCGCCATCGGCTTCGATGCTGTCGCAGCCGGGGATGCAGGCTTTGAGGATCTCCGTGTCGTTGAGCGCTTGCCACGCGCGCGCCTGCGGCACCGGCAGGGAATGCGTTTCGGTCAGTTCCATCGGGTGTGTCCTCCAGGCGTCCGGGACGCGCCGCGCGTGGAAAGCGCCGCCAGTTCCCGGCCGACAGCGGCGAGGCTGTCGAGGTTGTGAGCCGCGAGCATCGCGTCGACGTGCGGCAGGATCGCGCGCACGCCTCGCGCGCGCGGCGTGAAGCCGGCGAATCCGAGCAGCGGATTGAGCCACACCAGCCGATGCGCGAATCGCTTGAGCCGCGCCATTTCCGCATCCAGCACGTCGATGGCGTCGTGGTCCAGTCCATCGGTGACGAGAAGCACCGTCGCGCGGCCCGCGAGCACGCGACGCGCCCAGCGCCGGTTGAATTCCGCGAGCGCCGCGCCGATGCGCGTGCCGCCCGACCAGTCCGCGACCTGCGCGCCGAGCGCGGCGATCGCGACATCGGGATCGCGTTTGCGCAGTGCGCGCGTCGCGTTCGTGAGGCGCGTGCCGAAGAGAAAGACCTGCAGACGCTCGCGCGATTGCAAGAGCGCATGACAGAAATACAGCACCGCGCGCGAATACGCGCTCATCGAACCGGAGATGTCGAGCAGCAGGACGAGCGGCGGGCGACGCTCCACGGCCGCGCGATATTTCCACACGGTCCAGTCGCCGCCCGCGCGCACGGCTTGCCGCGCGCTCGCGCGCAAGTCCGCATGCGTGCCGCGCGATGCCGCCTTGAGCCTGCGCGTCGGCTCGGTCGCAAGCGGCAGCCGATGCGCGCGAATCTGATGCCGCAGCGCGCGCCACTCGTCGGCGGTGAGCGTGTCGAAGTCGCGGTGGCTCAGGCGTTCCTGCGCGCTGAACGACATGCGCGCGTGCGCTTCCTCGGCCTTTTCCTCGCGATGCGGCTTCTCTTCACTCGCGGCGCGCGTCGCGAGGGCATCGGCGAGACGGTTGTTGCGCTTGGGCGGCGGCGCCCCGCTCTTGATCTTCGGCAGCAAAAGCGCGCGCAGCTTGCCTTCCCAGTCGGGATCGCGCCAGAAGAGGTCGAACGCGGAATCGAAGATGTCGCGCTCGTCGCTTGCGTGCACGAGCAGGCACGCGAGCGCGGCGCGCACGTCGTCGCGGCGGGCGATGTCGATGAAGCGCAGCGCATCGAGCGCATCGACCGCTTGCGCCGGCGACATGCCGAGCCCCGCGCCTCGCAGCAGGCGCACGAAATGGACGACGTTGCGCGCGAGCGGTTCCATCGTCACGTCGCGGCCGCTGCGGACAGACAGTGCGCGAGCGTCGATGCGTCCATGCGCGCGAGATCGTCCTGGTACTTGAGCAGGACGCCGAGCGTGTTCTGCACCGATTGCGGATCGAGTTCCGACACCGACAGCGCCGCGAGCGCGCGGCACCAGTCGATCGTTTCCGCCACGCCCGGCGCCTTGAACAAGTCCATCGTGCGCAACTGGTGGACGAACGCGACCGCGCGCGCCTGCAACGCGCGGCCCGTCTCGGGCGCGCGCGCCGCGACGATCTCCAGTTCCACGTCGCGCTCGGGATAGCCGATCCACTGATACAGGCACCGGCGCTTCAACGCATCGTGGACTTCGCGCGTGCGGTTCGACGTCATCACGACGAGCGGCGCCCGGGCGGCGCGCACGGTGCCGTACTCGGGAATCGACACCTGAAAATCCGACAGCAGTTCCAGCAGAAACGCTTCGAACGGCTCGTCGGCACGGTCGATTTCATCGATCAGAAGCACGCGGCGCGCGTGTGCATTCGCGGGATCGGGCAAGAGCGCCTGCAAGAGCGGGCGCTTGAGCAAGAACTCGCCGCGATACAGCGAATCGTTCGACGGCGTTTCGCCCGATGCTTCCGCGAGCCGCAGCGCCATGATCTGGCGCGGATAGTCCCATTCGTACAGCGCGCTCGCGGTGTCCAGCCCTTCGTAGCATTGCAGACGCAAAAGCGTCGTCCCGCACAGCCCCGCCGCCGCCTTCGCAAGCTCGGTCTTGCCGACGCCCGGCTCGCCTTCGAGAAAGAGCGGGCGCTGCATTTTCAGCGCGAGAAAAAGCGCCGTCGCCAGTTCCCGGCTCGCGAAGTAGTGCTGCTCGCGCAGGCGCGCGAGCGTCTCGTCGATGGAAGCGGGTTCGTCGATCATCACGCGGCGAAGGACAGCGCGCGTTCGATCGCGCGGCCCGCGAGCACCGGAATCAGATGCGCGCGATAGTCGGCGCTCGCGTGCATGTCGTCGTTGAGGCCGTCTGGCGAGATCGTCACGCTGCGCGCCGACGCCACCGAGAAATCCCTCGACAACGCCGCCTCCAATTCCTTCGGCCGGAAAACGGAAGGCGCCGCGCCCGTCACGCCGACGCGCACGCCGTCCGCATGCTTCGCGACGAACACGCCGACGAGCGCGAAATGCGACGCGGGATTGCGAAACTTCTCGTAGCCCGCGCGCTCGGCGAGCGGAAACTCGACGGCCGTGATCAGTTCGTCGGGTTCGAGCGCGGTCTCGTACATGCCGATGAAAAAGTCGTCGGCGGCGATGCGGCGGCGGTCCGTCACGATGGTCGCGTTCAGCGCGAGCACGGCGGACGGATAGCACGCGGCGGGATCGTCGTTGGCGAGCGATCCGCCGATGGTGCCGCGCTCGCGCACCTGCCGGTCCCCGATGCGGCTCGCGAGGTCCGCGAGTCCCGGCAGCGCGCGCTTCACGTCCGCGTTCGCGCCGACCTGCGCGTGGCACATGCCGCCGCCGATGGCCAGCTTGCCCGCATCGAGCGCGACCGTTTTCATCGACGCGATGCGCGTCACGTCGATCAGCGCGGACGGCTGCGCGAGCCGCAGGCGCATGGTCGGCAGAAGGCTCTGGCCGCCCGCGAGAAATTTGGCGTCGCCATTGCCGCTCAAGGACGCGACCGCCGCCTGCGCGTCTTCCGGACGTTGATAGTCGAATGAGTACATGTCTGGTTCTCCGTCAGGCGTTCGGATGGGCGGCGGCGTGCATCGCGGTCCACACGCGATGCGGCGTGGCGGGCATCTGCAAGTCCTTGACGCCGAGCGGCGCGAGCGCGTCGAGAATCGCGTTGATGACGGCGGGCGGCGAGCCGATGGCGCCCGCTTCGCCGCAGCCTTTCACACCGAGCGGGTTGTGCGTGCACGGCGTGCCTTTCGCGGTTTCGACGGTGAAGCTTGGCAGATCGATCGCGTGCGGCATCGCGTAGTCCATGAACGAGCCGGAGAGCAACTGGCCGTTTTCCTTGTCGTACACGCAGCGTTCGAGCATCGCCTGGCCGATGCCTTGCCCGAGGCCGCCGTGCACTTGCCCTTCGACGATCATCGGATTGATGACGTTGCCGAAGTCGTCCACCGCGGTGAACTTCTGGATGCGCGTTTCGCCGGTGTCACGGTCCACTTCGACTTCGCACACATACGCGCCCGACGGATACGTGAAGTTGGTCGGGTCGTAGAACGCGTTCTCGTTGAGACCCGGTTCCATCGTTTCGAGCGGGAAGTTGTGCGGCACGTAGGCGGCGAGCGAGACCTCCGCGAAGCTCTTCGTGCGGTCCGTGCCCGCCACGCGGAACACGCCGTTCTCGAACTCGATGTCTTCCGCCGATGCCTCCAGCAAATGCGCGGCGATTTTCTTGGCCTTCGCTTCGACCTTGTCGAGCGCCTTCATGATCGCCGAGCCGCCGACCGAGATCGAGCGCGATCCATACGTGCCCATGCCGAACGGAATGCGTCCGGTGTCGCCGTGAATAACGTCGACGTTCTCGATCGCGACGCCGAGCCTGTCCGCGACGACCTGCGCGAACGTCGTCTCGTGCCCCTGGCCGTGGCTGTGCGAGCCGGTGAACACCGTGACCGAGCCGGTCGGATGCACGCGCACTTCGCCCGCTTCGAAGAGGCCGGCGCGCGCGCCGAGCGCCCCCGCCACATTCGACGGCGCGAGCCCGCACGCCTCGATGTAGCACGAATAGCCGATGCCGCGCAGCTTGCCTTCCTTTTCCGACTGCGCGCGGCGCTGCGCGAAACCGGCGACATCCGCGAGTTCGAGCGCGCGGTTCAGGCAGGCGTCGTAGTCGCCGGTGTCGTAGGTGAGGCCGACGGGCGTCGCATACGGAAACTCGCGGATAAAGTTGCGGCGGCGCAATTCGACCGGATCGATGTTCAGCTCGCGCGCCGCCGTTTCGACGAGGCGTTCGACCACGTAGGTCGCTTCGGGGCGGCCCGCGCCGCGGTAGGCATCGACGGGAACGGTGTTCGTGAAGACCGCTTTCACTTCGGCGTAGATCGCGGGCGTGGCGTACTGGCCGGCGAGCAGCGTCGCGTACAGCACGGTCGGCACCGACGACGCGAACGTCGACAGATACGCGCCCATGTTGGCCGTCGTGTGGACGCGCATCGCGAGGAACTTGCCGTCGTTGTCGAGCGCGAGCTCGGCTTTCGTCACGTGGTCGCGGCCGTGCGCGTCGGAGACGAACGCTTCGGAACGCTCGGCCGCCCATTTTATCGGCCGCCCGACTTTCTTCGACGCCCACGTGAGCGCCACGTCTTCCGCGTACAGGAAAATCTTCGAGCCGAAGCCGCCGCCGACATCCGGCGCGATCACGCGCAGCTTCGACTCCGGCAGCGACAGCACGAACGCGGCCATCAGCAGACGCTCGACGTGCGGGTTCTGATTCGCGACGTACACCGTGTAGCTGTCGTCGTGCCTCGAATAGCTCGCGTTGACCGCGCGCGGCTCGATGGCGTTCGGAATCAGGCGCTGGTTCACGATGTCGAGCGTCGTGACATGCGCGGCCTGCGCGAACGCGGCGTCGGTGCGCGCCTTGTCGCCGTGGCCCCAGTTGTAGCAGACGTTGCCCGGCACGCTGTCGTGAACGAGCGGCTGGCCTTCGGACGCCGCGCTCGCCGTATCGACGACGGCGGGCAGCACGTCGTAATCGACGTCGATGAGTTCCACCGCATCCTTCGCTTCCTTCAGCGATTCCGCAACGACGAGCGCGACCTGATCGCCCACGTGCAGCGCCTTGTCGTGCGCGATGACCGGATGCGGCGGCTCGTGCATCGGCGAGCCGTCCGTGCTGTGGATGAGCCAGCCGCACGGCAATCCGCCGACGTTTTCGCTCGCGAGATCCTTGCCGGTAAAGACGGCGATCACGCCCGGCGACGCCTTCGCCGCTTCGATGTCGATGCCGCGGATGCGCGCGTGCGCGTGCGGCGAGCGCAGGAACACGCCGTAGCTTTGCTGCGGAAGAACGACGTCATCGGTGTACTGGCCCGCGCCCGTCAGGAAGCGATAGTCTTCCTTGCGCTTCACGCCAGCGCCGATCAGTTTCTGTTGCTCAGGAGCATTCATCGCGGTCTCCGTAATAGGCGCGACAGATCGTGTCCGAGTGGAAATTGCGTCAGGCGCCGGCCTTCATGTTCTGCGCGCCTTCGAGAACCGCCTTGACGATGTTGTGATAGCCGGTGCAGCGGCACAGATTGCCGTCGAGCTGATCGCGCACTTCTTCTTCGGTGAGATCGGGCGATTCGGCTGCGAGCGCGGTCGCGCTCATCACCATGCCGGGCGTGCAGAAGCCGCATTGCAGGCCGTGGCATTCGCGGAACGCCGCCTGCATCGGATGAAGCTGGCCGTCTTTCGACAGGCCTTCGATGGTCGTCACCTCCATGCCGTCGACCTGCGCGGCGAGGATGTTGCACGACTTGATCGCGCGGCCGTCGAGATGAACGGTGCAGGCGCCGCATTGCGCGGTGTCGCAGCCGATGTGCGTACCGGTGAGCCTGAGTTGTTCGCGGAGAAACTGGACGAGCAGAAGATGCGGTTCGACGTTCGCGGTCACCGGTTTCCCGTTGACCGTCAGGCTGATGCTGAGCGTCATTACTGTCTCCAAAGGATGAACCAGCCTCCGCCTCGCGCCACGCATGTCACCACGTCTTGCACCTGCCTGCGCTTCGCGTCCGGCTGGGAATAGGTGTTATGTGTACGGCGAGTAAAGCACAAATCGGCGGGCGTCGCCATTAGGCGCACGCCCGTGCCGTCGCCGCATCGGGCAAAAAAAACGCCGCCCCGGAGGGCGGCGCTTCGCGCGTGCGACGGCTGGCGATCAGTGCGTCACGCGTTCGCGCTCGGCGGCTTTCGCACCCTGCGCCGCGACGCTCGGGCGGCCGAGCACCGCATGATGGCGCGAGTAGACGAAGTAGATCGCGAGGCCGATCACGAGCCACACGACGAAAGCGACCCACGTCATCGCCTGAAGATTGACCATCAGGAACAGGCACGACGCCACCGCGAGAACCGGCACGACCGGCACGCCGGGGCAGCGGAACGCGCGCGGCAGGTGCGGATGCGTGCGGCGCAGGATCAGCACGGCGATGGAGACCATCGAGAACGCGGCGAGCGTGCCGATGTTGATGAGTTCGGCAAGCACGTTGAGCGGCACGAGCGCGCCTATCAGCCCGAAGAAGAGGCCGACGAGCCATGTGGTGAGGAACGGCGTCGAGTAGCGCGGATGCACCTTCGAGAGCCGCGCGGGGAGCAGACCGTCGCGCGACATCGCGTAGATGATGCGCGTCTGGCCGTAGCTCATGACGAGAATCACGGTGAGCATGCCGAGCACCGCGCCCAGATCGATGAAACCGGCCACCCAGTTCTGTCCCGCCACTTGCAGCGCATACGAGACCGGATGCGAGATGCTCGCGAACTGCGCCGCCGGCACGATGCCCGTCACCACGGCCGCGACCGCCACGTACAGTACCGCGCACACCGCGAGCGACGCGATGATGCCAATGGGAAGATCGCGCTTCGGGTTCTTCACTTCCTCGGCGGCGGACGAGACCGAATCGAAGCCGATGAACGCGAAGAACATCACGGCTGCCGCGCCGAATACGCCCGACCAGCCGCGTGGCATGAACGGATGCCAGTTCGCCGGCTTGACGTGGAACACGCCGACCGCGATCACCAGCAGCACGACCGTGACCTTGATCGCCACCATGATGTTGTTGATGCGCGTGGATTCCTTCACGCCCATCGACAGCAGCCACGTAATGACCATCATCACGAGGAAAGCGGGCAGGTTGAAGTACGTGACGTGGCCCGGCAGCGCGCCGGGTGCGGCGCTCAGCACGGTCGGCAGGCTGATGCCGAAGCCCGACAGCAGCGATTGCAGATAGCCCGACCATCCGACAGAGACGGCCGAAGTCGCGAGCCCGTATTCGAGCATCAGGTCCCAGCCGATGATCCACGCCGCCAGTTCGCCGAGCGTCGCGTAGGAATAGGTGTAGATGGAGCCGGCGACCGGAATCGTCGACGAGAATTCAGCGTAAGCGAGCGCCGCGAAGCAGCACGCAACGGCCGCGACGAGAAACGAAATCATGAGCGCGGGGCCGGCCTGAACCGCGCCCGTGCCCGTCAGCACGAAAATCCCCGTGCCGATGATTGCGCCAATACCGAGGAACGTGAGATCGAGCGCGCCCAGCGTTTTTTTAAGTGACGTGCTGTGCGCGCCGGCCAGCATGTGCTCGATGTTTTTCTTGCGGAACAACGACATTGCGGTAAGTCTCCTTCGGCGCGCGTGCGCCCTGCGGCGGGAAAACCCGCCATTTTATCGGAGACGAGGGAAATGCCCACGATTTGGGCAGCGAACGCGTTGCCGCACGCGATTTATCTTGGGCAGGATAAATGGCGTGCTAACCGGCGATGGCCGGGTTCATATCGACGAGCCGGTTGCTCATCACATAGAACGTGAGTTCGGCGTTGTTCGCGAGCTTCATTTTGTCGAGCAACCGCGCGCGATACACGCTCACCGTCTTGACCGACAGCGATAGCGCGTGCGCGATATCGGTCAGCCGCTTGCCGGACGCGAGCATGCAAAGCGTTTGGAATTCGCGGTCGGATAGCTTCTCGTGCGGCATGTGGTCGGCGTCGAGCGAGACGTAAGTGGCGAGCGCTTCGGCCATCTCGGGGCTGACGAACTTGCGGCGCGACGCGACCTGCTGGATCGCGCGGATCATCAGCGCGGGGTCCGCGGTCTTCGATAGATAGCCCGCGGCGCCGGCCTTGAGTGCGCGCACCGCGTATTGATCTTCGCGGTACATCGAGAACATCAGCACGGGCAGGTCCGGCACATCGCGTTTCAGGCGCTTCAGCACGTCGAGGCCGTTCGTGTCCGGCAGGGAAATGTCGAGCAGGACGACGTCGAACGTGCGCTGGCTCGCGAGCGTGAGCGCCTGCGCGCCGGTTCCGGCTTCATCGACTTCCGATGCCGCGCCGCGCTCCAGCAGCAATTGCGCGACGCCACGGCGCACGATGGCGTGGTCGTCGGCGAGAAGGACTTTGAGCGTCATGGACGGAGTCAGCCGTTGACGGCGCGCAGCGCGGGGCGCGATGCAGCGTTCCACGGCAGCCGCGCGCGCACGGACGTCCCGCCGCTCCTCGACGATGCCACGCGCAACGTGCCGCCGAAGGCTTCGCAGCGCGCGCGCATGCCGGCCAGCCCGAAGCGCCCGCTCTTGCGCCGCGCGGCAGGCGTCATGCCGATGCCGTCGTCGTCGATGACGAGCGTCAGCGCGTGGGCATCGGCGGTGATGTTGACCGTCGCGTGCGTGGCGTGCGCGTGGCGCGCGACGTTGCCGAGCGCTTCCTGCGTCACGCGCAAAAGCGCGAGCGCCATTTCACGGGAAAGGCCGTCAAGCGCGTTTTCAACTGAACAAGATAAATCGACGCGGATTCCCGATCGCGCCGCAAAGCTCGCGACGAAATGCTCCAGCGCGGCGTTCAGGCCCGAATCGAGCGCCGGTGCATGCAAACCTTCGACGAGGCGATGGCTCGTCTCGGCCACATCCGCGAGGCATTCGCGCGCCTGGCGAAGCGCTTCGGCGCAAGCGGCGGGCGCATCGGCGGGAAGGGAGAATTCGGCGCGGCCTATCGCGAGGCTCGCGACGGTGAGAATCGCGCCGGTTTCGTCGTGGAGATCGTCCGCCAAGCTGCGGCGCGCGCGTTCGTCGGCGCGGGAAAGCTGCATCGCGAGATCGCGGACGCGCGCGCGCAGACGTTGAATTTCGCGATCGCCTTCGAGTTTGGCGTCGATCAGAGCGGAATACGGCGACACAGCGCTTTCCGGCGCCGCAGGAGAGAAGCCGCGCAGCATGGCGCGGGGCGTTGCGCGCTCATCGAGCGTGACCACGTCCGACGTGTTCATTCTTTCCTCGCTTTGAGCGCAACTTGAGATACGTCCTCGGAGCCTCACGAGTGGGCGTAACTAAATTTACACTCTGTAACATCGAAGGCGGACGAAACGCGCATCGCGCTTCGTCTCAACGTGAGCGCATCATATCTCAAAATTATTTCGAATCCATGCACGACAACGGTTTCGGGCGCGAAGTTCATGCCCGTTGAGAACATCGGCGCAGGGAATGCGTAGGAAGAAGACCTACAGAACATGTAACAAAGCGGCTGCGCGAGACGAAAAAAAACCGGAGCGCGAGGCTCCGGCTTTCGACGATGCGAAACGCGCAGCGATCAGCCGACGAACGCCTTTTCCACGACGTAGTGCCCCGGATGGTTGTTGCTGCCTTCGTCGAAGCCCATGTCGTCGAGCAACTGGCGTGTGTCGCGCAGCATGTGCGGGCTGCCGCAGAGCATGACGCGATCCGTTTCCTTCGAGAAAGGCTCGACGCCGAGATCCGCGAACAGCTTCTTCGTTTCGATGAGATCGGTGATGCGCCCGCGATTCGCGAATTCCTCGCGCGTCACAGTCGGGTAATAGAGCAGCTTCTCCGACACGATCTCGCCGATATGCTCGTGCGCCGGCAAATGCTCGGTGATGAAGTCCTTGTACGCGAGTTCGTCGACGAAACGGCACGTATGCGTCAGCACGATCTTCTCGTAGCGGTCGTAGACGTCCGGATCTTTGATGATCGACATGAACGGAGCGAGGCCCGTGCCAGTCGAGAGGAGCCACAGCGTCTTGCCCGGCAGCAGATTGTCGGCGACGAGCGTGCCCGTCGGCTTCTTGCCGATCAGCACGGAATCGCCCACCTTCAGGTGTTGCAGGCGCGAGGTCAGCGGGCCGTCCGGCACCTTGATGCTCAGAAATTCGAGATGTTCTTCGTAGTTCGCGCTCGCGAGACTGTAGGCGCGCAGGAGCGGCTTGCCGTCGACTTCGAGGCCGACCATCGTGAACTGGCCGTTTTCGAAGCGGAACGAGGCGTCGCGCGTGCAGGTGAAACTGAAGAGCGTGTCGGTCCAGTGATGGACGCTCAGAACGGTTTGAGAATTGAGGTTGCTCATGGCTTCTTGAACTAGGCGAAAACGGTGACGCTCACGGGCTGACGTCGGAGAGGCGCTGCGCTCGGCGCGACGCGAAAGGACGCGTGGACTGGCTCGACGTCCGCGATTTCGTTCGATGAAAGCGCGCTCCCCGCGCGCCAGGCGCCGGCTTTTCGGGCCCGCAGCGCAATCGGCTATTCTAACGCGATAGCCAGCCGGCGTCCTCGGACGTCCCCGGACGATCGGAGCGTTTAGGGGCGTTTCGGGGCGGCAATGCGCCGCGCGTCGGCGTGGATCGCTGATCGCTGCGGAGCGGCAACGAGCAAACCGCGACTCGGCATGATAACAACAGACGCCGCGCGTATCCCGAAATACCCTTCTGGCGGCAGGCGCGCGCCATTCTCGCGAGCGAACTCGCGCGAAAAACGGCGCGCCGCCGCCGCCGTCAGATGCGCTGATCCGTCGACGGCTTCTCCCACAGATTGATGCCGCCTTCCTGCGCGTACTGGTCGATTTCCGCGAGTTCCTCTGCGGTGAAATCGAGGTTCTTCAGCGCGCCGACGTTCTCGACGACTTGCTCGGCGCGGCTCGCGCCGATCAGCACCGACGTCACGCGCCCGCCGCGCAGCGCCCAAGAAAGCGCCATCTGCGCGAGACTTTGGCCGCGCCGCTCGGCGAGTTCGTTGAGCTTGCGCACATGCGCGAGGTTTTCCTCGTTCAAGTGCTCCTGCTTGAGCGATCCGCCGCCCGGCTTGTTGACGCGCGCATCCTGCGGCACGCCGTTCAGGTACTTGCTGGTCAGCAGCCCTTGCGCGAGCGGCGTGAAGGCGATGCTTCCCGCGCCGACGTCGTCGAGCGTATCGAGCAGTTCGTGCTCGATCCAGCGGTTGAGCATGTTGTACGACGGCTGATGAATCAAAAGCGGCACCTTGTGCTCGGCCAGCAGCTTCGCCATTTCGCGCGTCTTGGCCGCCGAATACGACGAAATGCCGACGTACAGCGCCTTGCCCGAATGCACGGCGGTCGCGAGCGCGCCTGCGGTTTCCTCGAGCGGCGTGTCGGCATCGAAACGATGCGAGTAGAAGATATCGACGTAATCGAGGCCCATGCGCTTCAGGCTCTGGTCGAGGCTCGCGAGCACATACTTGCGCGATCCGCCGCCCTGGCCGTAAGGGCCGGGCCACATGTCCCAGCCGGCTTTCGAGGAGATCAGCAGTTCGTCGCGATACGGACGGAAATCGTCCTTGAAAAGACGGCCGAAGTTGGTTTCCGCGCTGCCATACGGCGGCCCGTAGTTATTCGCGAGATCGAAATGCGTGACGCCGAGATCGAACGCGGTGCGCAGAATTTCACGTTGCGTCGAAATGGGCGTGGTGTCGCCGAAGTTGTGCCAGAGCCCAAGCGACAACGCCGGCAATTGGAGTCCGCTCTTGCCGCATGTGCGGTATTGCATCTGCGTGTAGCGCTCGGAAGCTGCTTCGTAAGCCATGACGGATTTCCTTTGCGGGTTGCGGAATTGAACTAACTTTGACAAGCGTGACGGCCGACGGACGCGCGCGCTGCGATACGCTCGCGGGTCCGCTCGAAGCCGTCAATGGTAGAGCAATCGGCGGCGGCACGAGCGCCGCGCACGCGCCGTCCCGGTATGCGGGAGCATCCCGCGCGCCGCACAATCTTCAAGAAAGGAGCATCGGATGAATTCGATCGACAAACTGCGCCCCGCTTACGATTTCATGCTCACGCTCGGGCTGACATACGGCGTCAACGTTTTGCTGGCCATCCTCATCGTCGCTGTCGGCTGGTGGATTTCGAACGCCGTCGCGAACGCGCTGCGCCGCACGCTTGCGCGCACCAACGTCGATGCCACGCTCACGCCCGTGCTCGCGAGCCTCGCGATGTGGGCGATCCGCGTGATCGCGATCGTCGCGGCGCTCGGCAAGTTCGGCATCGCGGCGGCCAGCATCCTGACCGTGCTCGGCGCGGCGGGTCTTGCCATCGGGCTCGCGCTGCAAGGCACGCTGCAGAACATCGCCGCGGGCCTGATGCTTCTGCTGCTGCGGCCGTTTCGCGTCGGCGATTACATCGAGGGCATCGGCGTGACGGCGGGCACCGTCAACGAGATCGGACTTTTCACGACGCGGCTCACGAAAGCGGACGGCATCGTCATGTTCGTGCCAAACAGCATCATCTGGGCGAATCCGGTGACGAATTACAGCGCGAACGAGCGCCGTCGCGTGGTGCTGAACTTTCTCGTGCAGCATGGTCAGGACGTGGAGCGCGTGCTGGCCGAACTGCGCGCGCTCGTCACCGGCGACGCGCGCATCGTGCAGGACGGCGCGTCGGCGCCGTGGATCGCCGTGACCGATTACACCGATACGGGCGTGAAATTCAACGTCGGCGTGTGGACGAGCGCGGGCGATCACGCGCAGGTGCAGGCCGATTTGCTGCGCAAGATTCAGCCGCTGACGCGCGTGCCCGTCGAGGCGTGAGCCGACTGGACGCGCCCCGGCGCGCCTTGTAAGCTGGCGCGCCGTATCCTGAACGAGCGAGACCCTTCATGACCCGAGCGATTTCCGTGGCGTTGCTTGTCGGCGGCGTCGTGCTGCTTTACTTCGGCGGACAGTCGTTTCACTCGCTGAGCAACGACGTATCGCGATTCTTCACCGGCTCGCCGACGAACAAGACCATCTGGCTGATCGCCGGCGGCATCGTCGCGTCGCTGGCGGGGCTGATCGGGCTTGCGTTGCCGTCCAGACGCTGAATGCTCGGCGCCAGGCGCTCAGACGAGCGCGATTTCCGGCTTCGACGCCGAGCGCGTGCCCGGCAGCGCGGCATTGCTCGCGCCGCGATATGTATAAACGAGCGAGAACTTCACGCGGTCGGTCAGGTTCTTGCCCGCCGAATGCAGCGTGTTGCAGTGAAAGAACACGACATCGCCCTTCTTCAGTGCGGGCGACACGGCCGTGCGGATGAGCGCGGCGTTCTCCGGCAAATCGGCGCGGAAGAATTTGGCGGCGTCGAACCGGTCCGATGTGAACGCCAGTCTGTGCGAGCGCGGCACGAACCACAGCGCACCGTTGTCCACGGTCTCGTCGCCGAGCGCGACCCACGCGGAAACGAGGTCGTCGCGCTCGAACGCCCAATAGCGTACGTCGCGATGCCACCCGGTCAGGCTGCCGTATGCCGGATGCTTCGTCATCACGCAGTTGTGATGCGCGCGCGACAGATACGGCGTTTCGCCGAAATACAGTTCCATCCAGCCGCGCACTTCCGGCGATGTCGCGAATTCCGCGAAGAGCGGATGGCGCGCGTAGGCGTCGAGCAGGCGGCGCACCGTTTGTCCGCCCGGCGCGTGACGCGATTCGGGCGCGCCGGGGTATTGCAGATCGGCTTCGAACTCGACCGGCGGCGCGGCTTCGGCCAGTTGAAGCGCGGCGATTTCGCGCAACGCGTCACAGCGTGCGTCGGAAACGAGTCCGTTCGCGATGACGAAGCCCGTTTCGCGCAGTTCCTGCACCTGATCTTTCTTCGATTTCAGCGACGTTTGTTCAGACATGTTCATTGAGCCTTTGCGCCGCTTCATCCGCCATACAGCCAGCGCATAACCCGAAATTGGGGCGAATACGGACATTGTATGTCCGTCGTGTAGCAAGGGCATTTGCACATGGGCGATTCGCGCATCCAATGAAGCGTTCACTGTATAAACCGACAGGGAAAACGCGGACTTACGGCAGTAATGAAGGTCCTGTACATTGAATGTAACAATGTGGTGCAACTTCGAATCCGAGGTCGGATCGAAGGCTTGAACTGCGCCGTGACGAGCTTCCTCCGAGTTCGCCCGACGCGAACATCTTTTATCGCCGACATGAACCACCGAATCGCTTCAGGCCTCCGACGCGCTGCATCGCGCGCCGCGCGGCCCGCCCGGCGCGGCATGATCCGCGCGTTGCGTCACCATTCCGCGCGCTCGCAGGCGCTCGCCGAGCAAGTCAGAGAAGTGCATCCGGTGGATGGCATCCGGGCGTGGTTTCGCGGCTTCGTCTTCAATCTGCGTGCGCGCGCCATTTCGCGCAATGTGTCGCTGCAGGCGCTCTTGCGGCGTCCGATGCAGTTGCGCGCGCCATCGCCCAAGCCGAAGGCGGCTGCGCTGACGAGCCGTCGTCCGCGTCGCGTGTCGGCAAGCAGCGCCGGCTGGTACGCATTCGCGGTGCGCTGACGCTGCATCGCGCGCGCAGCTTCGTTCTCGCGTCCAAAGAAAAAGCGGGCAAGTCGCCGGAATCGCTTCCGGCACACTTGCCCGCTTTTGCTCGTGTCGCGTTCGGGACGGCGCTCGTCTCGCGCCGCCCGACATCCGCCGCTTACTTGGGGTTCGCGGCCACGAAGTTCTTGAATGACGTGAACACCGCCTTCTGCGTCTTGCCATCGTTCTTGATGAGGCCGTAGTTGCCTTCGCCGCCGGCGGGATCGTCATACAGCTGATAGACCTGGATGGCCTGAAGGTTGTACTTCGCGGCCACCGAGACGAACTGCGCCATCATCTTGTTGCCGACCATGTACGACGCGATCTGCGCGTCCGAGCCGTAGGACGGACGCACGCCGAATTCCGTTAACCAGATCGGCTTGCCGAATGCCTGCAACGTGCCGAGCACGTCGTGGCAACCGGTGCCGCCGCATGCGTGCGTGATGTCGCCTTGCTCCGAATACCAATGCCACGCCGTGATGTCCCACGTCACCTTCGGATGACCCGTCGAGCCATCGGGCTGCGTGCCGTTCCAGAGCATCTGGTCGAAGGCGTAGTGCAGCCACGTATCGCCGCCGATGACGATCTTGCCCGTGGTATCCACCGACTTGATGCCGGCGATCATGCCGCGAATCACGCCGCGCGCCTTCTGGAACTTTGCGTTGTCGAAGTGCTGCGGATAGACGCCGTCGACGTTGCCGGTGAGCATCGACGCGCCCAGCTCGTTCGACACTTCGTAGTACGGATAATGATAGGAAGTCGCCGTTTGCTTGCCGAGCGTATAGCCGGCGTTGTACGCGTCCGACTCGTTGTTGAAGCCGTTCGATCCGACGAGCAGGACGGGGAAGATCGTCACGCCGCCCGCGGCCATCGTCTTCGCGATGCCGGCGAGCTTGTTCACCGATGCCTGGCTATAAACCTCGTTGCGATACAGCTTGACGCCGAGACTTTGAAGCTGCGAAAGCTGGAGCGCCGGGCTGGAGAGGTCGTAGGCGCCGCCTTCGTTGTTGTGGCCGTTCGCGCCATAGAAAATCTTCGTGGCCGTCGTCGCGGCCTTGTCGCTTGCCTGGGGCGTCGTATCGCGACTGGCGGCGTCGGCGGCGGACGCCGTGTCGAAGGTGTCGCTGCCGCCGCCACAGGCGGCGAGCAACAGGCTGGCGGTTACTGCGGCGGCGGCGAGGCCCGCTTTCGCGGCGAAAGCGCGAGAAATCATGGCAGAAGTTTGGCTAGGATTCTTCATATTAATTATTTAGCGGTACTCAAGAATGGGTTGAATCGTCGGCGAACGCATGCGCCGGTTAGAGCGCCGCGAACATGTCGAGGCGTATCAATGGCGAACGCGTATTCTTTGCGGTCCCCGAGTCTCAGTCGGGGATTCGTTAGGCATGCGAACGGATAAACACTAACGGCTTGCGCGAATGCTCGACGTCATGACGAGCTGTCGGCGGCCCATCTTCGCCTCGATCTCGGGAACTTCATCGACCGGGAGAACTTGCCGATATTGCCGCCGCTCCCGTGGGCGAGCGACCTGCTTCGCGCTAGAAACACGCCGCTGAAAACGGCAGATTTTCCTGATTTTGCTGCGGCGGTCGCTTTGTTTCAGAAATACTTGCCGTAAGTCAGCGACAACGGAGGCAAGAATACTATACGTAAGATGAGAAGGTAAAAATTCATATGTAACAAGTGTTTCAGAAGCGGTAAGAGCGGCAAGGATTACTGAAAATCGGTACTTTGGTCTTCGAGCCTGCGTCGGTAAATTCGGCAGTACTACTTCAATTGCTGCCCGTAACTATCTGACGCGAAGGCCTAACCACCCGGTTAGTACGTCGATCACGAGAAAAGGCACTTCCTTGAAAAGCGGGCGGTTTGTCGCGTGGAAAAGCCACACCGGATTGAGGGTTAAATCGGCTCAGCCGGAACCGCTTCCGCCGCCGTCGCGCCTTCGGCGAACAATCGTGCAGCATGCTAAAATTCGCATCGAATTAAGGACTTGCCTCGTCCGCGGACCGGCAAGTCTTTTTTATTTCGATCGCGGCAACTCGTGCGTCAAACGCAGCGAGTGGCGCATCGAAGCGATAGGCCCGTCGTCGTCGGGCGTGCTATCGCAGGCATAAGAAGGGCGCGCGTCAGTGAAAGAGTCGGCGGCCTATACTGGATTCGCGCTTCGCCGCCATCGCGCCGCTATGCGCGACGGTCGTTCGGGCAGGCGCGCGACGCCAATCTCATACACGGAGTTTTCACGGTGACTCGGATAGACGCGAAGGACAGCGCCCTCGTGCTGTTTTCCGGCGGACAGGACTCGGCTACGTGCCTTGCATGGGCGCTCGAACGGTACGAAACCGTCGAGACGCTCGGCTTCGACTACGGCCAGCGGCATCGCGTCGAACTTGAATGCCGCGACAGTTTTCGCGCGGCGATCGCGCAGAAGTTTCCGCAATGGGCCGCGCGGCTCGGCGAAGACCACATGATCGATCTGTCCGTGCTCGGCGCGATCAGCGACACCGCGATGACCCGCGAAATCGAGATTCAGTCGACCGCGAATGGCCTGCCGAACACGTTCGTCCCGGGGCGCAACCTCCTGTTCATGACCGTCGCTGCGGCGCTCGCGTATCGCCGGGGACTGAAGGTGCTCGTCGGCGGCATGTGCGAGACGGACTTCTCCGGCTACCCCGATTGCCGCGACGACACCATGAAAGCGTTGCAAGTCGCGTTGAACCTCGGCATGGAAACTCGCTACGCGCTCGAAACGCCGCTGATGTGGCTCGACAAGGCCGACACCTGGCGGCTCGCGGAAACGCTCGGCGGCGAGACGCTCGTCGATCTGATCCGCATCGAGACGCATACGTGCTACGTCGGCGAGCGCGCCGAACTGCACGAATGGGGCTTCGGCTGCGGCCAGTGCCCCGCGTGCAAGCTGCGCAAACGCGGCTACGAAGCGTATCGCGCGGGCGAGCAAGTCACCGTCGAACCGGTCTGAATCGGAAACACTACTGAGTCACAGAGCAGTCATGACGTATGCGGTAAAGGAAATTTTCTACACGTTGCAGGGCGAAGGCGCGAACGCCGGGCGTCCCGCCGTCTTCTGCCGTTTTGCCGGCTGCAATCTGTGGTCGGGCCGCGAGGAAGATCGCGCGGACGCCATCTGCCGTTTCTGCGACACCGATTTCGTCGGCACCAACGGCGAGAATGGCGGCAAATTCAAGACGCCCGCCGAACTCGTCGCGAAAATCGCGTCGCTGTGGCCGGATGGCGAGGCGAGCAAGTTCGTCGTCTGCACCGGCGGCGAGCCGATGCTGCAGATCGACCAGCCTTTCGTCGACGCGCTGCACGCAGCCGGCTTCGAAATGGCGATCGAAACGAATGGATCGATGTCCGTGCTCGACAGCATCGACTGGATCTGCGTGAGCCCGAAGGCCGACGCGCCGCTCGTCGTCACCAAGGGCAACGAGCTGAAAGTGGTGGTGCCGCAAGACAATCAGCGTCTTGCCGAATACGAAAAGCTCGACTTCGAGTATTTCCTCGTCCAGCCGATGGACGGTCCCTCGCGCGACATCAACACGAAGCTCGCGATCGACTGGTGCAAGCGGCATCCCAAGTGGCGGCTGTCGATGCAGACGCACAAATACCTGAATATTCCCTGAAGACGGTCGAGCCGACGTGCAGACGATTACCCGAAAACTCGAATTCGATGCGGGCCACCGCATTCCCGATCACCGCAGCCAGTGCCGCAATTTGCACGGGCATCGCTACGTACTGGAAATCACGCTGCAAGGCGATCTCGTCGATACCGAAGGCGCGCCGGATCGCGGCATGGTGATGGACTTCGCCGACGTGAAGTCGCTCGCGATGGAGCATCTGGTCAACAAGTGGGATCACGCGTTCATCGTCTACGAAGGCGACGTCAAAGTGCGCGAATTCCTTCAGTCCATGGCGGATCACAAGACCGTCGTCTTCGACCGCATTCCGACCGTCGAAAACATGGCGGCGGTGGCGTTCCGCATTCTCGCGGACGTGTACGACGCGCACTACGGCGTCAATCTCAGGCTCCAGCGCGTGCGGCTGTACGAAACGCCGAATTGCTGGGCGGACGTCGAGCACGCGTAACAAGCAATCACGCATCGAGGCGCGGCGAACGTCCGCGCGCGCGTCACGGTATGATCGCTCGAAGCGTCGCCCAAGTCGGGTGACGAGAAACGGAGCGCGAGCATGCCGTCATTCACCCGGTCGTTTTCTCCCGAAACGTCGCGCGAATCAAGCTCTCACGGAGCCGCGCGATGAGCACCTTCACCAATCCCCTCAAGCAGCGTCTCACGGAACCGGGCCCGCTCTTCGGCATGTGGCTTTCGCTGTGCAGCGCCGATGCCGCCGAAGCGCTCGCGCACGCGGGCTTCGATTGGCTGTGCATCGACATGGAGCACTCGCCGAACGATAGCCGCGATGTCGTCGAACAGCTTCGCGCGATCGCAGCCGCGCATCTGCCGACCGAGCCGATCGTGCGCGTGCCGTTTTCCGAGGGCTGGCTCGTCAAGCGCGTGCTCGATGCCGGCGCGCGCACGCTGATGTTTCCCAACGTGCAGTCGGCGGACGATGCGGCGCGCGTCGTCCGGCTCACGCAATATCCCACCGAAGCGCAACTCGACGGCCTGCGCGGCGTCGCCGGCGCGGTGCGCGCGGCGGCATACGGCATGCGGCGCGATTACGTGTCGGGCGCGAACGCGCAGGTCGCGACGATCGTGCAGATCGAATCCGTCGCGGCACTCGAAGCCGTCGACGACATCGCCGCGACGCCGGGCGTCGATTGTCTCTTCATCGGCCCGGCGGATCTCGCCGCGAGCCTCGGGCATCTCGGCGACGCGAAGCATCCCGACGTGCATGCCGCCGTCGCGAAGATCGCGGACGCGGCGAAGCGCGCGGGCAAGGCGAGCGGCATCTTTGCGCTGGATGTCGCGAGCGCGCGGCAATATGCGGACGCGGGCATCAAGCTCGTGTCGATCGCGGCTGACGTGATG
The DNA here is from genome assembly GCF_022879595.1 of Caballeronia sp. Lep1P3. Classification (NCBI taxonomy): domain Bacteria; kingdom Pseudomonadati; phylum Pseudomonadota; class Betaproteobacteria; order Burkholderiales; family Burkholderiaceae; genus Caballeronia; species Caballeronia sp. Lep1P3. Next base: position 3,012,096 of record NZ_CP084265.1, on the reverse strand, counting down.
TGGCTGTTGAAGGCGACGCGGCAGGCGTTGCAGGAGGCACGAGCATGAAACGCGCATGGCGTGGCGGCGTGGCGGCGGCATCGGCTGCGCTGGGTCTCTTCGCGGCGGGCGGCGCGCACGCGCAGGCCATGCCGAAGCCGCCCGACCTCGCGACGCAGAACGCCGTCGCCGATTACAACGCGGGCAATCTCGTCGCCGCGCGCTCCGAGTTTCGTCGCGCCGCGCAAAAGGGCAGCCGTCTCGCCGAATTCAACTACGCGATGATGCTGCTCAACGGCGAAGGCGGCGCCGCCGACGTGCCCGAGGGAAAGAAATGGCTGCGCCGCGCCGCCGACGCGAACATGACGCACGCGCAGTACGTCTACGGCAAGATGTACGACGACGGCGAGTTCGTCGAGAAAGACCCGGCCGAGGCGCATCGATGGTTTCTGCTCGCGGCGAATCAGGGCCACGTTCAGGCGGAACTTGCCCTTGCGAATCAGTTTCTCGATGGTCGCGGCACCGCGCGCGACAACATGCAGGCGTTCACCTGGTACAAGAAAGCCGCGCAAGGCGGCGACATGACGGCGCAGTACGTCGCGGGATCGTTCTATGAGCGCGGCGGCGACGGCGTCGAACGCAATCTCAATGTGGCGCGCGCCTATTACGCGGCGGCCGCCGCGCAGGGCGATCCGGCTGCCAAGCTCAAGTACCTGCAACTCAGCACGGAACTGGAGCAGCAGAATCCGCAGAAGCCGCAGTAACTAGCTCTGCATCAAGCGCTTTTGCCGCGCGACGCTCATGATGAGCCCGACCGCGACGCCGAGCGTCGTGAGCGCGGTGCCGCCGTAACTCATGAACGGCAACGGCACGCCGACGACCGGCAGAATCCCGCTCACCATGCCGATGTTGACGAACGCGTAAGTAAAGAACGCGAGCGTGAGCGATCCCGCCAATAATCGCCCGAAGAAGGTTGCGCCGTTCGCCGCGATATAGAGTCCGCGCGCGATCAGCGCCATGTAGAGAAAGAGCAGCACGAGCCCGCCGACGAGCCCGAATTCCTCTGAGAACACGGCGAAGATGAAGTCCGTGTGCTTTTCGGGGATGAATTCGAGGTGCGCCTGCGTGCCCTTCAGCCAGCCTTTGCCCAGCGTGCCGCCCGAGCCGATGGCGATGACCGCCTGAATCGTGTGAAAGCCCTTGCCGAGCGGATCGGAAGTCGGGTCGAGCAGCGTGCAGATGCGGTGCTTTTGATAATCGTGCATCAGCGGCCAGTTCACTTGCGGCTGGCAAATGCGGTCCTGAAACACGGCCACGCTCGCAATGACGATCACGCCCGCCACGAGCACCGGCACGATCAGCCTGAAGCTCAGTCCCGCGAAATAAATGACGAACACGCCCGCGCCGAAGACGAGCACCGCCGTGCCCAAGTCCGGCTGCTTCGCGATGAGGGCGACGGGGAATATCAGAATCACGAAGCCGACGATGTAATCCCACCAGCGAATGTTGCTCTCGCGCTTCTGGTAGTACCACGCGAGCATCAGCGGCATCGCGATCTTCATGATCTCGGACGGCTGAATGACCACGCCGACATTGAGCCAGCGCTTCGCGCCCTTGCGCGTGAGGCCGAACGCCGCGACCGCGACGAGCAGCGCGACGCCCACGGTATAAAGCGGCACCGCGAAGCGCATCAAGGTTTGCGGCGGGATGTTGGCGAGCACCCACATCAGGGCGAACGTCAGCATGATGTTGCGCAACTGGTCTTCCACGCGGCCCGGCATGTCGAGGCTCGCGCTGTAGAGCGTCACGATGCCCACGCACAGAAGCAGAAAAACGATGAGTGCGAGCGGACGGTCGAAGCCCGCGAACATCCGCTTGGCGCGGTCGATCCACTCGCGCTTGTCGAATTGCAAATGCACTTGCATGCCGGTTCCTTATTCGTCGATGCCGCCGGTCGGCGCGAAGGTTCGTACGCCGTCGTCGGAATTGCCGCGCACCATCGTGGGCGTCGGCTCCGTCGGCGCGTTCTTCTTGCCGCGCTTGCGTCCGGCCGCAGGCGCCGCCGACGACGCCGGCAGCGCCGCAGCCGGAGCCGATCCGGCACGCGCCGCCGATGCCGACACCGCAGGCGCCGACGCCGCCTTCGCGACGTCCCGATTCGACGCAGCCGAGGGCGAGAACGCCGGCGACTGATTTATCACCGACGCGGGCAGCGCCACCGCAGCCGGCGGTTGCGTGCCGCCGATCACCGGAAGTCCGGCGTCTTCCGTCGCGGATGCGGCGGCGGCGACCGCAGCGGCTTCGGCGCCGGGCTTCATGCGGTCGATCAGGTAATAGTCGAGCACTTTGCGCGCGATCGGGCCGGCGGATTCCGCGCCCCAGCCGCCGTTTTCGACGATCAGCGCAAGCGCGATCTTCGGCTGCTCGGCCGGCGCGAACGCGATGAAAAGCGCGTGGTCGCGCAAGTGTTCCGCCGTCGCGTGGCCGTGGTAGTTCGCGCCCTGCAGCGAATAAACCTGTGCGGTGCCGGTCTTGCCCGCCGCCAGATATTGCGCGCCCGCGAACACCTTCGCCGCCGTGCCGTTCGTCACGACGCCTTCCATCGCGCGCTTGATGACGTCGATGTCCTGCTGGCGCACCGGAATCTTGTCGCTCGGATCGCGCACGACAGGGCGAACCGCCTTGCTGATCGGATTTTCGATATCGCGCACGAGGTGCGGCTTCATCACGATGCCGTTGTTCGCGAGCGTCGCCGTGGCGTGCGCGAGTTGCAGGATCGTGAACGAGTTATAGCCCTGGCCGATGCCGAGGCTGATGGTTTCGCCTTCGTACCAGCGCTGCTGCTCCGGCTTGCGATACGCCTTGCGCTTCCATTCCGTCGACGGAAGAATGCCGCGCGCCTCGCCCGCGATGTCGATGCCGGTGATCTGCCCGAAGCCCCACGGTTTCATGAAGCCCGCCATCGCATTCACGCCGAGGTCGCGCGCGAGCATGTAGAAGTACGTGTCGTTCGAGACGACGATCGCGCGGTTCATGTCCACCCAGCCCTGGCCCGAGCGCACGTCGTTGCGGAACGTGTGGCCGCCGAACGTGAAGTAGCCCGGGTCCTGAAAGCCCCAGCCGGGCGTGCGCTTGTGCAGCGTGAGCGCGGCGAGCGCCATGAACGGCTTGTACGTGGAGCCGGGCGGATACGTGCCGTGCAGCGGCCGGTTCAGAAGCGGATGATCGGGCGACGTGTTGAGCGCGTCCCACGTCGGCTGGTCGATGCCATCGACGAAGGAATTCGGATCGAAGCTCGGCGCCGAGACGAACGCGAGGACGTCGCCGGTGGAAGGCTCGATCGCGACGAGCGCGCCGCGCTTGCCCGCGAACGCCTGCTCCGCGACCTGCTGCAAGCCGATATCGAGCGACAGCACGAGATTGTTGCCGGGCGTCGCCTGCGTGCGCGACATCGTGCGGACAGGACGGCCGCCCGCGGTCACTTCCACTTCCTCGAAGCCGGTCAGCCCGTGCAGTTCCGTCTCGTAACTTTGCTCGACGCCGATCTTGCCGACGTAATCCGTGCCCTTGTAGTTGTTCGCGTCGAGGCGCGGATCGTAATGGTCCGAGTTCTCGTCGTTGGCATCGCTTGCATCGTCGATGCGTTCCTGATCGCGCTGCGAAATGCGGCCGATATAGCCGATCACATGCGCGGCCGTCGTGCCGAGCGGATATTGGCGGAAGAGGCGCGCACGCACTTCGACGCCCGGAAAGCGGAAGCGCTGCGCGGTGAACTTGGCGACTTCTTCGTCGGTGAGGCGCGTGCGGATCGGCAGGCTCTCGAAATTCTTCGAGTCCTCGAGCAGCTTCTTGAAACGCCGGCGGTCGCGCGAATCGATGGGAATGACTTGCGACAGAGCGTCTATGACTTCGTCGAGCGTCCCGTTGATCTTCGACGGCGTGATCTCCAGCGTGTACGCCGAGTAATTCTTCGCCAGCACGATGCCGTTGCGGTCCGTGATGATGCCGCGGTTCGGCACGATCGGCGCAACGGAAATGCGATTCTCGTTCGCCTGCAACGAGTATTTGCTGAAGTGCCAGACCTGCAGGTACAGGAAGCGCAGGCCGATCAGCCCGAAGCAGACGAACACGAACAGTCCCGCCGCCGCAACGCGCAGGCGGAACTTCGACAACTGTTGCTCGGTGTTCTTGATTTCGGTCATGCAGGTTTCGCGAGTTTTCGCGATCTTTCGCGATTCAAGTGTAGTCCGCGCGCGGGGCGATCAGCGCCTGGCTTCGCGAGCCGGCGCGCGAGCAGCGCTCAGATGGGGCGCGTGTCGTCGGGATCGGCTGCGCGCCGTTGCGGCATCAGAAGCAGGAAGCTCGCGATTGGCCAAAGCAGCGCTTCGACGAATCCGTTCACGAGATAGCTCCAGCCGGGAAACGCGGCGCCGGTCATCAGACGGATGACGAACGGCACGAGATGCGCGCCGACGAGCAGCGGTGCGACGACGAACATCTGCACCGGCAGCGACATCCACAGCACGCGCCGGTGAATGGTGATCGCGCCATAGGACAAGAGCGTGTAGGCGAGCGCGTGCTCGCCAAGCAGGTTCGCGCTGTGGACATCCATGAGAAGCCCGAGCAAAAACGCGATGCCCATGCCGACCTTGCGCGGCTGCTGCACGTTCCAGAACAGCAGCACGAGCGCGACGAAATCCGGCACGCCGACGAGCCGGCCCCACGGCACCAGATTCAGCAGGAACGCGGCGGCGAGGCTGAACGTGATGAAGTACGGATTGACCGGCTGAAGAATGTATTGCGGGCGATTCATCGCGCGGCTCCCGATGATGCGGGTCTCGGCGCGTGCGCCTTTCTGCCCGGTTTCGCCGCTGCGCTGGACGCCGCTTTAGGCGCGGCAGCTTTTGCCGCCGGCTTTGCGGCGGGCGTTGCGGCTGTGGCCGCGCTCGCGGGTGCCGCGGCTGCCGCTGCGCCGCTTGCACCGCTCGCGCCGCTCGCGCTCGCGGCGGCTGCCGCCTTCGGCGCGGGCTTTTTCTTGCCCTTGTTCTCTTTCGCTTCCTTCGCGGCAGCGGCGGCTTCGACTTCGATCGGATTCGGCGGCACGTTCACGTTGTAATGCAGCACGAGCAGTTGGCGCGCGCCGCGCACCGCCGCGACCGGCACGCAGACCACGCGCGCGAACGCCGTGTCCGCCTGCTTGTCGACGCGCAGCACCTTCGCCACCGCGAGCCCCGGCGGATAGACGCCGTCCAGACCGCTCGTGACCAGTTGATCGCCGGCTTGCACGTCGGCGCTGATCGGCACGAAACGCAGATCGAGCGTGTCGCCCTTCGGCGTGCCGTAGATCACGCTGCGAAGCCCGGTGCGCGCAATCTGCACAGGCACGGCCTGGTCCTTGTCCGTCAGCAGCGTGACTTCGGACTGAAGCGGAAACACACGCGTTACTTGCCCGATCACGCCTTCTTCGTCGACGACCGGCGCGCCGTCCTGGATGCCCTGCTGCGAGCCCTTGCCGATTACCACCTTCTGCGTGAAAGGATCGCGCGTGTCGTACTGGATTTCGGCGGGCGTGGTCTGCGTGGTCGCGCGCGACTGCAGATTCAACAGCGCGCGCAGATGCGCGTTCTCGATGCTCAATTGCGCGGCATCGCCGGCCTTGACGGACAGTTCGAGATTCTTGTCGGCGAGCTTGCGGTTCTCGCTGCGCAGCGTGGCGCTCGTCACGGCGAGGTCGGCGGCGCCCATGAAGATATCGCGCGGAACGAGCGCCGCGCGCTGCAACGGATACAAGCCGGCGCCGAGCATGCCGCGCACGATTTCGAGCGTACTGAAGCGGGCGTCCGAGATCAGCAGCGTGATGGCGAGCACCACGAAGAATATGAGACGCGCGAGCGCGGAGGGGCCTTGCTTGAAGAGTGGCGGCGGACTGTATTCCATGGTCAGCGCCGAGGGCGTGAGCAAGTGGATGATGCTGCAGGCTTTGTCGCTCGTGGCGGAACCTGCCCTACGCTGTTTCGACAACGGCCCGGACTGATGCCGGGCCGTGCGCGCGTCGCGTTACGCGAAAGTGCCTTGGATCGTTCGCGGCGGCGCGCAGATAGTCGGGCGCCGGAAGCCGGGGTCACTCGTAGGAGAAGATGCTGCCGAGCTTGTCCATGCGCTCGAGCGCCATGCCCGAGCCGCGCACGACACAGGTCAGCGGATCTTCGGCGACCAGCACGGGCAGGCCCGTTTCTTCGGCGAGCAGGCGGTCGAGATCGCGCAGCAGCGCGCCGCCGCCCGTCAGCATCATGCCGCGCTCGGCGATGTCCGCGCCGAGTTCCGGCGGCGTCTGTTCCAGCGCGATTTTCACCGACGAGACGATCTGGTTCAGCGGGTCGGTGAGCGCTTCGAGGATTTCGTTGCTCGAAATGGTGAAGCTGCGCGGAATGCCTTCGGACAGATTGCGGCCCTTGACTTCCATTTCCTTCACTTCGGAGCCGGGGAACGCCGAGCCGATTTCCTTCTTGATGGCTTCGGCCGTCTGTTCGCCGATCAGCATGCCGTAATTGCGGCGGATGTAGTTGACAATGGCTTCGTCGAACTTGTCGCCACCGACGCGCACCGAACCCTTGTACACGATCCCGCCGAGCGAAATGACGCCGACTTCCGTCGTGCCGCCGCCGATGTCGACCACCATCGAGCCGGTTGCTTCCGACACCGGCAGGCCCGCGCCGATTGCGGCGGCCATCGGCTCTTCGATCAGATAGACCTGCGACGCGCCCGCGCCGTGTGCCGCTTCCTTGATGGCACGGCGTTCGACCTGCGTGGAACCGCACGGCACGCAGATGATGATGCGCGGCGACGGCGAGAACATGCGGGATTCGTGTGCAGTCTTGATGAACTGCTTGATCATCTGCTCGGTCACGGTGAAGTCGGCGATCACGCCGTCTTTCATCGGACGAATGGCTTCGATGTTGCCCGGCACCTTGCCGAGCATCTGCTTCGCTTCCTTGCCGACAGCCTGAATGGTCTTCTTGCCGTTGGGGCCGCCTTCTTGACGGATGGAAACGACTGACGGCTCGTCGAGGACGATGCCCTTGCCGCGCATGTAGATCAGCGTGTTGGCGGTGCCGAGATCAATCGCCAGGTCGTTGGAAAAATAGCTGCGCAAAAAGCCGAACATTCAAAAATCCTGTCTCGCTGGGTAGCCGTGCCTCGCTAAGAGCGCCGGGGACGGCAGCGGAAAAAATAACGGTTTGCCGGGACGGCGAAAAGGGCCGCCGTGAGTGCAAATCCGAGCAGAAATCTACCGCGGAGTTGAACGTGCCACGCAAACGTTTCTCGCAAAGCATTGATACAGGGAGAAAGCCGCTGACAGGTCGATCCGGATGTGAGTCGAACGTGTAATGATACCTTATAATTTGGGGGTTTCTATAGGAAAAGGACGGCACTTTTTGCCATCCTCGGCCCCGCTTCGACGGCTTTCCGCCAGCTTCGTAACTCTCTGTTACAGCGACTGTTTCTGGCGTGGGAGTTGTTCATGTTTTTCTCCGGTGATCCCATGTCATTGACCCTGACCGACGTTAAACGCATCGCGCATCTCGCGCGGCTCGAACTGCCCGAGCACGAGGCCGAACCGACGCTCGCGCGCCTCAACGATTTCTTCGGTCTCGTCGAGCAGATGCAGGCGGTCGATACCGCGGGCATCGAGCCGCTCGCGCATCCCATCGACGCGATCGAGGAAGTCGCGCTGCGATTGCGCGACGACGCAGTCTCAGAGCAAGTCGATCGCGAAGAGTTCCAGCGTTGCGCGCCGGCCGTGCAGGACGGGCTGTATCTCGTGCCGAAGGTGATCGAGTGAGCGCGGTTCGCACGCGCATCGAAACAAGGATCTCGCGCCTGGCGTGAACCGCCGCGCTCATCAGGGAACTGCAATGCATCAGAAAAGCTTGACCGAACTGCGCGCCGCGCTCGACTCGAAGGAGATTTCCGCCGTCGAGCTCGCGCAGTCGTATCTGGAACGCATCGAAGCCGCGAAGGAACTGAACGCGTTCATCGGCGTGGACCGCGACCTCACGCTCGCGCAGGCGAATGCCGCCGACGCGCTCATTGCGCAAGGCAACGCGGGTCCGCTCGCGGGCCTTCCGATCGCGCACAAGGACGTCTTCGTCACGCGCGGCTGGAAGTCGACGGCCGGCTCGCGCATGCTCGAAAACTACGCGAGCCCGTTCGATGCGACGGTCGTCGAACGCCTGTCGCGCGCGGGCATGGTGTGCCTCGGCAAGACCAACATGGACGAGTTCGCGATGGGCTCGTCCAACGAGAACTCGTACTTCGGCGCGGTGAAGAATCCGTGGGACGCGAAGGCCGTGCCGGGCGGCTCGTCGGGCGGTTCCGCCGCAGCGGTGGCCGCGCGCCTCGCGCCCGCTGCAACCGGCACCGACACCGGCGGCTCCATTCGCCAGCCCGCGTCGTTCACGGGCATCACGGGTATCAAGCCGACTTATGGCCGCGTGTCGCGCTACGGGATGATCGCGTTCGCGTCGTCGCTGGATCAGGGCGGCCCGATGGCGCAGACCGCCGCCGACTGCGCGCTCCTGCTCAACGCGATGGGCGGCTTCGACGAGCGCGACTCGACGAGCCTGCAGCGCGACGACGAAGACTACACGCGCTATCTCGGCAAGAACTGGAGCGATGACGCCTCCAAGCCGCTCAAAGGCTTGCGCATCGGCATGCCGAAGGAGTATTTCGGCGCGGGTCTCGCGGACGACGTGCGCGCCGCGATCGAAGCCGCGCTGAAGGCATACGAAGCGCTCGGCGCCACGCTCGTCGAAGTGTCGCTGCCGAAGACCGAGCTTTCGATTCCCGTGTACTACATCATCGCGCCGGCGGAGGCATCGTCGAATCTGTCGCGCTTCGACGGCGTGCGCTACGGGCATCGCGCAGCGCACTACACGGACCTGCTCGACATGTACAAGAAGTCGCGCGCCGAAGGCTTCGGGCCGGAAGTGAAGAGGCGGATTCTCGTGGGCGCCTACGTGCTCTCGCACGGCTACTACGACGCGTACTACCTGCAGGCGCAGAAGATTCGCCGCATCATCGCGCGCGACTTTCAGGAAGCGTTCAGGCAGTGCGACGTCATCATGGGGCCGGTCGCGCCGTCGGTGGCGTGGAATCTCGGTGAAAAGACCGACGATCCGGTGCAGATGTATCTCGCGGATATCTACACGCTTTCCGTCAGCCTCGCGGGCCTTCCGGGCATGAGCGTGCCGTGCGGCTTCGGCGCCGGCGCGAACGCGAATCGGCCGGTCGGTCTGCAGATCGTCGGCAACTATTTCAACGAAGCCCGGATGCTCCAGGTCGCCGACGCGTTCCAGCGCGCGACCGACTGGCACCGCAAGGCACCATCGGCATCGGGAGTGTGAACATGCAGTGGGAAGTCGTCATCGGTCTGGAAACGCACGCGCAGTTGTCCACCGTCTCCAAGATTTTTTCGGGCGCGCCCACGCAGTTCGGCGCCGCGCCGAACACGCAGGCATGTCCCGTCGATCTCGCGCTGCCCGGCGTGCTGCCGGTCATGAACCGGGGCGCCGTGGAGCGCGCGATCCGCTTCGGTCTCGCGATCGGCGCGCACATCGCGCCGCGCAGCATCTTCGCGCGCAAGAATTATTTCTATCCCGATCTGCCGAAGGGCTATCAGATCAGCCAGTACGAGATTCCCGTCGTGCAGGGCGGCACGATCACGATTCAGGTTCCGGCCAATGAAAAGTCGGGGAAAGAAGCGTATTCGAAGACCGTCAACCTGACGCGCGCGCATCTCGAAGAGGACGCCGGCAAGTCGCTGCACGAAGACTTCGCGGGCATGACGGGCATCGACCTGAATCGCGCGGGCACGCCGCTGCTCGAAATCGTGACCGAGCCGGAAATGCGCAGCGCGGCCGAAGCGGTCGCGTATGCGAAGGCGCTGCACGGTCTCGTCGTGTGGCTCGGCATCTGCGACGGCAACATGCAGGAAGGCTCGTTCCGCTGCGACGCGAACGTGTCCGTGCGTCCGGTCGGCCAGAAGGAATTCGGCACGCGCGCGGAAATCAAGAACCTGAATTCGTTCCGCTTTCTCGAAGAAGCCATTCATTACGAAGTGCGCCGCCAGATCGAGCTGATCGAGGACGGCGGCACCGTGGTTCAGGAAACGCGCCTTTACGATCCGGACAAGCGTGAAACGCGCTCCATGCGCAGCAAGGAAGACGCGCACGATTACCGCTATTTCCCCGACCCCGACCTCATGCCGCTCGTGATCGACGCGTCGTGGATCGAGCGCGTTAAAGGCGAACTGCCCGAACTTCCGTCGGACATGCAGAAGCGCTTCGTCGAAACGTATGGCCTCACGCCGTATGACGCGGGCGTGCTGACGTCCTCGAAGGCGATGGCCGCGTATTTCGAAGCGGTCGTCGCGAACGCGGGCGCGGGCCAGGCGAAGATCGCCGCGAACTGGCTGATGGGCGACGTTTCCGCGCAGTTGAACCGCGAATCGCTGGATATCGCGCAATCGCCGGTTTCGGCCGCGCAACTCGCGCTCGTGCTTCAGCGTATCGCGGACGGCACCATTTCCAACAAGATCGCGAAGGACATCTTCCAGTCGATCTGGGAAGAGAAGGCGACGGACGAGGGCGCGGCGGACCGCATCATCGAGGCGAAGGGTCTCAAGCAGATTTCGGACACCGGCGCGCTGGAAGCGATCATCGACGACGTCCTCGCCGCGAATCAGAAATCCGTCGACGAATTCCGCGCGGGCAAGGAGAAGGCGTTCAACGCGCTGATCGGCCAGGCAATGAAGGCGACCAAGGGCAAGGCCAATCCGCAGCAGGTCAACGAATTGCTGAAAAAGAAGCTTGGCTGAGTCAGCGAGCAGGGCGGCGCGGAGGCGGTCGTATCGCTAGCTGATTCCAGAGAGCAAGACTCACGGGCTGTTGCCGGTTCAGGTTGGCAGCAGCCCGTTTTCATTGGAAAGGGTGAAAAAGACATGGCAAAGAAACCCGATCTGGACGACTTTCGCGTCCCCTCCTTCGACGGCGGCAAGAAGCTCAAATCGTTCGACATCGCTTCGGTGGATTCCTCCGCGAAGCCATTTTCCACGGGTTCGAAAGATGACGACCGCGCGCGCCTGACCGAAATCGGCACGCAACTCGACGAGCTGCAGGAAAAGCTGCACGCGCAGCGTCGCCGGCGCGTTCTGCTCGTGCTGCAAGGCATGGACACGAGCGGCAAGGACGGCACCGTGCGCGGCGTGTTCCATGACGTCGATCCGCTCGGCTTGCGCATCGTGCCGTTTCGCGCGCCGACCGAGCGCGAACTCGCGCACGACTTCCTCTGGCGCGTGCACGCGCAGGCGCCGATGGCCGGCGAATTCGTCGTCTTCAACCGCAGCCACTACGAGGACGTGCTCGTGCCGCGCGTGCAAAAGGGCATCGACGATGACGAATGCGAGCGGCGGTATCGGCATATTCGTGAATTCGAGGCGCTGCTCGCGGATTCGGGCACGACCATCGTCAAATGCTTCCTGCACATTTCGAAGGACGAGCAGCGCAAGCGCCTGCAGGCGCGCATCGACGATCCGACGAAGCACTGGAAGTTCGATGTCTCCGACCTCGACGCGCGCAAGCTCTGGGACGACTATCAGCAGGCGTATTCGGTGGCGCTCGGCGCGACCTCGACGGACTACGCGCCGTGGTACATCATTCCGGGCGATTCGAAGACGCATCGGAACCTGATGGTCGCCGAACTCGTCTTGCGCACGATGCAGGGCATGAAGCTCGAATTTCCGCCGGCGAAGGAATCGCTCACGGGCGTGAAGGTCGAGTGATTCGACTCACTCCAAAACTTAGAAGAAAGGAAGCGTATGTTTCGCGTCATCACCGCCAATCTGAACGGCATCCGTTCGGCTGCCAAGAAAGGCTTCTTCGACTGGTTCGGCGAGCAGGATGCCGATGTCGTGTGCGTGCAGGAAATCAAGTGCTCGCAAGACGATCTCACGCCCGAGTTTCTCGCGCCGCACGGCTTTCAGGGCTACTTCCAGCACGCGGTCAAGAAGGGTTACAGCGGCGCGGGCGTCTATACGCGCCATGAACCGGACGACGTGATCATCGGCTTCGGCAGCGAGGAGTTCGACGCGGAAGGCCGTTACGTGGAAGCGCGTTTCGGCAAGCTCTCGGTGGTGTCCGTGTACGTGCCGTCGGGATCGAGCGGTGAAGAGCGCCAGCAGGCGAAATACCGTTTCATGGACGAATTCATGCCGCATCTCGCCCAGCTTTCCAGCGAGCGCGAAGTCATCCTGTGCGGCGACGTGAACATCGTGCACAAGGAAATCGACATCAAGAACTGGAAGAGCAACCAGAAGAATTCCGGCTGCCTGCCCGAAGAACGCGCGTGGCTCACGAAGCTATTCGACGACGTCGGTTATGTCGACGTGTTCCGCACGCTCGATTCGCGCCCCGAGCAATATACGTGGTGGAGCAATCGCGGTCAGGCGTATGCGAAGAACGTCGGATGGCGCATCGATTATCAGATCGCGACGAAGGAAGTCGCCGCCACCGCGAAGCAGACGTCGATCTTCCGCGACATCAAGTTCAGCGACCACGCGCCGCTCACCATCGATTACGACTGGAAGCGCTAAGGTCCGCTCTTCTTGAACCGCCCCATGCCCGCGTAAGTCGGCAACGCGTCGATGCTCTTGCCGATCGCCTTCGCATACAGCGGCATCATGTCGGGCATGCGCTTGAGCAGATCCTGCTTGCGGTCCTGCCCGTAGGGATGCATCCAGATGAAGCCGTTGTCGGCGCGGCGCGTGGCCGTGTCGATCTTGTTCCATAGCGTGACGGCGGCGCGCGGATCGTAGCCCGCGCGCGACGCGATCTCGCTGCCGATCACGTCGGCTTCCGTTTCGTCGGCGGGCGAATAGCGCATGGCGAGCAGTTGATCGCCGATGCCGAGCGGCGTCGAACCGACGTCCGCGAAGCCGAAAAGCTGCGGCATGGTGCCCGCCGTCAGTTGCGCGGCCTGCTGGCGTCCGAGCCGCTCGCGCGCGTGTTCGCGCAGCGCATGCGCGATCTCGTGGCCGATCATCATGCCGATCTCGTTGTCGTTCAGGCGCAGCTTCTCGATCAGCCCGCTATAAACCACGATCTTTCCGCCCGGCAGACAGTACATGCGAATCTCGCTCGACCGCACGACGTTCGTTTCCCACTTCCAGCCCTTCGAGCGATCGTTCCACTTGAGCGCGAACGGAATCTCGTGATTCGCGATATCGCGCACGCGCTTGACGAGCGCGTTGTCGTCGCCGAGAAGCCGCTTGTTGCGCTCGGCCTCGCGGATGATCTGCGCGTATTCGTCGGCGGACTGTTGTTCGAGCGTCGCAGGCGGAATGAGATTCCGAAAGAGCGCTGTGTTGCCGAAGCGAATCTGGTTGTTCGGCGCGGTGTAGGGCGGCGGCGCGCGGTCTTCGTCCTGCGCACGCGCCCACGGCGAGGCGAGCGAAGCAAAAGCCAGTGCGCAGAGCACGGCGCGCAGCGGCCGGTTGGTCGATATCCGCACCGTCATCGTTTTGGTCTCCAGGGCGCGATCAGCGGCAACAGTAACATGCCCGGAATCGACAGCGCGATGCAGACAATGAAGTACTCGAACCAGCCCGTCTGCGCGACGATGAAGCCGCTCACCGACGACACCAGCGTGCGCGGCACGGCGGCGAGGCTCGTGAAGAGCGCGAACTGAGTCGCGGTGTAGCGCGGGTCGGTGGTGCTCGCGATGTACGCGGTGAACGTGGCGAGCGTGAGGCCGGTGCTGAACGTTTCGAAGCCGTACAGCACGGCGAGCGCGAGCGGCGACGGCCCGATCTTCGCGAGCCACGCGAAACCGAAGGTCGCGAGAATCTGCAGCACGCCGAAGATCCACAATCCGCGCGCAATGCCGATCTTCACGAGAAACACGCCGCCGACGATCCCGCCCGCGATGCTCGTCCAGAACGCGACCGTCTTCGCGATCACGCCGATCTGCGTCATCGTGAAGCCGATATCGAGAAAGAACTTGGTGGCGAGCGCGGTCGCCATGGTGTCGCCGAGCTTGTACAGGAAGATGAAGCCGAGCACGAGCAGCGCGGCGCGCCAGCCATCGCGCGTGACGAATTCGTGAAACGGCTCGATGACGGCATCGCGCAGGCTTTTCGGCGGCGCGCCGTGAATCTCCGGTTCCTTCACGAAGAGCGTCGTGACGATGCCCGGCACCATGAACGCCGCCGTCACGAGAAAGACGGTCTTCCACGGCGCATGACTCGCCAGAATGAGCGCGAGCGATCCAGGCACGAGCCCCGCGATCTTGTACGCGTTCACATGCACCGCGTTGCCGAGGCCCTGCTCGTTGTCATGCAACAGTTCGCGGCGATACGCGTCGATGGCGATGTCCTGACTCGCGCTGAAAAGCGTGAGCAGGCCGGCGATCGCGGCGACGGTCCAGATGTTCTGCTGCGGCGAAGTGAAACCGAACGCGGCAATCGCCAGCATCACGAACACTTGCGTGATGAGCATCCAGCCGCGCCGTCGGCCGGGCCGCCAGAACGGCAGACGCGGAACGTAGCGGTCCATCAGCGGCGCCCAGACGAACTTCCACGTATAGGGAAGCCCGAGCAGCGCGAAGAGGCCGATCTGCTTGACGTCGATGTGTTCTTTCGTGAGCCACGCCTGCAAAAGGCTCAACTGGGTGAAAAGCGGCAGCCCGGAAGCGAAGCCGAGCGAGATGCAAATGAGGATGCGCGCGTTGAGAAACGAGCGCCAGCCGGGATGATCTTCGTGAGCAGTTAAAGCGGGCGCCTCGTGTGGCGTGTCGGGCATGTCGATGATGGAAAAGCGTTGTCGATGCGCGATGCGCCGGGACGCATCACCGGCGCTTCACGCGATAGACCGCAAGACTACCACGCCAGTTCGCGCCCCAACGGATGGACTGCCCGCCGTGCAGCACCACGCGATCGAGAATCTCGATGCCCACTTCCGGCGCGAGCGCCTCGAAGTCCTTGATCGTCAGAACGCGCACGTTCGGCGTGTTATGCCATTGATACGGCAGCGATTTCGACACCGGCATGCGTCCCTGAATGACGGCCAGGCGATGCGGCCAATACCCGAAGTTCGGAAACGACACGATGCACTCGCGCCCGACGCGCACCGTCTCGCGCAGGATCGCGGCGGTCTGGTGAATGGTCTGCAGCGTTTGCGAGAGGATCGCGAAGTCGAAGCTGTCGTCTTCGAAGAGGCGCAAGCCGTCTTCCAGATTCTGCTGGATCACGTTCACGCCCTTCTGCGCGCACGCGAGCACGCCGGCATCGTTGATTTCGATGCCGTAGCCGTTCACTTCGAGTTCTTCGCCAAGCAGCGACAGCAGCGAGCCGTCGCCGCAGCCGAGATCGAGCACGGTCGCGCGCGGTTCCACCCAACGCGCGATGGCGCGAAAGTCCGAACGCAGCGCGAGCGAATCAAGCGTGTTCTGGTTCATGCGCCGATCTCCGTGGCGATGCGTTCGTAATAGGCGCGCATCAGGTTGTGATAGCGCGCGTCGTCGAGCAGGAAGGCGTCGTGGCCGTGCGGCGCGTCGATTTCGGCGTAGCTCACGGTGCGCTTGTTGTCGAGCAGCGCCTTCACGATCTCGCGCGAGCGCGCGGGCGCGAAACGCCAGTCGGTCGAGAAGCTCGCGATCAGATACTTCGCCTGCGTGCTCGCGAGCGCGCGCGTGAGATCGCCGTCGTAGGCTTTCGCGGGATCGAAGTAATCGAGCGCGCGCGTGATGAGCAGGTACGTGTTGGCGTCGAAGTATTCGGCGAACTTGTCGGCCTGATAGCGCAGATACGATTCCACTTCGAACTCGACGTCGAAGTTGAAGTTGTACGCGTCGAGCGCGCCTTCGGCGCGGCGCAGCGCGCGGCCGAACTTCACGGCCATGTCGTCATCGGACAGATACGTGATATGGCCGATCATCCGCGCGACGCGCAGGCCACGGCGCGGCTTGACGCCATGCGCGTAATAGTCGCCGCCGTGGAAGTCGGGATCGGAAAGAATCGCGGAGCGCGCCGTTTCGTTGAACGCGATGTTCTGCGCCGAGAGCTTGGGCGTCGATGCAATGACGATGCAATGCCCGAGCCGCTCCGGATACATCATGCTCCACGCGAGCGCCTGCATGCCGCCGAGACTGCCGCCCATGACGGCCGCGAATCGTTCGATGCCGAAGCGGTCCGCGACGCGCGCCTGCGCGTGCACCCAGTCCTCCACCGTGACCACGGGAAAGCTCGCGCCGTAAGGCTTGCCGGTGGCGCGATCGATGCTCATCGGGCCTGTCGAACCGAAGCACGAGCCGAAGTTGTTCACGCCGATCACGAAGAAGCGGTTCGTGTCGAGCGGCTTGCCCGACCCGACCATGTTGTCCCACCAGCCGATGTCCTTCGGATTGTCCGCATGAACGCCCGCGACATGATGCGATGCGTTGAGCGCGTGGCACACGAGCACCGCGTTCGAGCGCGCGGCGTTGAGCTCGCCATAGGTTTCGACGACGAGTTCGTAATCGCCGAGCGAACTGCCGCTTTGCAGGACGAGCGGCGTTTCGAAACGCAATGTTTGGGGAGTGACGATGCCGATGGATTCCATTCATTCCGCCTTTTACAGGGCGGCTAAACGGTGTCGGCTGTGCGCGGAGAATGGGCGCGGCTGACGACCTCTTTAGCCGCATTTATAGTGAACCGCAGGGCATGGCCCTCGGTTCGCGCGCCCGCAATCGAGTCAGCAAATCGGCGCGTTTGAATTCAGATTAGCGGTGAAGTATAGCGGAAAACGTAATAAAGCCGCCAATCGTCGCGGCGCTGGGGCTTGCTGAGAGCGCCGCGGTTTTGTATCTATGAAGCCTTGCATCGCGCCTTGCGGGAATCGACATGAAACCGAGCCGCGTCAGACCGCTGAGTCATCTCAAGAGCCGCGCGGCCGAGATGATCCGCAACGTGGTCGAAAGCCGGGAGCCGATGCTCATCACGCAAAACGGCGAAGGGAAGGTAGTCGTGCAGGACGTGCAGTCCTACGAGGACGTGCATCAGACGCTCGCGCTGCTCAAGATTCTGGCGATGGGGCAGAAATACATCGAAGCGGGGCATTGCATCGGCGCGGGCGATCTCTTCGCGGAACTGGACCGGCTCGACCGGGAAGAAGGCGTCCGATGAAAACCGTCTTTCTCGATCCCGTGCGGCAGGATTTGCAGGATTTCCGCCGCTACGTCATCAACAAGTTCGGCGGCACGGCGTGGAAGGCGACGCGCGACAAAATCGCGGATGCCGTCGCGCAGATCGAGGCCTCGCCGCGCAACGGCGCGACGCCGCCCGAACTCGTCGACTTCCGCATGTCGGGCTACTACGAAGTGGTTAGCGGAACGAACCGGATCATCTACAAGCTCGATGCCGACACGATCTACGTGCATCTCGTCGTCGATACGCGTTCGGACCTCGAGGACGTCCTCGCGCGCCGGCTCTTCAGAATCTAGCCGCGCGTCTGCCGGCCGAGCGCGCGGCCGCGCATGCCGAGCGTCAGCGCGCGCAGCGAGCGCACGGTGCGATCCACGTAATGCGGGCGCCCGACGCCGGCCAGGCGCGCCGACACCGCGCCTGTGGACGTGCGCGCCGCCGGAAGATGCCCGACGATCCACACGGTGCGAATACCGAGCCGCCGATAGCTCTTGAGATGCCCGCGCGTGTCTTCGACGAGAATCGCGTCGGACAGGCGCACATGCGCGCGGCGCATCGCGCGGCGAAGCATCGGCGCTTCGGGTTTTGCGCGCCAGCGGTCGCCCTCGCGCATGTCCTCGATGGCGATCACGCGCTCGAACAGCCTGTCGATGCCGAGTTCCGCCAGCACCGCGCGCGCATACACCGAAGGCGCGTTGGTCAGCACGATCTTGCGCCCCGGCAGCGCGCGCAGCATGCGTCCGACGCCGCGCTCGGCGTGCACCATCGACGGAAGTTCGGCGAACGTGTGAACCACATGCAGGAAATCCGCCGGATCGACGCCGTGATGCTTCACGAGCCCGAGCAGCGTCGCGCCGTATCGCACGGTATAGCCGACGCGCAGCCGGTTCGCTTCGTCGATGTCCACGCCGAGCCGGTCGATGATGTACTGCGTCATCGCGCGGTTGATCGCGGGGAAAATCCGATGCGACGCGTGATGCAGCGTGTTGTCGAGATCGAAGAGCCAGACCGGGACGCGCGGTTCGACGCGGCGGCGGCGCGAAGTGCGGGACGGGTTCATTGCGCGAAAAGAAACGCCCGCGCGATGGCGGGCGTCATGGTCGAAGGAGCGAGGCTCAATGCGAGCGGATCATGGTGCCGAACGGCTGTTCGGTCAGGATTTCGAGAAGCACCGAATGCTCGATGCGCCCGTCGATGATGTGCACCGAGCGCACGCCGCTCTTCGCCGCGTCCAGTGCCGATGAAATTTTCGGCAGCATGCCGCCGGAAATGGTGCCATCGGCGAAAAGGGCGTCGATCTCGCGCGCCGACAGATCCGTGAGCAGATTGCCTTCCTTGTCCATCACGCCGGGAATGTTCGTCATCATGACGAGCTTTTCCGCGTTCAGCACGACAGCCAGCTTGCCCGCGACGAGGTCCGCGTTGATGTTGTACGAGAGGCCGTCCTCGCCGAAGCCGATAGGCGAAATGACGGGAATGAACGCGTCGTCCTGAAGCGCCTTCACGACGGCCGGATTGATGGCTTCGACCTCGCCGACTTGCCCGATGTCGATGTAGTCGCCGGGATTGTCGCGGTCCGGCATCACCAGCTTGCGCGCGTGGATGAGGCCGCCGTCCTTGCCGGTGAGCCCCACCGCGTGGCCGCCGAAATGATTGATGAGCGTGACGATGTCCTGCTGCACTTCGCCGCCGAGCACCCATTCGACGACTTCCATCGTCTCTTCGTCGGTGACGCGCATGCCCTGAATGAACGTGCCCTGCTTGCCGATCTTCTTGAGCGCCTGATCGATCTGCGGGCCGCCGCCGTGCACGATGACCGGATTGATGCCGACCAGCTTGAGCAGAATGACGTCGCGCGCGAAGCCTTGCTTCAGGCGCTCCTCGGTCATTGCATTGCCGCCGTATTTGATCACGACCGTTTTGCCGTGATATTGACGAATATAAGGCAGCGCCTCGGCCAGAATTTCAGCCTTCAGGGTAGGCGCGATCTGCGTGAGGTCGGGAAGGTCGGACATGGCGGCAGTCGAGGCGAAGAGCGTTTAAACACGGCGAATTGTACAGGACCGACGCAACGCAACATGACGTTTTGCCGCGACGCCGGCAGCTTTTCCGGCGCGGGCGGCCGGCATGCGATCATCGCTCATGTGCTTCGATTTCACCGGCTTCCCACCACATGTCACGACGATGAACGCCCACGCACGACCCGACGCGCCGCAGAACAACGGCGAGCGCACTTGCGCGCGCTGCGGCGCGCATTTTCGATGCGGCTCGCTCGCGGGCGAGCCGGTCTGCTGGTGCGCGTCGCTGCCCGCGCTGCCGCTCGATCGCTTGCGTCCCGGCGAGCCGTGCCTGTGCCGCGCGTGCCTCGTTGCGGACATCGAAAAAGCGGGCGCCTTGCGTTCGAGTTAGCAGAGCGTATGCCGCGCACGGTGCGACAAATCGCGTCAGCGGCCTTTCGGGGGTGTCTGCACGCGGGATAATGCCGCATGGATCACGAAACGCCGCGCGTTTCACTGCCGCTCAAGCACTCGACGAAACATGCATCGCATAACGAATACGGGACGCGTCAACCTCGGCCATCTCTTCTGGCTTCGCTCGCTCGCGATCATCGGGCAACTGACGACGATCGCCGTCGTGCAAATCTTCTACGGCGCGAAGCTGCCGCTGCCGGCCATGCTGCTCGTGATCGCGCTGGAAATGGTCTTCAACGCGCTCACCTGGCTGCGCGTCGCGCGCGCGCGTCCGGAAACGAACCTCGAACTGTTCGGCCAGATGTGCGTGGACCTCGGCGCGCTCTCCGCGCTGCTCTTTCTCTCCGGCGGTGCGACCAATCCGTTCGTCACGCTCTATCTGCCGTCGCTCGCCATCGCGGCGGCGATTCTGCCGTGGATCATGATGGCGTGCCTCGCGCTCTTCGCGGTCGCTTGCTACGCGCTGCTGAGCTACAGCTACGTGCCGCTCAATATCGAGAATCCGGCGAATCTCTTCGATTATTTCCGCATGGGCCTGTGGGTCAACTTCATGGTGAGCGTCGGGCTGATCGGCTGGTTCGTCGCGCGCATGTCGCGGGCGCTGCGCGTGCGCGACGCCGCCCTCGCGGACGCTCAACAACGCCATTTGCGCGACGAACGCGCGGTCGCGCTCGGCGTGCAGGCGGCAACCGTCGCGCACGAAATGGGCACGCCGCTTTCGACCATCGCGATGCTTTCCGAGGAATTGCGCGATGCCGCCGCGCACGACCGCAATCTCGCGCCCTACGCCGCCGACTTCGAACTGCTCGAGCAGCAGATGACGCTCTGCACGTCCGCGCTCGCGCGCCTGCGCAACCGGGCGCGCGGGCCGTCGAGCCGTCAGCCGCTCGACGAATGGCTCGCGAGCTTCATCGAGCAATGGCGGCTGCGTCATCCGCAGGTGAAGTTCGAGCAGACCGGCGAGACGCCGGCGGGCGCATCCATCGACGACGCCGTGGCCGTCGGGCAGATTCTCACGATCCTGCTCGACAACGCGGCGCGCGCGAGCAGCGAATCCGTGACGCTGCAGGCAGCGGCCGAAAGCGTCGAAGGCGTGAATTGCGTGCGCTTCGACGTGTGCGATCGCGGGCCGGGCATTCCGCCCGCGCTGCGCGCGTCGCTGGGCGCGGGGCCCGTCGACAGCACGCAGGGCGGCCACGGCGTGGGCCTCTATCTGGCGTTCGCCGCGGCGGCGCGCCTGAACGGTTCGGTCGAACTGCTCGCGGGCGAGCCGCGCGGCACGCGCGCCGTGCTGCGCGTGCCGAATCGCGGCAAAGCGCCGGCGCCTGCCGCGAAAACGGAATCAAGCGGCGCGGCGTGAAGTCCGCGTCAACAAGGAGAAACCAAAATGAGCGATACCAACTTTTTGATCATCGACGACGACGAGGTCTTTTCGGGCATTCTCGCTCGCGGTCTCGCGCGTCGCGGCTACACGCCGCATCAGGCGCACAACGCGGACGAAGCCGTGAAGCTCGCCAATCAGCACAAGTTCGGGCAGATCACGGTCGATCTTCACCTAGGCGACGATTCCGGCCTGCGCCTCGTCGCGCCGCTGCGGGACTTGCAGCCGGACGCGCGCATTCTCGTCCTGACCGGCTACGCGAGCATTGCGACGGCGGTGCAAGCCGTGAAGGACGGCGCGGACAACTATCTGGCGAAGCCGGCGAACGTGGAGTCGATTCTCTCGGCGCTTCACGAAGAGGCGAGCGAGCAGACGGCCGAAGAAGCGATCGAGCATCCGGCGCTGCTTTCCGTCGCGCGGCTGGAATGGGAACACATTCAGCGGGCATTGGCCGAGCACAACGGCAACATATCCGCGACGGCGCGCGCGTTGAACATGCATCGGCGGACGTTGCAGCGGAAACTGGCGAAGAAGCCGGTTCGTCAGTGAGACGTGCTTGCGACCGGCGCGGCAGCGGCTCGGAAAGCGCGCCGGCGCGGAGAAGAAAACGGGAACAAAAAAAGAACCGCCCAAGCCGGGGAACGAGGGCGGTAATCGGAGAGTTGCAACGACTACGTGCATATACATGGGGATACGCACGTAGGACAGCATACGTTGCATGATGCCGCCCTTATATACGACTAATCCTAAAGAGCGGGCGCCGATGAAACCGTAACGGCGCGTGGAACGCCGTAAGCCGTCCGTAATTTGGGCTCGCTTGCCACTGCCTACCCCACTCCGTACACTCGCGCCTGTTCAAAGAGATCAAGCCGAGAAGGAGAAGCACCCATGTCCGATTCCTATTTCCCACGGTGGCCCGCCCAGCCGGACGCCGAAGGCGGCCGCGTCGTCGGACCGGATGAACGCCTGCCCTGGCCGCAGATGATCGCGATGGGCGTTCAGCACGTCGTCGCCATGTTCGGCTCGACCGTTCTCGCGCCGCTCTTGATGGGCTTCGATCCGAATCTCTGCATCTTCATGTCGGGCATCGGCACGCTTCTCTTTTTCGTGCTGGTCGGCGGCCGCGTGCCGAGCTATCTCGGTTCCAGCTTCGCGTTCATCGGCCTCGTGATCGCGGTCACGGGCTACGGCGGCCACGGCCCGAACATGAACATTCCGGTGGCGCTCGGCGGAATCATCGCGTGCGGCGTGGCTTACGCGATCATCGGGCTGATCGTCGCGGCGGTCGGAACGAAATGGATCGAAACGCTGATGCCGCCGGTCGTCACGGGATCGATCGTCTGCGTGATCGGGCTGAATCTCGCGCCCATCGCCGTGAAGGGCGTGAGCGGCAGCAAATTCGATTCGTGGATGGCGCTCGTGACCGTGCTGTGCGTCGGCGGCGTCGCGGTGTTCGCGCGCGGCATGGCGCAGCGGCTCCTGATCCTGATCGGTCTCGCGATCGCCTACCTCATCTACGCCGTGCTGACCAACGGCATGAGCATGGGCAAGCCGATCGACTTCGCAATCGTCTCGAACGCCGCGTGGTTCGGCATGCCGCATTTCACCGCGCCCGTCTTCAATGCGCAGGCGATGACGCTGCTCACGCCCATCGCGATCATTCTCGTCGCTGAAAATCTCGGCCACATCAAGGCGGTCGGCGCGATGACCGGAAAAAGCCTCGACAAGTACATCGGCCGCGCGTTCATCGGCGACGGCCTCGCCACCATCGTCTCGGGCTTCGCGGGCGGCACGGGCGCGACCACTTACGCGGAAAACATCGGCGTGATGGCCGTCACCAAGATCTATTCGACGCTCGTCTTCGTGATCGCCGCGCTCTTCGCAATCGTCCTCGGCTTTTCGCCGAAGTTCGGCGCGCTGATCCAGACGATTCCCGGCCCGGTCCTCGGCGGCGTGTCGATCGTCGTGTTCGGGCTGATCGCGGTGACGGGCGCGCGCATCTGGGTCGTCAACAAGGTGGACTTCTCGGATAACCGCAACCTGATCGTCGCGGCGGTCACGCTCGTGCTCGGCGCGGGCGATTTCACGCTGAAGCTCGGCGGCTTCGCGCTCGGCGGCATCGGCACCGCGACCTTCGGCGCGATCATCTTCTATGCGCTGTTGCGGCGGCGCGGCGCGGGCGTCGTCTGATTCGCCGGTCTCCGGTTCGCGGCACGGCGCTCACGGCGCCATGCCGCGCTTGCGGTTTACGATCGCCGTCTCCGAAAGATCGATTTCCCGCATCAGCTTGTTCAGCGTCTCGTCGTTGATCGCCTGATCGGATCGCAGCCGCAGCAGTTCCGCGCGCTCCGCCCTGAGCGCGGCCATCTTAAGCCGCGTTTCCACCAGCTCGCTTCGCTTTGCCGCCACGCGCGGCGCTTCCTCGTCGCCCAGCGATTCCAGCCTCCGCCGATACGTTCCCATCACGCGCGCCGTCGAATCCGCGCAGCGCGCCGAGCCGGCTTCGTCCATGCCTTCGATTAGAAAGTCGTGCGTATCGTCGATGGCGCGAATTGCCGCCTGCGCCGCGTGGCGGCGCGCCATGCGTTCTTCCGCCGCGTGCGGATTGCGCTCGCGCGCCGCGCCGCGCAGCATCACCGGCAAGCCGACGACAGCGATGAGCAGCGACGCCAGAATCACCGCCGACGCGATGAAAATCGCCAGATCGCGGCCCGCGAGCGCCGCGCCGTTGTCGAGCGTGACCGGCAGCGACAGCACGCCCGCGAGCGTCACCGCGCCGCGCACGCCGCCGATGGTCGTCAGCGCGAGCGTGCGAAAGCCGGGCGCGGCGCTTTCCAGCCCGTACTTCGCGGCGCTGCGGCTCGCGACCCAGCGCAGGCAGTACACCCACAGAAAGCGCAGCGCGTACAGCGCGATCACCGTCGCGAAGACATAGCCGATCAGGAAGCCGACTTGCGCATTGCCGTCGTGGTGCGCCTCGATCAGCGCGCGTCCGATGATGTGCGGCAACTGCAAGCCGAGCAGGATGAACACCATCCCGTTGAACACGAACTCGATCATCGTCCAGGTGCTCGTCATGCGCACGCGCACCGCGCTCGGAATGCTCGCGCGCAGGCTCTGAATATTCATCATCATCCCCGCCGACACCGCCGCGAGAATGCCCGAGCAGCCCGCGTGCTCGGCAATGACATAGGCGGCGAACGGAATCAGCACGGTGAGGATCACGCCGGCGGCGGGATCGTCGTCTTCGGAGAACTTGAGGATGCGCGCCGGAATCTCGGTGACGATCCAACTGATCGCCGCGCCGATGGCAAGCCCGCCCGCCGCGATCACGACGAAGCTGATGGCCGCCTGATGCAGCGAAAACACGCCAGTCAGCGCCGCCGCGATCGCGAACTTGAGCGCGACGAGGCCGGATGCATCGTTCATCAACGCTTCGCCTTCCAGGATATGCATGAGATTCGCCGGAATGCGATGCCGCCCCGCGATGCCCGTCAGCGCGACCGCATCCGTGGGCGAGAGCACGGCCGCGAGCGCGAAGGCGACGGGCAGCGGCATCGCCGGAATCATCCAGTTCAGGAAGTAGCCGAGCGCGGCCACGGTGATGAACACGAGCCCGAGCGCGAGCATCAGGATCGCGCGGCGCTGCATGTAAAGCTCGCGCTTCGGAATGCGCCAGCCGTCCGCGAAGAGGAGCGGCGGGATGAAAAGCAGCATGAAGAGCTCGGGATCGAACGTGACGTGCAGCCCGAAGCCGGGCCACGCGAGCAGCGCGCCGATGCCGATCTGGATGAGCGGCAGCGGCAGCTTGACCGGCAAGAGACTGAGGCCGACGCCCGACAGCGCGACGATCATCAGCAGGATGAGGACGGTGAAGACGATTTCCATGCGAGTGCGGGGCGCGCGGCGTCCCTTCGGTTTTCTTAGGACGACGCGAGAGTGTAGCCCGGCATTTCGTCGCGGGCATGTTTCGAGGGCGCACCGCGGCGGTGCGCCCGCCGCGCCATTCGCCTGCTCGCGGTGCATGAAAACGACGAAACGCCCGACGAAACCACCGGCATCGCGCGCATGGAGCTTGCTTTATCGACACCCACGGGACACGAGACTCCCGACGAGATCATCGAGGGCAGGGTTTATGAAAACGGTATCGGGCGCGAAGCGGGCCACGGCGAGGCCATCCACATGATGATCGCCAATCCGGAGAAGACGACGCTCGCCGCGCGCAGCTTCGAGCTTGGCGTGATGTCGGGACTCGACCGCTATTCCGTCGAGCATGGCGAGTGGACGCTATCCAGCGTGTTCCAGCCGGTGTTCAGCCTGTCGCACATGCGCGCGGTCGGCTACGAAGGCTTGCTGCGCGCGCACGATGCGCTCGACCGCCCGGTGCCGCCCGTCGATGTGTTCGGGCAGGCGTCGCGCGTCGGCGAAGCGTTGCAGATCGACCGGCTCGCGCAGGCGCTGCATCTCGAGAACTTCCGCATGCTCGGCGCCGGGACCGAATGGCTCTTTCTGAACGTGCATCCCGGCGCGCTCACCGAGCCGTATCACGCCGCCGCGCTGCTTGCGAATCTCAAGCGTCTGCGCATCGAGCCGCGCCGTGTGGTGCTGGAAGTGCTGGAGCAGAGCGCGGAGGATATCGAGCGGCTCGCGCAGGCCGTGCAGCAGTTCCGCGATCACGGTTTCCTGATCGCGCTCGACGACTTCGGCGCGGGGCACAGCAACATCGAGCGCATCTGGCAACTCGATCCGGATATCGTCAAGCTCGACCGCGTGATGCTTTCGCACGCCGGCCACAACGTTCATGCGGCGCGCTCGGAACGCACGGTCAAGCAGCGGCGCAACATGGAGGCGGTGCTCTCGGGCATCGTTTCGCTGCTGCACGAGGCCGGCAAGCTCGTGCTGATCGAAGGCGTGGAGACCGAGCACGAAGCGCAGCTTGCGCTCGCGAGCGGCGCGGACTTCGTGCAGGGCTTTTTCTTTGCGCGGCCGCATCCCGGTCTCGCGGATGGCGCGCTCGCGCAAAGCGTCATCAGCGAGTTGACGGAGCGTTACCGGCTGCAGACGGAAGCGCGCGAGCGGCGTGTCGCGACGCGGCTTCAGCCCTATGTGCGCGCGTTCGAGCGCGCGGCCGAGCGGCTCGCGGCGGGCGAACCGCTCGACGAAGTCTGCTGGAATTTCCTCGCGCTCGACCACGCCGCGCGCTGTTTTCTGCTCGATCAGAACGGCCGGCAATCGGGCCGCAACGTGGTTCTGCGCGCGGACCGCGCCGCGCACGAGGCGCGCTTTCTGCCGCTCGTCGATGCGCAGGGCGCGAACTGGCTGCGCCGTCCGTACTTTCGCGCGGCGCTCGGCGACCCCGAGCGCGTGCACGTCACCAAGCCGTATCTGTCGATCAACGAGGCGATGCCGTGCGTCACGCTCTCCGTCGAGACGCGCTCGGGCGGCAAGCGCTGCGTGCTGTGCGGCGACATCGACTGGATCGCGGACGACGGCATCTGACTACTTCGCCGCGACCACCGGAATGCCCTTGAGCGCGCCCGCGCCCTTCATCGATTCGATGGACGCGCGCACGGCATCGCCCGTCGCGGCTTCGATGCCGAACCGCGCGGCGATATCGCGCTCGCTGCGCTTGACCATCGCGAGATTCGCGAGCTTGACGTGACCGTAGCCGCGCACGCGCTCGAAGAGCGCGGCGAGCGCCGCGACGTCTTTCGCGTGCACCGCATCGAGTTTCGCGAGCGCGCGGTGTATCGTGATTTCGTAGTCGGTCGCGAGTTGACGCTCCATGCGGCGTTCGAGCGTCTTGCCGAACGGATCGAGTGCGGTGCCGCGCAGCGCGCGCAACTTCGACAAGCCGCCGAACACCGGCCACATCCACTGGCCGAAGGTTCGCTTCTTCGGCGTGCCGTGCGACAAGGCCGGCGGCGCGAGATTGAACTTGACCGTGTAATCGTCGCCGGCCGCGCCTTCGAATTGCGCGGCGAGCGCCGCGCGAAACGCCGGGTCCGCGTGCAGGCGCGCGACTTCGTATTCGTCCTTCACCGCGAGCAGCTTGTAGAACGTGATCGCGACGGCGCGCTGCACGTCTTCGTTCGCGGATGCCTTGTCGACGAGCGCACGATAACGCTCGACATATTTCGCGCCGCCGTAAGCGAAGAGCCGCGCTTCGCGGTCGCGGATGAGATCGGCGAGCGGCATGTCGGCCATCGCGATGCGCTTTTTCTGCTTCGACGCCGCGAGCGCTTCGAGCGCGTTCATATCCGCCGCCGCGAGCCGTCCGATCGCGAACGCGAGCTTGTTCGCCGACACCGCGACGTTGTTCAGTTCGAGCGCGCGCATCAACGCGCCGTGCGACACCGGCACGAGCCCGAGTTGCCACGCGAAGCCGAGCATCAAAATGTTTGCGCCGATGGTGTCGCCGAGAAAGCGCGTCGCGAGCGCTTGCGCGTCGCAGGTTCGCATTGCGTCGGCGGCATCGGTGCCGGCGGCGTCGCGCATCTTGTCGATGAGCGAATCGGCGTGAAGGTTCGCGTCGGGATTCTGCACGAAGCTCGCGTTCGGAATGGCGTGCGTGTTGACGACGATCTTCGTGCGGTCGTGCCGCACCGTCTGCAACGCTTCCGGGCTCGCGCCGACGACCATGTCGCACGCTAGCAGCAAGTCGGCCTGCTGCGTGTCGATGCGCACCTGATTGAGCAGCGCGTCGGTCGCGGCGAAGCGCACGAACGACAACACCGAGCCGCCTTTCTGCGCGAAGCCCATGAAGTCGAGCACCGACGCGCTCTTGCCTTCCAGATGCGCGGCCATGCTGATGAGCGCGCCGACCGTCACGACGCCGGTGCCGCCGACGCCCGTCACCAGAATGTCGTACGGCGCGTGATCGAGATGCGCGTGCGGCAGCGGCAGCGCATCGACGCGGCGCGCGAGTTCGGCGGGATCGAACGCGTGGCCTTCGGCCTTCTTCAGCTTCGCGCCTTCGAGCGTGACGAAGCTCGGACAGAAGCCGTTCACGCACGAATAGTCCTTGTTGCACGACGATTGATCGATGCGGCGCTTTCTTCCCAGCTCCGTTTCGACCGGCTCGACGGAAAGGCAATTCGACTGGACGCCGCAATCGCCGCAGCCTTCGCAGACGGTCTCGTTGATGAAGAGCCGCTTGTTCGGGTCGGGAAACTCGCCCTTCTTGCGGCGGCGGCGTTTTTCGGCGGCGCAGGTTTGATCGTAGATCAGCACGGTCACGCCCGGCGTCTCGCGCAGGCGGCGCTGCACGGCATCGAGTTCGCTGCGGTGATGAAACGTCGTGCCGCGCGGGAACTGGTCTTCGTGGCCGTCGTACTTCTCGGGTTCGTCGCTGACGACGACCAGCAGCGCGATGCCTTCCGCTTCGACCTGCCGCGCGATCTGCGGCACGGAGATGCTGCCGTCGACCGGCTGGCCGCCCGTCATCGCGACGGCGTCGTTGTAGAGAATCTTGTACGTGATGTTCGCTTTGGCGGCCACGGCCTGACGAATCGCGAGAATGCCGGAGTGGAAGTACGTGCCGTCGCCGAGATTCTGAAAGACGTGCGGCGTCTTCGTGAACATGGCGTGCGACGCCCAGTCCACGCCTTCGCCGCCCATCTGGATGAGGCCGGTCGTGTCGCGCTCCATCCACGACGCCATGAAGTGACAGCCGATGCCCGCCTGCGCGACCGAGCCTTCCGGCACTTTCGTCGACGTGTTGTGCGGGCAACCCGAGCAGAAGTACGGCGTGCGCTTAACGGAATCGGCGATATTCGAAAGAATCCGCGGCGCGACGAGATCGACCACTTTCTCGCGACGGTCGAGCGCCGGCTTGTGGCGCGCGAGCCATTGCGCGAAAACCGGCAGCACGCGCGAGGGCCTGAGTTCGCCGAGCGCGCTCAGCAAGGGCGCGCCATCCTGCGTCGTCTTGCCGATGACCACGGGCCGCGCGCCGCTCGCCCGGTTATAGAGATGCTCCTTGATCTGCTGTTCGACGACCGGGCCTTTCTCCTCGATCACGAGCACTTCGCTCAATCCTTCGACGAACGTGTCGAGCCGCGTGGTTTCGAGCGGATACGACAGCCCGACCTTGTAGATGCGCACGCCGGCTGCATCGAGATCGGCGACGGTGAGTTCGAGTCGGCGCAGCGCTTCCATCAGATCGAGATGCGCCTTGCCGCATGTCACGATGCCCACGTCCGCGCGCGCGCTCGGCGCGATCCACTTGTCGATGCTGTTCGTGCGCGCGAAATGGCGCGCGGCGTCGAGCTTCGCGTGAAGCCGCGCTTCGATCGTGAGGCTCGGCAGATCGGGCCAGCGGTTGTGCAGGCCGCCTTGCGGCGGCGCGAAGTCGCCGGGCGCTTGCCAGTCGAGCGCGAGCGCGTCCAGATCGACGGTCGAGCCGGATTCGACCGTCTCCGAAATCGCCTTGAAGCCGACCCACGCGCCCGAGAATCGCGACAGCGCCCAGCCGTAGATGCCGAATTCGAGCATATCCGCGACGTTCGACGGATTCACCACCGGCATATGCCACGCGATCATCGCCTGGTCGCTCTGATGCGGCATCGACGACGACACACAGCCGTGGTCATCGCCCGCCACGACCAGCACGCCGCCGTGCGGCGACGAACCATACGCGTTGCCGTGCTTGAGCGCGTCGCCCGCGCGGTCCACGCCCGGGCCTTTGCCGTACCACATCGCGAAGACGCCATCGACGGTGCGCTCGGGATCGCTTTCCACGCGCTGCGTGCCGAGCACCGCCGTGCCGCCGAGTTCTTCGTTGATCGCGGGCAAGAATCGCACGTCATGCGCCGCGAGGAGTTTCTTCGCCTTCCACAATTGCTGATCGACCATGCCGAGCGGCGAGCCGCGATAGCCGCTGATGAAACCCGCGGTGTTCAGATTGGCGGCGCGGTCGATTTGCCGCTGCATCAAAACGAGGCGCACGAGCGCCTGTGTGCCGGTCAGAAAGATGCGCCCGCGCGTGGCGCTCAGGTTGTCGCTCAGTTGGTATTCGGAAAGCGCGAGGGCATCGGCGGGGACGCGTGCGTTCATGGGCGTGTCTCTTTGTAGGTATGTGAGGCGATACGCCATTCTTCGCTGCCGAATCCGAAATGTTTTTGCGCACTCGCTGCCGTTGCGCATTTATCGAGGACGGCAGCGAGCTTTTTCGGGATAGGCGAGTGAAATTCTCTCCATCTCGCGTGAGATGCGCGTAAACCCGCAGCGGAAGACCGCACGGAGCCGCGTCATTTGGGACTAATCTGATTGCTCCCCATCGAGAAGGAAGGCCGACGCAATGAAGCTCTTCTACTGGCCGAAGACGCGCGCCTTTCGCGCGCTGTGGATGCTCGAGGAAATGCGCGCGCCTTACGAACTCGCGTTCGTGAACATCCGTGCGGGCGCGCAGAACGACGCCGCGTTTAGCCGCGTGAATCCGATGTCGAAGCTGCCCGCGCTCGACGATAGCGGCGTGCGCGTCGCGGAATCCGGCGCGGTGCTTCTGTATCTCGCGGACCGGTATCCGGACGCGCGGCTCGGCGTGCCGGCCGACGACCCGGCGCGCGGCCGCTTTCTGCAATGGATGTTCTTCACCGGCTCATGCCTGGAACCGGCGATGGCCGAGCGCATGACGGGCGCGCAGGGCAACACGTTCAGCTTCGGCTGGGGCGATCTGTCGCGCGTCGAGCACGCGATCGAAAGCGCGCTCGAAGAAGGGCCGTGGCTGCTCGGCGAGCCGTTCACCGCCGCCGATATCCTGCTCGCGAGCACGCTGCAGATTGCGTTCGTCGCCCGGCTGATCGAGCCGGACGGCGTGCTTTTCGACTACGTGGAGCGGGCGGTGGCGCGCGAAGGATACGAGCGCGCGGCGCAGATCGATCATCGCGAGGCGGAGCGGCTCGGCCTCAAGCCGCATCCCCGCGCGTCCGCCGATTAGGGGAACGCGCGCGGCTTGGGAATGCCGGCGCCCGCGTCGATGTCCGCGACCGCGCGCACATGCGCGAGTTCGACCGCTTCGTTCGCGGATGCGAGGCCGTGGTCGCCGCCGACGGTTTTCCAGTCCTGCACGGCCTTGTCGAGATGGCGAATCTCGTACTCGGCGTCCCAGCGCGGGCCCGCCAGCTCAATGGGCCGCACATGGATGGAATAGACGCCATAGAGGAAAATCTGGTCCGGCATGTCGCTCTCCGATGCAGTGCGCGCTGCCGCGCTGTGTCGCGCTGGGTCGCGCCTCTCGCGATCAACAGTTACAGCTCGATTTCTCCGAGGATGCGATGCGCGAGCGCGCGTGCTTCGTCCAGCGCTTCGCGCTCGTTTTCCGATAGCGCCTCGACTTCGTAGAGCGTGGCGTCGGGCTGCTCGCCGTCGTCGCGCGAGAGCGAGACGAGTCCCTGGAACTTGCCGTCCTCCGTGGCGCGCACGTCAAGCGTCGCGGTGTAGATGCCTTTCGTGTAGGTCGTGTCTTCCATGATGGATTTGCCTTTAGCCCAGGGACGCAAGCACGAAAATTCATGCTAGCACGCAGTCACGCGACGCGTATGACAGCGTTACGTGCGTAATCAGCGAAGCAATTCCTCGACCTCTTCGAGCGAAGGCGAATGCGCGCCCGAATGACGGCACGCCGCAGCGCCCGCCGCGAGCGCGAACTTCAGGTGCTCCGGCCAGCCACCGTGTCGCGCCATCAGGCTGTAGAGCAGCCCGCCGATGGACGCATCGCCCGCGCCAACCGTATCGGCCACGTCCACGGCCGGCGGACGCGCGCTGTATGTTTCGTCGCCGGCATGAAGCGACGCTTCCGACGAGCCGCGCGTGACGAGCACGGTGGCCTGCGGGTTCATCGCGCGAATCTGCGCGAGCGCGTCTTGTTCAGAAACGCCGCGAAACAGCATGTGCAGGTCTTCGTCGGACACCTTGATGAGATCCGCGAGGCCCGCCATCTTGCGCAGGATCGGCTCGTAGCCGTGTTCCATCAGATTGCGATAGTTCGGATCGAAGCTGATCTTGACGCCGTGTTCGCGCAACTGCGCGGCGAGCGCGGCGAGCGTTGCGCCGAGCGGCTGGCGCACGAGGCTGATGCAGCCGAAGTGCGCCCACTTCACGCGCTCCATCCAGCCTTGCGGCAGCTTCGACGGATCGAAGGCCAGGTCCGCGCCGTTCTCGCCCATGAAGTAGTAGGTCGGCGGCTGCGTCTTGTGGACGATGGCAAGCAGCGGCGGGCGTTGCACGCGCTGCATGAAGCGCATGTCGAGCCCCGCCGAAGCGCTCGCTTCCCAGAGATCGTCGGAGAAGTTGTCGGTTCCGAGCGATCCCGCGCAGGCGGTCGGCAGGCCGAGCCGCGCGACCGCGCGCGCGACGTTCCAGCCCGCGCCGCCCGGGCGCGAGAGCCAGTTCGACTCGCCGGTGCGGATCATATCCGTGAGGATGTCGCCGGCGGAGACGAATTGCGGGAAAGAAGTGTGGTCCGTTGCCATTGTGCTTACCGTGAGTTGTGCGACGGCGCGAGCGCGTTCAGCACTTCGTAGCACGCGCCCATCGTGTGATAGTCGGTTTTGCCTGCGGGACTTTTCTCGTCGCCGTACTTGCGGTTGTCGCACGTCAGGATGCGATACCACGCGCCATATTCGTGATCGACGAAGTGCGCCCAGCTATAGCGCCAGAGTTCGTCGTAGCAATCCCAGAAGCGCTCGCTGCCCGTGCGCGCGCCGAGCAGCGCCGCCGCCGCGAGGCTTTCGGCCTGCACCCAG
The DNA here is from genome assembly GCF_022879595.1 of Caballeronia sp. Lep1P3. NCBI lineage: Bacteria > Pseudomonadati > Pseudomonadota > Betaproteobacteria > Burkholderiales > Burkholderiaceae > Caballeronia > Caballeronia sp. Lep1P3. The sequence goes on along the minus strand of NZ_CP084265.1, from coordinate 2,979,282 downwards.
GAATACTTGTCGTGGTCGCAGATGCTGTCGTCCGGGCCGAAGCCGTAGTAGAGGCCCCCATGCCGGTAGTCCCACGCGCGGCAAAACGCGGCGTCGAACAGTTCGATGGCGCGCGGCGCGAGCCACGGCAACGCGCGATGACGTTCGAGTATCAGCAGCAGCTTCGCCCATTCGGTCTGATGCCCCGGCTGAAAGCCCCACGGCCGGAAGATGTTCGAACTGTCCGACTCGTTGTAATGCCAGTCGACCGACCAGTCCGGACGAAAGTGCTCCCACACGAGCCCGTTCGAGAGCCGCGCCTGCCGCAGCGTGATGTTGCCCGCGATCTTCTCCGCGCGATCCAGATAGATGACGTGGCCCGTCGCCTCGAAAGCCGCGAGCAGCGCTTCGGTGGCGTGCATGTTGGCGTTCTGCCCGCGATAGGAGGAAAGCTGCCAGTCGGCCGTGGCTTCGTCGGCGTAGAGCCCGGCTTGCGCGTCCCAGAAGCGGCGTTCCATCAACGCGAACGTTTCGTCGATCATCGGCCTGGCTTCGTCGATGCCGGCCATCGCCGCATGCGCGCACGCCAGCAGCACGAAGGCCATGCCGTAGCAATGGCGCGTGCCGTCGAGCGTGCGCTTCGCGCCGTCGCGCCATTCGATTTCCCAGTCGTAGCCTTCGTGTTCGGCGTCCCAGTGAGCGTCGCGCAGGAATTCGAAGGCGTGGCGGGCGTCGTCAAGATAGCCGGCGTCGCCGAAGTGGCGATACGCCATCGCGTAATTGAAGACGAAGCGCGTGCTGCTCACGAGGTGGCGCGTCGTGCGGTCGTAGACGGTGCCGTCGTCCTTGAAGAAATGGAAGAAGCCGCCGGAAGGATCGCGCGCGATCGGCGCGTAAAAGGCGAGCGTGTCGCGAACGTGCGACAGGAGGAAGTCGCGGCTGCGAAAGTCGATCGCCCGGTCCGTGCTGGCCGGCGCGGAAGGGGCTTCGCTCACGGCGGCGGGTGAGGCGGTCATGTTCATGGCGTGCGGATTTCCTCTTTCGTGCCCGAACTCGCGCGAGCGATGAACTCCACGCTCATCAGCGAATCGGCCTGGCCTTGCGGATTCGAGGAATCGTCGAGCAGCAACTCGACGCCTCGTCGCCCGAGCGCTTCCTTGTCCACCGCGACCGTCGAAAGCGGCGGCGTGCTATGCGCGGCGGCGGGGATGTCGTCGAAACCGACGAACGCGATGTCTTCCGGCACACGCAAGCCGTGCGCGAGGCAGACGCGCATCGCAGCGAGAGCCGCTGCATCGTTATAGGCGAAAACCGCGTCCGGCAACGGATGCGATTGCGCGCGGGCATCGGCGATCAGGCGCTGCATGGCGTCGGCGGCGGCGACGTCAGCCGGCAGCCCGGCTTGCGCCGTGACTTCGAGCGTGGGATCGAAGAGCAGGCCCGCATCGAAATACGCCTTGCGATAGCCGAGCGCGCGCTGCGCGATGCTGTGATGCGCGAGCGACCCGCCGATGAACGCGACGCGCCGCCTGCCCGTTGCGAACAGATGCCGCATCGCAAGCGCCGCGCCCTTCGCGTTGTCCACGTTGACGGAGCGAAAGCCGGGCGCGCGCAGATCGATGAGGACGAGCGGCCGCGCGAGCGCCTGCAGATGCGCGAGCAGTTCCGGCTCGACGAAGCCCGCGACCGCGATGGCGTCGGGCGCATGCAGCCGCATTTGCTGCGCCAGGTCGTGCGTCGGCCCGGCCGTGAGCACCGAAGGCACGAGACGCCGCTCGCGGCACGCCTCTTCGAAGCCGTTCAGCACCTGTGAGAAAAACGGGCTGACGGTGAAATTGTTGTGCTGCCGATGCAGCAGGAAGGTCACGCGGCGAATGCGCGTGCGCAATTGCGCCGAGTCGTAGCCGAGCCGCTGCGCGACTTCGACGACTCGCGCGCGCGTGGCTTCCGACAACCCCGGCTGATTCTTGAGCGCCCGCGAAACCGTCCCGATCGAGACGCTGGCCGCGCGGGCGACATCGCGGATGGTGGTGGGCATCGTGGTCTCCGTTGCTGTGCGCGCGGGCGTGGCCCGCAGCGTCGTTCGGCGCGATTGTATAGTAAAACGCCGTGAAACCGCGCTGAGAGGGCATAGGAGAAAACCAGTAAGCCATCGTGTTGAAAGGTTTGTTGCTGGACGTTTTCCGTTTAGTAAAACGTCCAAAACAACGCCGTGCCGACGTCGTCAGTGAGGCGAGCGGCGACATGGTGAAGAGCTTCGCAGGGCGGCGGCGTCATCGCCAGTCGGCCAAACGGCATAGGCGAAAACGCCGGACATGCCGCCGCCAACTGCCACGCCTTCTTGCCAACAGGCAGGCTGATTTGCCTATGCCGTTCGGCAGAGTCGACGGCATCCAATCCGTGCGCTCAAATGCAAAAAAGGCCGCGCGGGGCGGCCTTCTTCGGAGGGAAGCGATGAGGATGTCAGCGGCGGGCGGGAGCCGCCATGTTCTTGGCGTCGCGCGCGGGTTCGGCCATGGTCTTGCGCGCGCCCCATCGCTGGGCCAGTACCGCGCAGACCATCAACTGGATTTGATGGAAAAGCATCAGCGGCAGCACGACTGCGCCGACTGCGTGCGAAGCGAAGATCACTTTGGCCATCGGAATGCCCGACGCGAGACTCTTCTTCGAGCCGCAGAAGATGATGGTGATCTGGTCGGCGCGGCTGAAGCCCAGCCGCTTCGCGCCGAACGCGGTGATGAACAGCGCCACCGCGAGCAGCAGGGCGCTTACGGCGACGAGGCCGGCGAGCGCGGAAAGCGGAATCGAATGCCAGATGCCTTCGTTGACCGCTTCGCTGAACGCGACATACACGACGAGCAGAATCGAGCCTTGATCCACGAACTTGAGCACCGGCTTGTGCCGGTCCACCCATTTGCCGATGGCCGGCCGCAGCAATTGCCCCGCGATGAACGGCACGAGCAGTTGCAGCACGATATTGCCGACGGTCTGCCAAGGCGAGCCGGTCGTCGCGCCGTGATTGCTGATGAGCGCGCCGACGAGCGCCGGCGTGATGAAGATGCCGAGCAGACTCGACGCCGACGCGCTGCACACGGCGGCCGGCACGTTGCCCTTGGCCATCGAGGTGAAGGCGATCGACGACTGAACGGTCGACGGCAGCGTGCAGAGGAACAGGATGCCGGTGTAGAGCGCGGGCGTCACGAGCGGGCTCAGCAGAGGCCTGAGCGCGATGGCCAGGACCGGAAACATCGCGAAGGTGCTCAGCAGCACCACGAGGTGCAGGCGCCAGTGCGTCGCCCCGGCAACGATGGCTTCGCGCGAGAGCTTTGCGCCGTGCAGGAAGAACAGCAGCCCGATCGCGACGTTGGTGACCCAGTTGAACGCGACCGCCACGCCGCCGCGACACGGCAGAAAGCTCGCGATGATGACGGTGCCGACGAGCGCCAGCGTGAAGTTGTCGGGCAGAAATTTAGGCCGTGCCATTGATGAGATCTCGCACTCGCGCTGCCGGCGGCGCCATCGGAGGCATGCCCAGCGTTGCGTCAGGGAAAACCATGATTTTCCTCTGCCGCCGATTGAATTGGCAAATTCATTTCTTCGATCGATTGATACCCTTCGCGCATTAAAGCGGCCGACGCGCGCATCGAATCGAGCAACATTCGGGCCGCGACCGCGATGCCGAATGCGGTTAGTGCCAGCGTGCCGATCAGGATGGCGAAGTGAAAAAACTCTGACGTAACATGGTGTTACAACCATCGAGCGGGCCTAACACTTTTTGACTCGACGGCTTTCACCAACGCAAATAAATTGACGATTGCGCCGACCGGCGGGGTCGCGCATCGCCCGATTGCGCCCCGCACGCTCCAACCACGGTTGGCGTCCGCTTCGCCGAATCCGTCTTCCGGTCGCGCGTCGCGGAGACGTTTCGCGTTGGAGGCAGGTCGTATCGACAATGGCGCTCACTGGCATTCGCAAAACATCTCGGCTTCTCGCTTCCGCCGCACTTGCTGCGCTCGCGGTCGGGGGTTCGCTCGCGCTTGCGGGACCGCGCGTCGAGTGGCTGTCGCCGGCCGTTTTCGCCGATTCCCCCGCGAGCCGTCAGTCGCTGCATTACACGCCGGTCGCGGCAAAAGACGGCCTCACGCCCGTCAGCGCGGAAATGCGCCCGGTGCCGCGCGCGGATCAGGCCGCGCAATTCCACGGCGCGGGATCGATCCGGGCCGACATCACGCGGTACAACGAAGAGCGCAGCTTGCCGCGTCCGCAGGGCCGTCCTTCTGAAGACGGCCGCGCGCCCGCAACGTCCAACTTCCGCAACTAAAAGCGCGGCTTGCAGCGGCAATTAACGAAAAATAAATAGCGCGTCCAGCGCGCTTGTCGCGGTGACGTAATCTCGCCACAGTGACGCGTCACTTTTCCTGTCAGACATTCCCCTCTCTTTTGCGCGCAAGGACAATGCGGCCTTCAGGTCATTGCGCGTTCCCAGCGTTTTCAGACTCCTTTCATCGCGTGGACAGGCGCGCCGGTGCACGCGCTCCGGCGCGGCGGCGCGCGCCGTCCGTGCGTGCGGCACGAACGCGGTGAAGCGTCGCCACCGGCGATTACGCACGGAGTATCCCAACCGCTATACCCGCAATAACGACAACTATTTTTGACCGGATAAATGGTCCGTAAAGATGGTGCCGCTCCGCACGCGATGCCTCTCGCCAAGAAGCCCATTACGCCGGTCTGACGAGGCGAGCGCAGCGTTCTTTGCCCGCCACGCTTTCAACTTTTGACAAACGACAGGAGAGTCCATGAAGCCAACCGTCAACCGTGCGCCGCAGAGAACGGTGAAAGCCGCGGTGAAGGCAACAGCCGTCGCCGCGATGATCGGCTTTTTCGCCGCGAGCGCCGCTCACGCGCAATCGAGCGTTTCGCTGTACGGCCAAGTCGACGAATGGGTCGGCGCGACGAAATTCCCCGGCGGCCAGCGCGCGTGGAACGTGAGCGGCGGCGGCATGTCCACGTCCTACTGGGGCTTGAAGGGCGCTGAAGACCTCGGCAACGGCTACAAGGCGATCTTCACGCTGGAGAGCTTCTTCCGCGCACAGAACGGCCAGTACGGGCGCTTCCAGGGCGACACGTTCTTCGCCCGCAACTCGTATGTCGGCGTTCAGGGGCCGATCGGCACCGTCACCGCGGGCCGCCTGACGACGCAACTCTTCGTCTCGACGATCCTCTTCAACCCGTTCGTCGATTCCTACGTCTTTTCGCCGATGGTCTATCACGTGTTCCTCGGCCAGGGCACGTTCCCGACGTACCGGACGGATCAGGGCGTGACGGGCGATTCCGGCTGGAACAACGCGGTTCAGTACACGACGCCGGACTTCAACGGCCTGTCCGCCAGCGCGATGTACGCGTTCGGCAACAACGCGGGCGATGGCCGCTCGAAGAAGTACAGCGCGCAGTTCCTGTATTTCCACGGCCCGTTCGCGGCGACCGGCGTCTATCAGTACGTGAATTTCAACAACGTGCCGGGCGACCTGCCGACGTCTAACGCCTTCGTCACCCCCGGCTTCAAGAGCCAGAGCGTCGGGCAACTGGGCGCGTCGTTCGATCTCAAGTACGTGAAGTTCTTCGCGCAGTACATGTATACGAAGAACGACATCGAGCCGACTTCATTCCACGTCAACACCGGGCAAGGCGGCGTGACCGTGCCGGTCGGCCCGGGCACCGTGATGGCCTCCTACGCGTACTCGCGCAGCAACGGCGGCTTCGATCAGACGCACAAGAGCTGGGCGCTGGGCTACGACTATCCGCTCTCCAAGCGCACCGATGTCTACGCGGCGTACCTGAACGACAAGTACACCGGCATGTCGTCGGGCGATACGTTCGGCGTCGGCATTCGCGCGAAGTTCTGAGCGCCACGGTCACGCCAAAACGAAAACACCGCGCCGAGTGCGCGGTGTTTTTTCATCTGCGGCGGCGCGGACCGTCAACGAATCGCGAGCCGCGCCTTCGTGTCCTCGTACTCGCGCTTGAGCCGCGCGACCAGTTCGGCGACGCTCGGCACGTCGTGCATCAGGCCGACGCCTTGTCCCGCGCCCCAGATGTCCTTCCACGCCTTCGCCTTGCTCGATCCATCGCCGAAATTCATCGCGGTCTTGTCGGACTCGGGCAGCGCGTCGGGGTCCAGCCCCGCGTTGACGATGCTCTGACGAATGTAATTCCCGTGCACGCCCGTGAAGAGATTCGTATAGATGATGTCGGCGGCGCTCGACTCGACGATGGCCTGCTTGTAGCTTTCGAGCGCATGCGCCTCGCGCGTCGCGATAAAGCGCGTGCCCATGTAGGCGAGGTCCGCGCCCATCGCTTGCGCGGCGAGAATCGAGCCGCCATTGGCAATCGAGCCTGACAGCACGATCGGACCGTCGAACATGCGCCGCACTTCGCCGACGAGCGCGAACGGCGAAGTCGTGCCCGCGTGCCCGCCCGCGCCCGCCGCGACGAGAATCAGGCCGTCGACGCCCGCTTCGAGCGCCTTTTGCGCGTGCCGCAGATTGATGACGTCGTGCAGCACGATTCCGCCATACGAATGAACCGCGTCGATCATCTTCCTGACCGGCGCGCGCAAGCTCGTGATGAAGATCGGCACTTCATGGTCGACGCACACGCGAATATCGTGTTCGAGCCGCGCGTTCGACTGATGCACGATCTGATTGACCGCGATCGGCCCGATGGTCGCGCCGGGGTTCGCCGCCTCGTGTTCCGCGAGCGACGCCTGAATCTGCGTGAGCCATTGGTCGAGCAGTTCGGCGGGACGCGCATTGAGCGCGGGAAACGATCCGACGATGCCCGCCTTGCACTGCGCGAGCACGAGTTCCGGATAGCTGACGATGAACATCGGCGAGCCGATGACGGGCAGCGCCAGATTCTGCAGGACTGCGGGAAGTGCCATGAATCGAGTCTCCTGATGATGTCTTTGTCGCGCTCGACGCGGCCTTCGTGAAGTGTCGCGCGAGACAAGCATGACGTGAGTGCACGCTTTGGAACGATCGTTCGATTATAGGCACGGCGCTTTCGGCGCGAACCGGGCAAATCCCGAGTGCTTCCTCGGTTTTGCCGCGAAACGCGCCTCGCGACGATGAGCATTCGAAGCGCCACGCCTACAATGACTCGCACCGCGACGACGAGAGCCCATGATGTCCTTCCGAGACTACGAGCCTTTTGCGATCGATGCGGCCGGCGTCCGCATCGCGGGCGTCAAGGGCGGCGACGGCCCGCCGCTGCTGCTCCTGCACGGTCATCCCCAGACGCACGAAATCTGGCACGCGTGCGCCGACGTTCTCGCGCGTCGCTTCACCGTCATCGCCACGGATCTGCGCGGCTACGGCGCGTCGTCGAAGCCGGAGAGCGACGAGCGCCACACGCCGTACTCGAAGCGCGCGATGGCCGCCGATCAAATCGCGGTCATGCGTCACTTCGGCTTCGGGCGGTTCCTCGTCTGCGCGCACGATCGCGGCGCGCGTGTCGCGCATCGCATGGCCGTGGATTTTCCCGACGCCGTCGACCGCCTGATGCTGCTCGACATCGCGCCGACGCTCGCCATGTACGAAGCCACGAATCGGGAATTCGCGACTGCGTACTTCCACTGGTTCCTGCTGATCCAGCCGTCGCCGCTCCCCGAGCTTCTGATCGGCGGCAATCCGAATGCGTACATCGACCGCGTGATGGGCAATCGCCACGCGGGGCTTGCGCCGTTCGCGCCGCATGCGCTGCAGGCGTATCGCGATGCGCTCGCGCAGCCGGGCGCGGTCTTCGCGATGTGCGAGGACTATCGCGCGTCCGCGAGCATCGATCTGGAGCACGACCGCGCCGATCTCGAACGCGGGCAGAGGATCGCGTGTCCGTTGCGCGTGCTGTGGGGCGAGAACGGCGTGATCGAGCGATGCTTCGATGCGCTCGCCGAATGGCGGCGCGTGGCGCGCGACGTGAGCGGCCGCGCCTTGCCGTGCGGCCATTACATTCCCGAAGAAGAGCCGCAGATGCTCATCGAAGAGATTCTCGCGTTCTTCGAGGCGAGCGCACCGTGACACGCGCCGGTCAGGTGAGCGTTACAGTTCTGTAGGGAAAGCACCGATGCAACGGTTGTATCGTCGGGTTAGGATAATTTCGACGTTGATCACGTCTATGTTCTGCCGCTTGCCGTAGCTGACAAGCGGCTTTCTTTTTGGGCGTCGCTTTTGCGTGTGGTCTTTGCACACGCCTCAAGCCGCCGATACCACGCCCGCGTTCACCTTCACCGCGCCGGCTTTCTCCAGTTCCCCGACGATCTTCTCCAGCAGCGCGCGGCGTTCGCGCGGCGGAGCGAGCACGCTCGCGGCGGCGCGCATCGCGCGGGCGGTCGCGGTCATCGCGAAGATCGCGTCGAAGCTCATGGCGCGCACTTCCATCAGCTTGAAGACGATCAACACCTTGAGCGCGTTCTTTGCGTTGCGCGCGGGATCGGCCTGCAAGTATTCGAGCCGCGACGACGCGACATCCAGCGCACGCGCGACATCGCTGAACGGCGCGCCGTGTCCGGGAATCACGAGATCGACGTCGAGCCGCGCGATCACCTCCAGCACCGCGCGCTCCTCCGCAAAGCCGCTTTCGCCTTCCAGTTCGGGAAAGATCACGCCGAAGCCGTTTTCCCAGAGCGCGTCGGCGCTGATGAGCACGCGGGCGTCGGCGCAATAGAGCATCAGCGAATGCGGATCGTGTCCCGGTGCGCCGAGCACGGACCACGGCAAGCCGCCGAGCGTGAGCGTCGCGCCGTGTTCGATGGTGCCCGTGAAGCCGAAGCGGTCGCAGCACTGGCCGGTGGCGTCGAACGTCAATGCGCGTTCGTTCCAGTCGCGCACGGCCTGCGCTTCGCCGGCGGGAATGAGCGTGTCGCACGCATACGTTTGCTGAAGCAGCGCGTTGCCGCCGCAATGGTCCGAATGCAGATGCGTGTTGACGATCAGGTCGAGCCTGCGCGCGCCGAGCTTTTGGCGCACGAGCGCGAGCGTCTGCGGCGCGTGCGAAACGTAGCCGGTATCGACGAACGCGGTGCCTTCGGCGCCCTCGAACAGCACGTTGTTCGACGAGAGCCAGCCGCGCTCGAAAACGGTCATCGATTGAGGAAGCGTCTTCATGCCGGCATCACGACGATGGTGGCCGTCGCCTTCATCACGGTTTCGCCGTGCTGGTTCACCGCGCCGCCTTCGAGCTTCGCGAGATCGCCGCCGAGACTCGGCTTCCACTTCGCTTCGATCACTTGCCAGCGCATCGTCAGCACGTCGTTCGCCTTCACCGCGCGCGTGAGCTTGATGCCGAATTCGAGGCCGAGCGGCTGCGCGTACCGCGCGAAGTGCGTCGCGATCATCGCCATCAGATGCGCGGTCGGCTGCGTGCCCGATGCGATCAGCGTTCCGAAGCGGCTTGCACGTGCGGTCGCGTCGTCGTGATGCAGCGGGTTCATGTCGTTGACGAGCGTCGCGAAATGCCGGATGGAGTCGGCGGGCAGCGCGAGCGTGGCGTCGAACGATTCGCCGATCACGACGATGCGCGCACCTTGTCGGCGGCTCGGAATGCGCGCGAGCACCGCGCGCTTTTCGTCGCCGTCATAGCCGGCCCACGCCGCGATCTCGTCGATGGTGCGCAGGCAGCCGTCGCAGAAGCCGGTTTGCGGATTCATCCGGCACACGTCGACGCAAGGCGAGGGCACGTTCGTCGTCATGGCGCCGGTTCGCGCAGCGCGACATCGACGACGGGTGCGCCGGTCAACTCGACCAGCTCGCGCGGCGACAGGTTGAACACCGCGTGCGGATGCCCCGCCGCGGCCCAAAGGCTATCGAGCGCGAGCAGGTCTTCGTCGATCAGCGTGACGGGTTGCGTCGCGTGTCCGATGGGGCAGACGCCGCCGATCGCATAGCCCGTTTTCTCGCGCACGAACTTCGCGTCCGCGCGCGCCAATGCGCCGACGCGCGCCGCGACTTTCGCTTCGTCGACGCGATTCGCGCCGCTCGCGATGACGAGCACCGGCGTGTCGTCGTCGCGCCGGCGAAAGAGAATCGACTTCGCGATCTGCGCGATGGAGCAGTCGAGGCCGGCCGCCGCTTCCGCTGATGTCTTGCCGGTCGCAGGCAGCATCACGACCGGATGCGGATGGCCGCGTTCCTTCAGCAACAGCGCGACGCGGCGCGCGGAATCGGGCAGCGCTTCGATGGGGGTGGCTTCGATCATGAAATGTCCTCGGGCTAGAAGCACGCTTCGCCGCTGCGCTGTTTCGCGAGCAGCGCGCGTCCGGCGCGCGATGCGCTCGCCTTGCCGATCGCGCGCGAAATGAAATCGCCGGTTTCGACGAGCTGATCGAGATCGACGCCGGTCTCGATGCCGAGGCCGTTCATCAGATAGACGACGTCTTCGGTCGCGACGTTGCCCGTCGCACCTTTCGCATACGGACAGCCGCCGAGCCCTGCCACCGACGCGTGAAAAATCTCGATGCCTTCCAGCAGCGCGCCATAGATGTTGCCGATGGCTTGCCCGTAGGTATCGTGGAAGTGGCCCGAAAGACGCTCGCGCGGAAACACCTTCGACGCCGCCGCGACCACTTCGCGCGTGCGTGCGGGCGTGGCGACGCCGATCGTATCGGCGATGTCGATTTCGTCGCAGCCGAGTGCCTTCATGCGCTCGACGACATCCACGACGGAGGCCACGCTCACGTCGCCCTGATACGGGCAGCCGAGCGCGCACGAGATGCTGCCGCGCAGACGCATGCCCGCGTCCTTCGCGGCGCGGGCGACCGGCTCGAAACGGGCGACGCTCTCCGCGATGCTGCAATTGATGTTCTTCTGCGAGAACGCCTCGCTCGCCGCGCCGAAGATCACGATCTCGTCGGCCTTCGCTTCGAGCGCGCCTTCGAAGCCGCGCATGTTCGGCGTGAGCACCGAGTAGAGCGTTCCCGGCCGGCGCTCGATGCCCGCCATCAGCGCGGCGGCGTCGGCCATTTGCGGCACCCATTTCGCCGATACGAACGACGTCGATTCCACATTGACGATGCCCGCGCGCGCGAGCCGGTTCACGAGCTCGATCTTGACTTCGGTGGGGACGAATTCCTTCTCGTTCTGCAGGCCGTCGCGGGGCGCGACCTCGACGATTTTCACTTTGGCGGGAAGCATGGTGTCTCCTTGTCTCGGTGATGCGTTCAGTAACCGCGCGCGATATCCACGATGCCGCTGATGGCTTCGCCGCGCGCGAGCGCCCTGATCTTCGCGGCGATCTGCACGACGCTCTCTTCGCGCAGCGTTTCGGCGGAAACGTGCGGCGTCACGCTGACGCGCGGATGCTGCCAGAACGGATGCGCCTGCGGCAGCGGCTCGGTGTGGAACACGTCGAGCATCGCGGCGGCGAGCTGTCCGCTATCGAGCGCCGCGATGAGATCGTCATCGACGAGATGCGCGCCGCGCGCGACGTTCACCAGATACGCGCCGTGCGCAAGCCTGCCGAATGTGCGCGCGTTCAGCACGCCTTCGGTGTCCGGCGTATGCGGCAGCAGGTTGATGAGCATTTTCGCGCCATCGAGGAACGCATCGAAACGTTCCGGACCCGCGTACACGTCGACGCCTTCGATCGTCTTCGGCGTGCGGCTGAACCCGCGCACCGGCACGCCGAGCGCAAGCAGGCCGCGCGCCACTTCGCCGCCCAGCACGCCGAGACCCAGCACGCCTACCGTGAAATCCCGGCGCGCGTGCTGCGTCAGCTTTTCCCAGCGGCCTTCGCGTTGCAGCGCTTCATATTCGTCGAGGCGGCGCATGTAGCGCAGCACCGCATAGCTCGCGTATTCGACCATCTGCCGCGCCATGCCGCTGTCTTCGAGGCGCACGAGCATCGCGTTTCGCGGCAGCGTGCCCGGCTCCTTGCGTTCGGCATCGAGAATCGCATCGACGCCCGCGCCGAGATTGAACACGGCCTTCAGATCCGGGCGATGCGCGAACAACTCGCGCGGCGCGCGCCAGACGACGGCGTAATCGGCGGGCGCGGTGTCGCCCGGTTCCCAGACGCGCACGTCGGCTTCCGGCAGCTCGCGCGCGAAATTGCGCAGCCACGCGCCGGTGTCCGTGTTCTTCTCGTAGAAGATGATCTTCATGCGGCTCATTTGGCGAAGAGCTGGCCGATGTCGTTGAACGCCTTGAATTCCAGCGCGTTGCCGCATGGATCGAGGAAGAACATGGTGGCCTGCTCGCCGACTTCGCCCTTGAAGCGCACATGCGGCTCGATGATGAACTTCGTGCCGACGCCCTGCAGACGCTCGGCGAGCGCGTGCCAGTCGCTCATGGAAAGCACGACGCCGAAGTGACGCACGGGAACGGCGTCGCCGTCCACGTCGTTCTTCGCGGCGGGACGCGCCTCGTCCGGCGACAGATGCGCGACGAGCTGATGGCCGAAGAAGTCGAAATCGACCCAGTCGGGCGAACTGCGGCCTTCCGGACAGCCGAGCAGTTCGCCGTAAAAGGCGCGGGCGAACTCGAGGCTCGTGACGGGAAACGCGAGATGAAACGGCTGCAGCGTGCGCTGCGTTCTGGAATGATCCGCGTGCTGGAAGCGGTCGGCGGATTCGTCGGGCAGATCGGACATACGGCCTCCGGTGAGGATGGTGCGGGCATATCGCCACATTCTACGGTGAGCATGACGCGGGCGCGCATATCGAAATGACGATTGAATCGTTCGCGCGCGGCGCGCATCACGCGAGAATGGCGCATGAATCCAACGCGGCGCGAGGCATGCATGAACGACATCGACTATCCATCGGGCAGGCCTGTGCTCGTCACCGTGCCGGGGCTGCACGGCAGCGAAGGCGCGCATTGGCAAAGCTGGCTCGAGCGGCAATACACGGAGTCGTCGCGCGTCGAACAGGCCGACTGGGACGCGCCGGATCTTGACACGTGGGCGAGCGCGGTGAGCGCACGGCTCGATGCGCTGCGCCGGCCCGTCGTGCTCGCGGCGCATAGCTTCGGCTGTTTCGCGGCCGCGCATGCGCTCCTGCGCGCGCAGGCGAACGCAAGCACGGGCACGGGCACCCACGCACGCATGCTCAAGCAAGTGGTCGGCGTGCTGTTCGTCGCGCCTGCAAGCCCGGACAAGTTTCGCCTCGCGGGACGTTTGGAGCCGGCGCGTCTTCGCGTACCGTCGATTCTCGTCGGCAGCGAGACCGATCCGTGGATGCCCGCGCATCAGGCACGCGATCTCGCGCAGCGTCTGGGCAGCGCGTTCGTGAATTTCGGCGATGCCGGGCACATCAACACGGCTGCGGGCTTCGGACCGTGGCCGCATGCGAAGTATCTCGTCGACACGCTCTCGCACCATGCAGCGCCCGCAGCGCCCGCGCGCGACACGGAAGACGCGTTCCTGCGCGAACATGCGTATGGCTGAATCGCACCGCGCGCGTCGGGCGCGTGAATGACATGCAATGGCCGCCTTCGCGCGGCCTTTCGCGTTTTTATCGCAACCGCTTTTTCGAGGAACAACATGGCGGCATACAAGAAGCTCGCGCTCGCCGCGTGCGCGGCGTTGAACATGACGGCGGGCGCGGCCCATGCGGACACGACCCTGCTCAACGTCTCCTATGACGTCACGCGCGAGCTGTACAAGGACATCGATGCAGCGTTCGTCTCCGACTACAAGAAGCGCACCGGCGAAACCGTGTCGGTGCGGCAGTCGCATGGGGCATCGAGCGCGCAGGCGTTATCGGTGATGCAGGGACTTCAGGCCGATGTCGTCACGATGAATCAGCCGAACGACATCGACCTTCTCGCGCAACGCGGCCAGCTCGTGCCCGCGAACTGGCGCACGCGCCTGCCGAACGGCAGCGCGCCGTACACCACGACGATGGTCTTTCTCGTGCGCCACGGCAACCCGAAGCACATCAACGACTGGAGCGATCTCGCGCGGCCCGGCGTGCAGGCGATCATCGCGAACCCGAAGACATCGGGCAATGGGCGCTACACGTATCTCGCCGCGTGGGGCTACAAGAAGCAGCAGGGCGCGACCGATGCGCAGGCGCAGGACTTCGAGAAAGCGATCTTCGCGAACGTGCCGGTGCTCGACACGGGCGGGCGCGGCGCGACGACGACGTTCACGCAGCGCGGAATCGGCGACGTGCTCGTCACGTTCGAGAACGAAGTCGGCCTGATCGAAGCCGGCGCGGGCGCGAAGGATTTCGACGCGGTGTATCCGTCATCGAGCCTGCTCGCGGAGCCGCCGGTCTCGATCGTCGACAAAGTGGTCGACAAGCGCGGCACGCGCAAGCAGGCGCAGGCGTATCTCGACTTTCTCTATGGACCAGCGGCGCAGGAGATCATCGCGCAGCATCACTTGCGCCCGCGCAACGCGGACGTGCTCGCGAAGCACGCGAGCGAGTTCAAGCCTTTGAAGACGTTCACGGTGGAACAGGTGTTCGGCAACTGGCAGAAAGCGCAGCAGACGCATTTCGCCGATGGCGGAACGTTCGATCAGGTGATCGCGGAGCGCAAGTAAGCGATCCGCGACGAGGCTCGCGCGCGCGAGCCTCCTCAGCGTGCGATTAATTCCCGCAGCCGCAAGCCGCTTCGCGTTTAGCCGTGTCCTGCGCCGCTTCCGCGCGCATGCCGAGCCGCTCGATCAGTTTGCGATCCGCTTCCGCTTGCGGATTGCTCGTCGTGAGCAACTGGTCGCCGTAGAAGATCGAGTTCGCGCCCGCCGCGAAGCACAGCGCCTGCAACGCCTCGTCCATCTGTTCGCGGCCTGCCGAAAGACGCACCATCGCCTTCGGCATCGTGATGCGCGCGACCGCGATCGTGCGGACGAACTCGAACGGATCGAGCGCCTCGGTGCCGGTGAGCGGCGTGCCCGCGACCTGCACGAGATTGTTGATCGGCACCGACTCCGGATACGGCTCCATGTTCGCGAGCTGCGAGATCAGCCCCGCGCGCTCGCGCCGCGATTCGCCCATGCCCACGATCCCGCCGCAGCACACGTTGATGCCCGCGTCGCGCACATGTTCGAGCGTGTCGAGCCGATCCTGATACGTGCGCGTCGAGATGATCTGGCCGTAGAACTCGGGCGACGTGTCGAGGTTATGGTTGTAGTAATCGAGGCCGGCATCGCGCAGGGATTGCGCCTGATGCGCCTCCAGCATGCCGAGCGTCACGCAGGTTTCGAGGCCCATCGCCTTCACGCCGCGAATCATGTCCTTGATCGGCTCGAGATGGCGATCCTTCGGATTGCGCCACGCCGCGCCCATGCAAAAGCGCGTCGCGCCGTTGGCCTTCGCGGTTTCGGCGGCCTTCAGCACGGCATCGACTTCCATCAGCTTGTCGGCCTTCACGCCTGTTTCGTGATGCACGGACTGCGGGCAATACGCGCAGTCTTCCTCGCAGCCGCCGGTCTTGATCGAGAGCAGCGTGGAAAGCTGCACCGCGTTCGGATCGAAGTGTTCGCGATGCACCGTCTGCGCGCGATAAAGCAGATCGTTGAACGGCAGTTCGTAGAGCGCGACGACATCCGCGACACGCCAGCGCGCGGGCGTCTGTGCATGAGCGTGAATGGATTGCGTGGTTTCCGCAGTGATGGTCTGCGTCATGTGAGTTCAGTCCTTGAGATGAAGCGTGTCGAGCAGAAGGCGCGCGTCGAGATGATCGGCGGCGCGCGCTGCATCGCGATGTGCGAGATGAGGAATGACGCCGAGAAGCGGCGCGTCGATGCGTTTCGTGAGCGTCGCGATGTTCTCGTCGGGATAGAGCATGTCCGGATCGACGCGATTGGCGACCCAGCCCGCGAGCCGCAGCCCGCGCGATGCAATCGCTTCGACGGTCAGAAGCGCATGGCTGATGCAGCCGAGCCGCACGCCGACGACGAGCACTACCGGCAAGCCGAGCGCGACGGCGAGATCGGCGGTGTCGTGCGCGTCGTCGAGCGGCACGCGAAAGCCGCCGACGCCTTCCACCACGACGATATCCGCGCGCGTCGATGCCACGCGATGCGCGTCCACGATGCGCCCGATATCGAGCGCGATGCCTTCGCGCGCCGCCGCGATGTGCGGCGCGATCGGCTCGCGCATCATGAACGGCGTGCGAATCTCGGGCGGCAGCGCGACGTTGGCGGCGGCGTCGAGCTGATCGGCGTCTTCGTTGTGAAGCGCGCCATCGCGGACGGCCGCGCCCGAGGCGATCGGCTTCATCGCGGCGGCGCGGAGGTTCGCGCGCGCGAAGCCGTGAAGCAGCGCGCACGAAACGAAGGTCTTGCCGATCTCCGTATCGGTGCCGGCAACGAAAAAGGATAGAGCGGTCATAGCGTGTTCAGAGCATGATCGAGCCGCGCGAGATCGTCCTCGTTATGCGCGGCGGAAAGCGAAATGCGCAAACGCGAGGTGCCTTGCGGAACCGTCGGCGGGCGAATCGCGGGCACCCAGAGACCGTGCTTGTCGAGGGCGGCGGCGATTTGCAGCGTTTCATCGTTGCCGCCGATGACGAGCGGCTGCACGGCGGTCTCCGAATCGACCGGAAGCCAGCGCGTGCGTTTCAACATCGCGCGCGTGGTGGCGATGAGCGAGCCGAGATGCGCGCGGCGCGCATCGCCTTCGTCGCTCGCGATGATCTTCAGGCTCGCGGACACCGCATGCGCGACCGCAGGCGGCGAGGCCGTCGTGAAGACATAGGGCCGCGCGCGCTGCACGAGCCATTCGATGACGCTCGCGTGCGCCGCGACGAACGCGCCCGCGACGCCCGCCGCCTTGCCGAGCGTGCCGACATAGACGAGATGCGGCGAGCGCAGCGCCAGGTGCGCGAGCGCGCCGCGTCCTTGCGGGCCGAGCACGCCGAAGCCGTGCGCGTCGTCGACGACGAGCCACGCGCCGTACTCTTCCGCCAGTTCGACGAGGCGCGCGAGCGGCGCGATGTCGCCGTCCATGCTGAACACGGTGTCGGTGACGATGAGCTTCGTCGCGGTTTCATCGCGCGATGCGTCGAGCATGGCGTCGAGCGCGGTCATGTCCGCGTGCGGATAAATCTGCGTCTGCGCGCGCGAAAGCCGCACGCCGTCGATCAGCGACGCATGATTCAGCGCGTCCGAAAACACGAGCGTGCCGCGCCCGGCAAGCGTCGACAGCACGGCGAGATTCGCCATGTAGCCGGTGCTGAAGTAGAGCGCGCGCGCATCGTCGACGAAGCCGCCCGCGAACGCGGCGAGGTCGTCCTCGACTTGCGCGTGCGCGCGCGAATGGCCGCCCAGCAAGTGCGAGCCGCCGCTGCCCGCGCCGTACAGCGACGCGCCTTCGGCCAGCGCCGCGCGGATCGCTTCGTGCGCGGCGAGTCCGAGATAGTCGTTGCTCGCGAAGCCGACGAGCTCGCGGCCATCGACCGTCATGTGCGCGGAATTCGCGCCGTCGATGATTCTGCGGCGACGGCGCAAGCCGCGTGCGTCGATATCGGCCAAGCCCTGATTCAGCGTGTCGAAAAGCGCCTGCGTTGTCCCGTTCATGCGACGCGCTCCGCAAGCGTGGCGTCGAGCGTTTCGCGCGTGCGTTGCGCGAGCAGCATGAGTTCGTCGTCGGTGAGGATGTACGGCGGCATCATGTAGACCGTCGCGCCGATGGGACGCATCAGCAGTTCGCGCTGCAACGCGTTCGCGAAAAAGCGGCGCGAGAACGTGCGGTCCTGAATGTCCACATCGAACGCGAAGATCGTGCCGCGCTCGCGCGGATTGCGCACGCGTTCATGTGCGAAAAGCGGCTGCAAGGCTTCGCGCAGCAACGCGGACTTGCGGCGGTTTTCGGCGAGCACGTTCGCGCTTTCGAAAAGGTCGAGCGTGGCGAGCGCGGCGCGGCACGCGAGCGGATTGCCCGTGTACGAATGCGAATGCAGAAAGCCGCGCGCGATGTCGTCGTCGTAGAAGGCGGCGTAGATGTCATCGCGCGAAAGCACGATGGAAAGCGGCAAATATCCGCCGCTGATGCCTTTCGAAAGACACAGGAGATCCGGCCACACGTCCGCCTGTTCGCACGCGAAGAAGGTGCCGGTGCGCCCGCAGCCGACCGCGATTTCGTCGGCGATCAGATGCACGCCGAACTCGTCGCAGAGCGCGCGCAGGCGCGCGAGATACGACGCGTCGTACATCGCCATGCCCGCCGCGCACTGCACGAGCGGCTCGACGATCACCGCGGCAAGCTGCGCCGCGCGTTGCTCGAAGAGCGCGCGCATCGCGGCGACGGCTTCATCGACGCCCGACGCGGCCGGCGACGCGACCACATGCGCGTGGCGAATCAGCGGATCGTAAGCGTCCTTGAAGAGCGCGACGTCCGTCACGCCGAGCGCGCCGATGGTCTCGCCGTGATAGCTGTTCGCAAGGCAGACGAACTCGCGCTTCTCGTCCTGGCCGCGATTGCGCCAGAAGTGAAAGCTCATCTTGAGCGCGATCTCGACCGCCGACGCGCCGTCCGATGCGAAGAACGCGTGGCCGAGCGTGCCGTGCGTCAGCGCGGAAAGACGCTCCGCGAGTTCGACGGCGGGCGCGTGCGTGCAGCCCGCGAGCATCGCGTGTTCGAGCGTCTCGAGCTGATCTTTCAGCGCGCGGTTGATGTCGGGATTCGCGTGGCCGAAGAGATTGACCCACCACGAACTGATGGCGTCGAGATAGCGGTCGCCCGCGGGATCGTAGAGCCACGCGCCCTTGCCGCGCGCGATGGGGACGAGCGGCATGCGCTCGTGGTGCTTCATCTGGGTGCACGGATGCCATACGGCGGCGAGCGAGCGCGCGACCCAGTCTTGATTGGCTTCTGTGTTCAAAACGGCTCCCAGGCCCGCATGCGGCGCGGGCCGGTACGTCGGGGCAGGCGCTGCGGCCTGCGCATTTGGAGAAAGCTGCGCGATGCTTTCGCGCGCTCCAATTATCCCGAAAACGAGCGGCGGCTTCCTTTTTCGGCGATGTTTTGGACGATGCATGCGCGCGCATCGGAAATGCGAAAACGCACTATCGCGCGCATCGTCGCTCTACGCGACGCCTAATCTTCCGATTCATGCCGCAAGATGCAAAACGCCGGCGCAAGAGGCCGGCGTTTTCGGGAGCGCGAAGCACGCGGGTTTTAGCGCGACGCGGTCTGCGTTTGCGCGGCGCTGTCGTTCCAGACGACGACATCGTCCACCGCGTAGAGCTTGCACGGATCGCTGCTCTGCTTCTGGCAGCCGGCAATGGCGACCGCCATCGGATCGTCGCCGCCTTCGGCCCACGACCACGCGCCCGAGTCCGACACGGCGAACGCGCGGCTCGAATACTGGTTCAGGAAATTGCGATACCCAGCGCGGCCGCTTTCATCGACGAACGGAACGGATTGCACGGAGTCGAGATTCGCGAAGTCGGTGGCTTGCGGCGCGCGCGGCTCGGCGACCTGATACTGCACGGCGGTCGGCATGCCGATCTGCGCGAGGAATGCCTTCACGCGCGGCCACCAGACCTGCACGCCGTCGCGGTCGCCGACGAGCCGGTGCGCGTCGTTCTTGTACGTGCCGAAATCCACCATGCTCGCGCGCGCGCCGTGCGCGACGAAGGCGCCGTACATCTGCGTCGAGAGATTGCCTTCCCAGACGGAATCGTTGTCGCCGTAGAGCCACAGCGACGGCAGGCGGACGTGCTCGCCATACGCGCCGAAGGCATCGACGAGATTCTTCTGCCAGCCCGCGCATTCGTCCTGACGCAAGCCGCCCGAGAAATTGATGAGGCCGCGCACGCCCGGCGCGCCGAGCGCATCGCGCGCGCCGTAGGCGATGGTCGTCAGCCCGCCGTGCGACGTGCCCGCCACGACGACATGCGTCTTGTCGACGTAAGGCTGCTCGCTCATGTATGCGACGGTGGCGGCGACATCGCGCGCCTGCGAGAAACCATTGGCCTCGACGTTGCAGCCCTGGCCAGCGTATTCGCCGCCCGAGCCCGCGAAGCCGCGCCGGTTCGGCACGACGACCACGTAGCCGTGACGCACGAACTCGCGTGCGAGCGCGACGGGCCGGTTGCGCGGCTGCGCGTGGGAATCGCCGGGGAGCTTGCCGTGATTGAAGACGATCATCGGGAACGGGCCCGCGCCGTCCGGCTTGAAGATGGTGGTCTGGAGCGCGATGTCGTCGTCGGGTATCTCGACGACCGTTTCGTTCAGGCCGTTCGCGACGACCGGCAAACGCGGGTCGAGCGCATCGGGAATCTGGCTGAAGACCGGCGCCGCGAGCCCTTCGGATTGACGAATGCCGCCGATCGGCTCGGCGCGCGCCGCGGACGTGACGAACGACGCCGCGAGCGAGCACACCATGCTGCATCCGACCAACCAGGTTCTGATCGCCATCCGTGGACTCCGACTGCGTCGATCAAGGCGTTGATGTGGCGCCGCACCAAAGCTGCCGTCGAAGTCACAAACCTGTCGCGCTGCTGACGATGAGCAGGATCGATTAATGGTTCCGGGAGCCGCGCCTTGCAAAGGCACGACGAATGTCTTCGGACAGACAAAAACGGGCGTCGCATTGAGCCGGGCGCGCAAATGACGGCGCGCTGGCGTAATGAGAGATTACCCGCTCAAAATTGCACTGCACAATAAAGGAAACCCCGTAACAGCTTAATCTGAAAGGAGAATTTCAGGAAATTAATACCGTCTCTTCGCTCTTTTCTGTTAAGCGGAGATTTACTTTTCCATCATGGTTCCGTCAATATAAATCCATCGGCCATTTTCGTTGCGCTTGAATCGGCTCGATTCGTGCAGCCGATGCGCGCGCCCGTTCACCTTGTATCGCGCGACGAATTCCACTTCCTCGCGATCCGCGTCGATGACCGAATGGCGTTTGATCTGCAGGCCGAGCCAGCGCGTCTGATCGACGGATGCGTCGAGATCGGGCGGGCAGGTTTGCGGGTCCCACGTCGCGCGCAGATACGCGGTGTCGCCGAGCACGTAGGCGGTGTAGCGCGAACGCATCAGTTCCATCGCATTGGCGGGCGATGCCCGGCCTTCGATGAACCGGCCGCAGCAGTCTTCGTAGCGCGGCGCGCGGGCGTTCGCGCGCTGCGCGGGCGATGCTCCGCCGCACGGACAGTCGAGCGGCGTCATGCATCGACTCCCGGCATCTCGACGTGACGCGGCTCCCCGCGCACGCGGTCCAGCCACGCGCGAACGGCCGGATAGCGCGCCAGATCGAGACCGGCTTCATCGGCGACATGCGTGTACGCGTAGAGCGCGATATCGGCCACCGTGTAGCGCTCGCCGACGAAGAACGTGCGCGCGGCGAGATGCTGCTCCATCACGTCGAGCGCGCGATACGAACCCGCGATTCGATCGGGCAGACGCGCATCGTCCGGTTGCTTCAGAAACTGGCGGATGAACCGCGCGACCGCGACATTCGGCTCGTGGCTGTATTGCTCGAAGAACATCCACTGCAGCACTTGCGCGCGTTCGAGGCGGTCTTCCGGCCAGAGCGCGGTGCCTTCGGCGAGATAGCAGAGGATGGCGTCGGATTCCGAGAGCGTCGTCGTCTCGTCGATGCACAGCACCGGCACCTTGCCGTTCGGATTGAGCTTGCGAAATGCATCGGTGCGCGTGGCGCCGTGCATCATGTCCACTTCATGCCAGACATACGGCAGTTGCAGTTGTTCGAGCGCGAGCCGCACCTTGTAGCAGTTGCCCGATGCCGCGACGCCATGCACGTGATAAGTCACTTCGGAAGCTCCCTTTTTGTCGATGACGCTCACCAGTCGAGCCGCGTGCCGTCGTACTGGATGAAGCGCCCGTTGTAGTCGTCGCGCATCTCGCCTGCCTCGGCGATGACCGCGCGCATGCCGGTCACGCTGCGCGCGACGTCGATGGCCGCCGACGGCCCGCCCATCTCCGTGCGAACCCAGCCGGGATGCAGCGCGACGCACGCCGATTGCCGCGATTCGATCGACGCCACCTTCAGCGCGCAATTGAGCGCCGCCTTGCTCGCGCGATACAGCCAGCCGGTCGCGCCGCTCGTCTCCGCGATGCTGCCCATCTTGCTCGACACGACGGCGAACACGCCATGCCCGGCATCGGTAAGCGGCAGCAATACGGGGATCAGTTGCATCGGGCCGCGCACGTTGGTGTGCATGACGTGATCGAAGTCGTCGGCGCTAATGGTTTCGACGCCTTCGGTGCGCGGGCCATACACGCCCGACACGATGACCGCCACGTCGAGCCGTTCTTCGTCGAGCTGCCACGCGAGCGCGGCGACCTGCTCGGGCTGCGTGACATCGAGCGAGAACGTCTGCGCGCCGAGCGCGTCGAGCGACGAGAGCGCGGCTTTGTCGCGCGCGGTGGCGAGTACGCGCCAGCCGTCGCGTGCGTACTGGCGCGCGAGTTCGTGGCCGATGCCGCGAGACGCGCCGATGATGAGGGCGGTTTTCATGGTCGTCCTTTGTCGTTGGCTTTAGATCAATTCGATGCCCATCGCCGTCGCTTCGCCGCCGCCGATGCACAGCGACGCCACGCCGCGCTTCAGTCCGCGCGTGCGCAATGCGCCGATCAGCGTGACGAGAATCCGCGCGCCCGACGCGCCGATCGGATGCCCGAGCGCGCACGCGCCGCCGTTCACGTTGACCTTGTCGTGCGGAAGATCGTGCTCGCGCATCGCGGCCATCGTGACGACGGCGAACGCTTCGTTGATCTCGTACAGGTCGACATCGCGAGCACGCCAGCCGTTCTTCTCGAAGAGCTTGCGGATAGCACCGACAGGCGCCGTCGTGAAAAGCGCCGGCTGCTGCGCGAACGTCGCATGGCCGGCGACGCGCGCAACGGGCGTTACGCCGAGACGCCGCGCGGTGGACTCGCGCATCATCACGAGCGCCGCCGCGCCATCCGAAATCGACGACGAATTCGCCGCCGTCACCGTGCCGTCCTTCGCGAATGCGGGCTTGAGCGACGCGATCTTCTCGATGTTCGCCTTGAACGGCTGCTCGTCGCGATCGACGATCGTTTCGCCCTTCTTTCCCTGCACGGCGACCGGCGCGATCTCCCATTCGAACGAGCCGTCCTCGTTCGCACGCTTCGCGCGGCGCAGCGATTCGACCGCGAACGCATCCTGCGATTCGCGCGAGAACGCATACGACGACGCGCACTGCTCCGCGAACGTGCCCATCAGCCGGCCCTTTTCGTAGGCGTCTTCGAGGCCGTCGAGGAACATGTGGTCGAGCACTTGTCCGTGTCCCATGCGCATGCCGCCGCGCGCCTTCGGCAGCAGATACGGCGCGTTCGTCATGCTTTCCATGCCGCCCGCGACGATCACGCTGGCGGAATCCGCGAGCAGCATGTCGTGCGCGAACATCGCGGCGCGCATGCCCGAGCCGCACATCTTGTTGATCGTCGTGCAGCCGGTGGAAAGCGGCAAGCCCGCGCCGAGCGCGGCCTGTCGCGCGGGCGCCTGGCCTTGTCCCGCGGGCAGCACGCAACCCATGATGGCTTCGTCGATCTGCTCGGGGCTCACACCCGCGCGTTCGACGGCCGCGCGGATCGCCGCCGCGCCGAGTTGCGGCGCGGCGAGCGCGGCGAAATCGCCCTGAAAGGCGGCCATCGGCGTGCGTGCCGCCGAGACGATGACGACGGCATCCGACTGTGTCTCACTCATGTTTCAGCTCCTTTATCACGCCCTGAATAACGGCGGGGATATCGCCGAGGCGCGCCGCATCGGACGCGATCACGTCGTTCTCCGCCGCATGTGCGCCGTCGCGCTTCAACGCGGCGAGGCACGATTGATAGGTGGATTCCACCGCTTCCTGCGCGCTGATCATCATGCCCAGATTGCGTAGACGGCCATCGTGCACGCCATACGTCCAGCCGTGCACGGTGAGTTCCTGCCCGCGCGCCCATGCGTCGTTGACGATGGTCGTGCGGCATACGTTGAGCGTCTGCTCGATCGTATTCAGTTCGACGAGCCGGCGATGCCGCGCTTCGCCCATCGGCCATTCGTCGAGCAGCGCGGCGTGCTTCTCGCGCACGTCCTCGACGTGTCGCAGCCAGTTGTCCGCAAGGCCGACGCGCCGCCCGACGAGCGCCGCGCCCACGCCCGAGCAACCGTAATGGCCGACGACCATGATGTGCTTGACCTTCAGGAGATCGACGGCGAACTGGATCACCGAAAGACAGTTGAGGTCCGAATGCACGACCACGTTCGCGATGTTTCTATGTACGAACACTTCGCCCGGCGGCAACCCGATGATCTGGTTGGCCGGCACGCGTGAATCGGAGCAGCCGATCCACAGATATTCCGGCGCCTGCTGATGCGCGAGGCGCGTGAAGAACTCGCCGTCTTCCGCGAGCTTGCGTGTGACCCACGTCTGATTGTTGTCGAAGAGATGGGCGAGCGGGTTGGCGGCTTCGTTGGTTCGGTCAGTCATGGTTGGTCTGATGTTGCGTCGGATGATTCATCGCGCGGGCGTCATGCCGCGCGCGCCGATGCCTTCTCGAAGCGCTCCGGATAGCGGACGCGGAATCGGATGGCCCGGTCGTAAGGAAAGAAATCGGCAAGCTCGCCGCGCAGCAGTTGCTCCTTGTGACGCTGCCATAGCGCAGGGTCGAAGAAGTCCGCGTGATGACGCATGAACGCTTCGCGCACGCGCGGATCGCCGAGCAGGAACGTGCCGTATGTTTCGGGAAAGATGTCGTGCGGACCGACCGTATACCACGGTTCGTCCGCGAGTTCGTCCTCCTCGTTGCGCGGCGGCGGCACGCGTCGGATGTTGCAGTCGGTGAGATATTCGATCTCGTCGTAATCGTAGAACACCACACGGCCATGCCGCGTCACGCCGAAGTTCTTGTACAGCATGTCGCCGGGAAAGATGTTGGCCTGCATCAGCTGCTTGATGGCATCGCCGTATTCGCGGATGCCGTGATCGATGTCGTCCGCGCCGCCGTTCTGCAGGAAGAGATTGAGCGGCACCATGCGGCGCTCGATATACACATGCTTGATGACGAGCTTGTCGCCTTCGTATTCGATCATCGAAGGCGCATCTTTCTCCAGTTCGCGAATGAGCGCGTGATCGAGGCGCGCGAGCGGCAGCGCGACGCTCGAATATTCGAGCGTATCGGCCATGCGCCCGAGGCGGTCGTGACGCTTCACGAGTTGATACTTGTCCTGGATCTTCTCGCGCGTCGTGTCTTTCGGCGGCGGAAACGTGTCCTTGATGAGCTTGAACACATAGGGAAACGACGGCAGCGTGAACACGATCATCACGAGCCCCTTGATGCCCGGCGCGATGATGAACGGATCGCTCGAATGCTTCAGGTGATGCAGAAGGTCGCGATAGAACAGATTCTTGCCCTGCTTCTGCAGCCCGAGCGACGTGTAGATTTCCGCGTTCGGCTTGCCCGGCATGATGGTGCGCAGAAACTGCACATACGCGGACGGCACTTCCATGTCCACGAGAAAGTACGAGTGCGCGAAGCTGAAGATGATGAGCAACTGCTGCCGTTCGAGCAGCACGGTATCGAGCGCGAGCATTCCCGGTTGCGCATGACGAATGGCGATGGCGAAGGGCAGAAGCGAATCGCCATGAATGACGCGCCCGACGATATACGCCGCCTTGTTGCGAAAGAAGAGCGACGACAGCGCGTGAATCTGAAAGTTGGGCGCGGGCGGCAAGTCTCCGAACGCGCTCTTCATGGAATCGACCACGCACTGCACGTCGCGCGTGAGATCCTCGAAAGGTACATCGAGCTGAAAATTGGTGACGATGCGCTCGAGCGTCGCGGCGAGCCCGTCCTTGTCCGGGTAATACGCGCGATACGTCGGCTTCGCGGCGGGCTCGTCGTTTTCGATGTATTCCGTCGAAATCGCGGGCCGCACGAAAATGAAATCGTTGTTGAAATACGAGCGATGCAGAATTTTGCAGCACACCGAATTAAAAAACGTCTCCGCGCATTCCGGCTGGCGGTGCGTCGTCAGCAAGCCGATGTAGTGGAGCTTGATCTGCTGCCAAAGCTCGTCGTCGATATGCTCGGCGTCGTATCGTTCTTCGAGGCGCATCACGCACTCCGCGACGCGTTCGTCATACGACGTGATGCGCTCGCGCGCGAGTTGCGCGAGCGCGTGCCAGTCGCCGCGTTCGAATAACAGCTTCGCGTCGATGGCGGCCTCGCGGAACACGCGGTAATGCCGGTTGAAGCCTTCGAGCAGCGTCTGCGCGACATCGAAGCCGATTTCCGACGACAGCAGCTTGGGGAAGTGATTCATGGCGGCTCACATCATGCGGCTTTCGAGCGGCGCGCGCGTTTGTCGATGCCGGCCGCGAGCAGCGCGCGGCCCTGCTTTTCGTAGGCGGCAAGCTCCGATAGCGTCGTGTTGAGATCGTCGAGCTGGCGTTCGAGCACTTCGCGATGCGCGGCGATGGTATCGACGAACGCGCGCAGTTGCGTCGCCGTGCCTGTGGGCGAATCGTAAAGATCGAGCAGCGTGCGAATCTCGGAGAGCGTGAAGCCGAGCCGCTTGCCGCGCAGCGTCAGCTTCAGGCGCGTGCGGTCGCGCGCCGAATAGACGCGCCGCAGACCGTTCGCGCCTTCGCGTCGCGGCGCGAGCAGGCCCTGGTCTTCGTAGAAACGGATGGCGCGCGGCGTGACGTCGAATTCGCGCGCCAGTTCGGTGATCGTGTAATGCGTGGTTTGAGTCATTGCAGAAGCGGCGCGCGTAAGTGCACTGGATGCACATGCAACGTTAGAATGACGTTTACGTTATCGTCAACCTCGCCGGATTGCAACGCGGCGCAACCCTCACAGCACCGACCGATGAACGCACTCGAACATCAGCTCGAATATGTATTTGCCGACGAATTGCCCGCATCCGGCGAAGTGAAGGAAGTCGCGCCGGGCGTCCGTTGGCTGCGCATGCCGCTGCCTTTCGCGCTCGATCACATCAATCTATGGCTGCTGCGCGACGAAATCGACGGCGTCGAGGGCTGGACGGTGATCGATTGCGGCATTGCGAGCGACGAGATTCGCGCGAACTGGGAGCGCGTATTCGATACCGCGCTCGACGGCCTTCCGGTGCTGCGCGTGATCGTCACGCACTGCCATCCGGATCATCTCGGTCTCGCGGACTGGGTCTGCCGTGGCGGTGAGAAGAAGCGCTGGAACGCGCGCCTATGGATGTCGCTCGGCGAATACGCGATGGGCCGCGTGATGGCCGCGGGCGACGGCTCGAACGCGGGCGGCGAGCGCGCGGCGCGGCACTTCGCGGCGCACGGCATGACGGACGAGGCATCGCTCGAAGCGTTGAGAAAGCGCGACAGCTACTATCCGACGCTCGTGCCTTCGATTCCGCCGGCGTTTCGCCGTATCCGCGATGGCGAGCGCCTGCGTATCGGCGCGCGCGAATGGGAAGTCGTGGCGGGCTACGGTCATTCGCCTGAACATAGCGCGCTGTATTGCGCGGCTGACAAGCTGCTCATTTCGGGCGACATGGTCTTGCCGCGCATTTCGACCAACGTGTCCGTGTTCGCGATCGAGCCGGAAGGCAATCCGCTTGCGTTGTATCTGGAGTCGCTCGCGCGCTACGAGTCCATGCCCGCCGACGTGCTCGCGCTGCCTTCGCATGGCAAGCCGTTTCGCGGCGTGCAGACGCGCATCGCGCAGTTGCGGGAGCATCATCGCGCGCGGCTTGCGGAAGTGCGCGACGCGTGCGCGGAGAAGCCGCGTAGCGCCGCGGACATCGTGCCGATCATGTTCAGGCGAAAGCTCGATGTGCATCAGATGACGTTCGCGCTCGGCGAAGCGCTCGCGCATCTGAACATGCTCTGGCTCGATGGCGTGCTCGTGCGTCGGGCTGGCGATGATGGGGTAGTACGCTTTTCGCCCGCCTGACGCTCCCGATTACTGCACCGTCACGCCCGCAAAATTCTGCCTCCCAAACGGACTGACGTTATACCCGCTGACATTCGCGCGCGTGATCGCGGCGGCCGTCGGATACACGAGCGGAATCCACAGCGCCTGATCGTGAATGATCTTCTGCGCCTCCACATACGCCTTCGTGCGCTTCGCGACCTCGGGCGTCGCCTTGCCGTCCGCGATGAGCTTGTCGAGTTGCGGATCGCAGAAGCGCGCGAAGTTGATGCCCGACTTCACCGCATTGCAGCTGAATAGCGGCGAGAGATAGTTGTCCGGATCGCCGTTATCGCCGGCCCAGCCCATGAAGAGCATGTCGTGCTGACCCTGCTTCGCTTCCTTGATGAGCTCGCCCCATTCGATCACCTTCACCTGCGCCTTCACGCCGATCTTCGCGAGGTCGGCCTGCAGCAACTCGGCGCCCGCTTTCGGATTCGGATTGAGCACGCTGCCGTTCGGCCGCACCCAGATGGTCGTCTCGAAGCCGTTCGGAAGGCCGGCGTCCGCAAGCAGCTTCTTCGCGCGATCGACGGAATACGGATACGCCTGCACGCTCTTGTCATAGCTCCATGTGTTCGGCGGATAGGGATTCACGGCGGCCGTCGCTGTGTTGTCGAAGACGGTCTTCATGTACGTTGCGCGATCGAACGCCATGTTGAGCGCCTGGCGCACCTTCGGATTGTCGAGCGGCTTCTTCTGCGTATTGAGCGCGACGAACGCCGTCATGAACGCGGGCGTCTCGCTCACTTTCAGCGACTTGTCCTTCTTCGCGTCGAGCACGTCCTGCGGTTTCGGCGACAGCGCGATCTGGCATTCGCCCGCCTTGATCTTCTGCGCGCGCACGGCGGCATCGGGCGTGATCGCGTAGATCAGGCGATCAACCTTCGGCTTCGCGCCCCAATACGTCGGATTCACGTCGTAGCGAATCACCGAATCCTTCGTGTAGCTCTTCAGCACGAATGGCCCTGTGCCGATGGGCTTGCTGTTGAGATCGACCTCTTTGTTCGCTTTCGCGAGCTGATCCGCGTATTGCGCCGAATAGATCGACGCGAAGCCCATCGTGAGAATCGGCACGAAGGTCGCGTTCGGCTCGTTCAACTGGAATCTGACCGTCTGGTCGTCGACCTTCGTGACGGCCTTGATGAGTTTCACGAGCCCCATCGACTGCGCATGCGGAAAGCCGCTTGCGCCCGCCACCTTGTGCCACGGATTGTTCTCCGACAACATGCGCTCGAACGTGAAGACGACATCGTCGGCATCGAGCGGGCGCGTCGGCTTAAAGTAATCGGTTGTCTGGAACTGCACGTTCGGCCGCAGATGGAACGTGTAGCTGAGGCCATCGCTCGATACTTCCCATTTGTCGGCGAGCGCCGGCGCGACTTTCTTCGCGGCTTCGTCGTAGGAGACGAGTGTGTTGAAGATCACGTCCGCCGATGCGTTCGTCGTCACGAGCGAGTTGAACTGCACGACATCGAAGCCGTCAGGACTCGATTCCGTGCACACCGTGAGCGGCTTGGCGAAGGCAAGCACGGGCGCGGCCATCACAAGGGCCGCGATGAATTTGAGGCGCATAGGATCTCCTGTGACTGCGGTCACAGCCTGTTCGTTGTTGTCGATGGATTGACGGTGACGCGGGATGCCGAGCAAGCACCGCGCCCGCGCGCGTAGATTAACGAAGCGCGCAACGGGCGACAACGAATCATTGCGCATACCGATATGGCCTCGCACCGGGGCATCGGCTTGCCGAACATGGCGCATCACGCTAAACTGGCCCCCGTCTTTGGGGAGTAGCCTTCCTTCCGCTTGCGAAGGAGAACGCGTCAACATCCTCGGCTCTCACGCCGTGGCGCGTTCGACCGGTCCGGTTTGGCGAGACCATTGATGCGCTATGTCGTTCTTGGTCGGACGGCGCGTGGCGCATCATGGTTCGCTTGCGTCCGACCGTGGAATCATCGTGTCCCCACAACTCCAACATCTCTTCTTGTCCGGCGCATGCGCCGCGCCTCGTCATCGTTCAATGCGAGGTGCCGCATGACGATGCTCTTTCTCGAGCTCGCGCTGATGCTCGCCATCATCCTCGTCGCGTCCGAGCTTTTTACGAACGCGCTGGAACATCTCGGCGAGCGGCTCGGCATATCGGAAGGCGTGACGGGCTCGCTTTTCGCGGCGGTCGGCACGGCGTTGCCGGAGACGACGGTGCCGATCATCGCGCTATTGGGCGGCACGGCGAGCCGCGCGGTCAATGAAGAAATCGGCGTCGGCGCGATACTCGGCGCGCCGCTGATGCTCGCCACGCTGTCCACATTTCTGATGACGCTTGCCATCGTCAAATCGCGCGGACTGGGCGGCGTGATCGCGCCCGAGCGCAGTGGCTTCACGCGCGATCTCAACTTCTTTCTCTTCGCGTTCCTGATCGCGGCCGGAGCGATGTTCGTGCCGCATCACGCGTGGCAGGTGCGCGCGCTCTTTGCCGCCGGGCTCGTGGCCTTGTACGTGATCTATGTGATTTCGACGTTCAGGGCATCGGCGAATCTCGTCGAAAGCGGACACGGCACCGAAGCGCCCGAGACGTTGTTCATGTCGCGCGTGGGGCTGAAGACGAATCTCGGGTCGATCGTGCTGCAGTTTCTCGTCGGCATCGTGCTGCTCGTGGGCGGCGCGAAGGGCTTCATTCATGGCGTCGAAGGCGTATCGCAGGCGCTGGGCATATCGGCGCTGCTGCTTTCGCTCATCATCATTCCGATTGCGACCGAGCTGCCCGAGAAAGTAAATAGCATTCTCTGGGCGCGGCGCGGCAAGGACACGCTCGCGTTTGGGAACATCACCGGCGCGATGGTGTTTCAGGGAACGTTGCTGCCGGCCATCGGCATCATGTTGACGCCCTGGGAGCCACGCGTGGAGGTGCTGACTGGCGTGCTGATCACGCTCGCGGCGGCGGCGTGGCTGCGGTTCAACGCGCGGGGGAAGGGCGTGGCGCTGTGGGCGTTGCTCGGCAACGGCGTGCTGTATTTGGCTTATTTGACGTTGACGCTGGGGAGGTAAGCCGATGTCGCGGCGTTTCCTTGTCCGATTCGCCGCGACGCTCGACGCATTCGCAGAAAACAAAAACGCCCGCACGAAGCGGGCGCCAATCGAACCACCGCGTCGGACTGCAACGCGTCGTTCTAGTTGTTCTTATTCCGTTTAACGGCGTTTCAAAGCAGAACTTTAGAACCGCGCCGCCTGTTGATACCGCCCGGCGGCTTTGGCGCGTTCCATCGACTGCCGATACCCCGCCGCGAGCATCGTCTGCGCGGCTTGCGCGCGCGTCATCAACGATTCCATGCTCGCCTGAATTCTGCGAATCGTCGTGAGGGATTCTTCCGGCTGATCCGCTTCGATCGCCATGACGAGCGGCGTGCGCGATGCAGTGAGTTCGGCGGCGCGCGTCCAGTCCTGCGCGGTCACGGCGGCTTCGATCGCTTCGGTCAGCGCCCATGCGCGCTGGATGATTTCGTGCTGTTGCATGATGCGGTCCTCAGGACTTGTTATCGGACATCGCGCCCGCGCTGTTCGTGCCGCCGAAGAGGGCGGTCAGGTAGCTCGATTGCGTGGACATGCTCGACATCAGCGTGTTGAGCGCGGTGAACTGATTGTTGTAATCCGTCGTCAGCTGCGCGGTGTACGCGGTGAGCTGCGTCTGTTGATCGGCGATGCTGGACAGGTCGTCGTTCAGCGCGGTCGTGCGCGTGTCGATGATGCCGCCCGTCGCGAGGAACGAGGTGAGGCTATTGTTGAGCGAAGCCGCGACGCCGTCGGTCGAGTTGAAGAGCTTCGCGACCGTGCCGCCGTTGTTGGTAAGCGCGGTGGAGAGGGCGTCGTCGTCGGTGGACAACGTGCCGTCCGGCTGCAGCGTGATGCCGATCGATGCCAAATTCACAGCGCCCGACCCCGAGCCGATCGCCTTGCTGATCGTGCTGGAGATCGTGTTCTTGATCGTGTTCATCATCGAGTCGCCCAGCAGCGCGCCTTGCGTGCTGGCGGTCGAATCGTACGACGTCAGCGACGACGCCGTGCTGATGAAGTTGTTGTACGCGGTGACGAAGGAGGTGATCGCGGTCTTCAGGCTGTCGGTGTCCTGGCCGATGGTCAGGGTTTGCTTCTGGCCGACCGAGTCCGCGGTGAGATTGATGGTGACGCCGGAAACCGCTTCCTTGATCGTGTTGCTCGCGCTCGACACGTTAGTGCCCGCGATCGTCATATGCGCGTCCGAGCCGGCTGTCGTCAGCGTCCAGGTACCGCCGCCCGTCGCATCGCTGGAGATTTCGGTCTTGCTGTAATCAGTGGAGCCCGCAGCTACCGTCGACGGCGTCGACTTCACCTGAAACGACTTGAGCGTATCGCTGCTTGACGAATCGACGTCGATATTGATGCCGTTGTTGACGCCGGTCGACGTCGAGCGCAACACGAGGTGCTGCCCGTCCGAGCCGTTGACGACGGTCGCCGTGACGCCCGGATTGTCGGATGCCGAATTGATCGCCGATGCCATGCCCGACAGCGTGTTGTTGGTGTCGTCGATCTTGATCGTGCTGCTCTTGCCGTTGACAGTGAGCGTCATCGAGCCGGTGCCGATCGAACTGGCATCGATCGTCCCGGACGTGAGCGTCTGCGCCGTGGCGAGATTGCCGACGCTGACGTCGTAACTGCCGGCGACCGCATCGGTGTCGGCGCTCGCGGTGATGCCCTTGCCATCGGCGGTCGCGGTGAAGGCGCCGAGCGCCGTGCCGTTCGACAGATTCGTGAGCGAGCTTTGCAGCAGCGACATCACCGACTTGAGCGTGCCGACCGCGGTCAACTGCGTGTTGTCGGCGGTTTGCTTGTTGTTTAGCGCGTCGGTCTGTCCTGCGACCTTCGCGTTGACGATCGCGGTGACGAGCGAATTCACGTCCATCGTCGAGTTCGTGGAACCGCTGATGATCGACTGTGCGGCCTGTTGTACGGCGCTCGTCGGGTCGACAGTGGAAGCCGTTGTCGTCGCTACGGTGGTCATGGGTGCTCCGGTCGTGTTGCTGCGCGATCGTTTGGAATAGGGCGGGAGTCGTCATCTCCCGAAAACGCGCACAGGGAGACGAGCTCCCCGGGCGCTGACTGCTTTGATGCTTTTGATGCTTTTTTACGTTCGGCGCGCATTGTACTTCGCAATGCGCGCCGGTTACTGCTTAGGCGTTGATGCTTAGCCGAGGAGCTTCAGAACCTGCTGGGGCATCGAGTTCGCTTGAGCCAGCACCGAGATACCAGCTTGTTGCAGCACTTGAGCCTTCGACAGGTTCGCGGTTTCCTGCGCGAAGTTCGCGTCGGTGATCTGCGATTGTGCCGAGGACAGGTTCGTCGACTGCGCCGTTTGCGTCGAAGCGATCGACGTGAAGCGGTTCTGCGCGGCGCCGAGGTCAGCTTGGATCGAGTTGACTGCGTTCAGTGCGTTGTCGATCGATTCGATTGCCAGGTTCGCACCGTTCGCGGCGGTCAGGTCGATATCCGAAACCTTGGGCGGCGACGCGAGTGCGGTTGCCTGGTCCAGACCAGCCTTGGCGTTCGTGGCGTTGGGGTTGGTCGCCGCGGCGAGTGCCGGGCTTGCCGTGAGCGACTTGCCGGCCGGGGCCGTTGCCGAGGTGCCGATGTTGAACAGGCCGCTCAGCGAACTGTTCAACGTTGCGTCCGTCGATTCGTTGCCCGAGCTATCCACGGCCTTGAACGTGTAACCGCCCGAACCGTTGCCGTAAATGTTGATCGACGTGAACGCAGTCGTATCGGTCGCACCGGCAACAGCGCCACCGGAGGTCAGGTTCACCGAGACGCTGCCGAGTTGCGACGTCGGACCGGTCAGAGCCGCGGACGTCGTCGTCGTGGTGTTAGCCGTCTGGATCGCCGAGAAGTCCGTGCCTGACGAGCCGGTGTCGGTGATCAGCGGGTTATCGGTAGTGCCATCCGCTTCCTTCGCAGCGAAGCCGATCGTAGCTGCCGTCGGCGTCGCACCGGCGGTCGCACTGCCCACGTCGAACAGCGACGACACGTCCGTACCGCTGATTGCGGTGGCCGAGGCACCGGTGCCGCTCATCGCCTTGAACGTGTAGGTGCCGTCACCCGCCGCGAGCACCTGAATTTCGTCAATGTCAGCCGAACCGCTGCCACCGAAGTCCGAGCTGTTCAGCGGCGTATTGATGCTGATAGTGGTAAGCGGCGTCGATGATGCCGCCGTGAAGGTGGTCGTCGTGGTGGGCGTTCCAGCAGCCGTCGTCACGTTTTTCGACACTGCCGAAGCAAGTGCGTCGGTCGTGCTGGCGATCGCGCCTTGCGCCTTCAGCGGAATGACCTTGCCCGTGCCCGTGTTAGCCGCCGCGCCGCCGAACAGCGACGTAACCGCAGTGTCGCCCAGTTTCTGGTTGTTTTGGTCGGTGAACGTGTAACCGCCCTTGCCGTCAGCCAGCACGTTGATCGACGTGATGTCTGCCTTGCCCGTACCCGAGTAGGTCTGGCCCGACGACGTCAGGCTCAGGCCGCTCAGCGTGCCGAGCGTCGAACCGCTCGTGGCTACGCCGGTGCCGAGTTGTGCTGCCGAAACGCCGTTGCTCAGATCGAGGCTGATCGTCTGACCGACGTTCGCGCCGACCTGGAAGCTCACCTTGCCAGCCGAGCCGTCGAGCACGTTCGTGCCGTTGTACGTCGTTTGCGAAGCGATACGGTTCACTTCAGCGATACGCTGCGTCACTTCCTTTTGCAGCGCTGCCTGGTCGGTCGTCGACAGCGAGCCGCTCGAAGCCTGAACGGCCAACTGGCGGATACGCTGCAGGTTGTCCGAGATCTGCGACAGGCCGGACGCCGCGGTTTGCGTCATCGACACGCCGTCGTTCGCGTTCGAGACGCCTTGGTTCAGGCCGTTGATCTGGGTCGTCATGCGCGACGCAATCGCCTGACCTGCTGCATCGTCGGCGGCGCTGTTGATGCGCTTGCCCGACGACAGGCGGGTGATGGCCGACGACAGCGCGCTCTGCGTGCTGTTGAGGTTCTGTTGAGCAACCAGCGAGTTGATGTTGCTATTGATACCGATCATTTGTTCTCTCCTGAGAGACTTGGTCTAGCTTGGCTTAGGCTTTGGCACCGAGTGTTGCCTGGCGGTCCTGCGCTCGGTGATAGCCGGCCGCCTACTTGTGGTTATCGGGCCCGTCGAAAAAAACTTAACCCCCCACGCAAACGATTCGTGCAACAAAGCGCACGGCCGCCTCCGGCAAGCGTTGCGGATCGCGCGTATCCTTTTCGATCCGTTCTTCTCACGCACACGGAGCACCCATGCAAACCCGCAGCATCGGCACTTCCGACCTCGAGGTCGCGCCGCTCGTCTTCGGCGGCAACGTCTTCGGCTGGACGGCGGACGAGCGCACGTCGTTCTCCATCCTCGACGCGTTCGTCGATCACGGCCTCAACTTCGTCGACACGGCAGACGTCTATTCCGCCTGGGTCGACGGACATCAGGGCGGCGAATCGGAAACGATCATCGGCAAGTGGTTCAAGGAAAGCGGCAAGCGCGACAAGATCGTGCTCGCGACGAAAGTCGGCATGCTCGGCACGCGCGCGGGACTGTCGGCGGCGAACATCGCGGCGGCCGTCGACGACTCGCTGCGGCGCCTGAAGACCGACTACATCGACGTCTATTTCTCGCATCTGGACGACGACAAGACGCCGCTCGACGAAACGCTCGGCGCGTACCAGAAGCTCGTTCAGGCGGGAAAGGTGCGCGTCGTCGGCGCGTCGAACTACAAGGGCGAGCGGCTGGAAGAGGCGCTTGCCGTCGCGAAGGATTCGGGGCTGCCCGCGTATCAGATTCTCCAGCCCGAGTACAACCTGTACGACCGTGAAGGGTACGAAACGGATCTCGAGCCGGTGGCCCAGAAGCACAAGATCGCCGTCGTCACGTATTTCAGTCTTGCGAGCGGCTTTCTGTCGGGCAAGTACCGCTCGAAGGAAGACATGGAAGGCAAGGCGCGCGGCTCGCGCGTCGAGAAGTATCTGAACGAGCGCGGTCTGCGTATTCTCGATGCGCTCGACGAAGTCGCGAAGCGCAACGATGCGACGCCTGCAACCGTCGCGCTCGCGTGGGTGATCGCGCGCCCGAGCGTGACCGCGCCGATCGCGAGCGCCACATCGGTGAAGCAACTGGAAAGTCTCGCTGCCGCGACGCGCCTCGAGCTGTCCACCGAAGACGTGCAAACGCTCGACCAAGCGAGCGCCTGGCAGAAATAAATCTGTTGCATCAAAGAGTTGGCGCGCTTCGAAGTGTTGGCAGGGGCGCGGTGTTCTGGTAACATCGCGCCCGAATCGAGAAATGTGCCCGATTTTGCCTTCGCCGCTGAAAATGACAACGTCGACAGCCAGCGGTGAACGGCTCTGAAATGCGCGTTCGGCAAGCTCTCGCGAACTCGCATGCCGCTCCCGGCGGCCGAATCTCAAACTCTCTCTTTTCCGGCCTCCGTGGCCGCTTTGCTCGTGTCCGTCGCGCTGCGCCTCGTTGTGCTGTGTCGTGTCCGGCGGACGATCGGAGTGCCGGCGCGCGGCGGTTTTTCCGTTGCGCACTTAGAAATACGTTTAGCAAAACAGGATTTTCATGACCACTATCGTCCTTAAAGAAAACGAGCCGTTCGACGTCGCCATTCGGCGTTTCCGTCGCACCATCGAGAAGAATGGCCTGATCGCGGAACTGCGCGAGCGCCAGTCCTACGAAAAGCCGACCACCGAGCGTAAGCGCAAGAAGGCTGCGGCCGTCTCGCGGCTGCGCAAGCGTCTGCGCAGCCAGATGCTGCCGAAGAAGATGCACTAAGCGTCTTCGCCGGGGCCGGCCAAAGCCGGTTCGCCGGCCGCGAAATGCAAAACGGCGGTGCGTCCGAGAGGGCGCACCGCCGTTTCGTTTTGGCCGGCGTTTCTCGCGCCGGGCCGCACACGGATCAAACGAATGCGTGCCGCTTGCCGAGCGCGTTCAGGAGATGCGGCCACGCTTCGACGCTCGCGTCGTCGTGAACCTCCTCCAGTTCGATCAGAAGGTCGATCACGGCCGGGTCGTAGGCATTGACGTTCGATGCATACAGCGCGCGCAGCAGCTTGCCGTCCTGCGCATGCCGATAGTACGAAATGCCGACGCCTTCGAGATCCGCTTCGTAGAGATCGTCGCGCAAGAGGGAACCGATCGCGCACTTGCGGCCGTGCGCGCTGCGCAGACGGCACGAGCCGTTGTCATCCTCGGAGACCGCGCCTTGCGCCAGCAAATGCGCGCTTACGCGTTCGTAGATGTCCTTCGGGCTCAACATCGTGATAGGGCTCAACATACGGCACCTGCACGCTTACGCAGCGGTCTTCAGAAGTTCGGCCGACAAGCAGAATTGCCGCGCGATGGAACTCAGCCGCTCGCGCCATTCCCACTTGCCGAAGACGTCGTGCACGTTCTGCAGGCACGAGAGCAATTCGACGGTGTTGGGATCGAACACGTTGATGCGCGCGCGCAGCAAGGCGCGCTTGAGCGCCATGACGCCGACATCCATATAAGCCGGCACCGCCTCGGGCGATTTCGCGAGATAGCGGATCGGCACGCCTTCCATCGCCGTGACGTAGTCGCGCGGCTTGATGTAGCTTCCGACCGGGCAGCCGCCGCAGTAGCCGCGGTAAGCGCCGCCGCCGTGCGGCAGCAAGGCAGCTTGTCCCTGCGCGAAAAGATGCTCGACCGCGTTGTTGAAAATCTCCTGATGCGTCAGGAAGTTCAAGCTTTTCATGATCTTTCTCCCCTGCGCCCCTGCGCAGCGGCCATGCGTTGAATTTAGAGCAACCTGCACCTGCGGCATCGGACGGCGCACTTCGCCGCCCCGCTACTGCTTCGAGCACGATGGTTTCCCCGGCCTTGGGACGCGGGATTTGCCCCGGCGTCCCGTACTCGCGACGAATCTCTCCACTCAATGACGATCCGCACACCGTCAGTTATAACGGTTCGGGCCGGTAAAAAGGTGCGGTAGCGCACGCGATGCCGCCATTTTTACACGACGCGCACGTTCGTGCAGCGCCGCAGAAGCACGACCCGCGCATTACTCGGCGGGCATGACGCCGTGCTTCAGTGCAATAAAACACGCGCGATTGGGAGTTTCCCTAGGCAACGCACTTTTGCGAGATGGGTGTTGCCCAAAAGCAAAACCTCCGCATCGGACGGAGCCTAATGTGCGGCTTTCAGTGCGGCTTTGCGCTTTGTCCGAGTTCGGGTGCGCGACACGCAGTCGGCGGCGTGGTCGTTCACCATGCCGGTCGCCTGCATGAACGCGTAACAGATGGTCGTGCCGACGAACTTGCAGCCGTACTGCTTGAGCGCGCGGCTGAGTGCGTCGGATTCGGGCGTCGATGCGGGCGTCGGATTGTTCGCGTCGCGCGGCGTGTCGATCGGTGCGCCGTCGAGGAAGGACCACACGAAGTCCGCGAACGAGCCGTGTTCGGCCTGAATGCGCTGCACGGCTTGCGCATTGACAATGGCCGATGCGATCTTCGCGCGATTGCGAACCACGCGAGCGTCGCCGACGATCCGCTCGGCGTCCTTCTCCGTGAAGCGCGCGACCGTGTCGATGTCGAAGCCGGCGAAGAGCGCGCGATAGCCATCGCGCTTGTTGAGAATGGTCGACCACGAAAGCCCCGCCTGCGCGCCTTCGAGCACCAGCATTTCGAACAGGTGGCGATCGTCGTGCGAAGGCACGCCCCATTCGGTGTCATGATAGTGCGCCATCGCGTCGGTCGTGGCCCAGGCGCAGCGGGTTGGCTCGGTGACTGGCATTGCGGCTCCTCGTTCTGAATCGCGCCAGCATAGCGGAAGGGCGAATGCGCGCCACCTCGGCCATTCGGCTAATTGGCGGCCCGCGCGGGCGCCGCTATGCTTGCGGCCATGAACACTTTCACAGACTCGACATTCGACGGCTTCCTGCTCGGCATCGACGGCGGCGGAAGCGGCACGCGCGTGATTCTCGCGGATGCGCGCGGCGTGGAACTCGCGCGCGCCACCGGCGGCCCTTCAGGGCTCGCGCTGGGCGTCGAGCGCGCGTGGCAGTCCATCGGCGATGCGTGCAAGCGCGCCTTCGACGCCGCGTCGCTCGCGTTCGACTGGCGCGACTGCGCCCTCGGCTGCGGTCTCGCGGGCGTCAACAACGCGGACTGGCTCGCGGCCTTTCTCGGCTCGGCGCCGCCGGTTCGGGCGCTCGGCGTCGAAAGCGACGCGTACACGACTGTCCTCGGCGCCCACGGTGGCGAGCCGGGCGTAATCGTCGCGCTCGGGACGGGCAGCATCGCGGCGTCGCTGGATCGCGCAGGCGCGTGCCGCATCGCGGGCGGCTACGGCTTTCCAAGCGGCGACGAAGCGAGCGGCGCGTGGCTCGGCCTGCGCGCGGTGGTTCATTTGCAGCGCGTGCTCGATGGCCGCCTTCCCGCCGATGACTGGTCGCGCGCGCTTCTGCGGCATACGGGCGCAACCGATCGCGACAGTCTCGTCGTCTGGCTGTGCGCCTCGAATCAGACGGCTTACGCGACGCTCGCGCCGTGCGTCTTCGAGTTCCGCGATCATCCCGCTGCCGCGCAACTGCTCGCGCAAGCCGGACGCGAGATCGAGATGCTCGTCGCCGCTCTCGATCCGGCGGGCGTGATGCCGGTCGCGCTCTGCGGCGGGCTCGCCGCGCCGTATGAACCGTTGGTGCCGGCGGCATTGCGCGAACGGCTGCGCGCACCACTTGCCGATTCCGCCGCTGGCGCGCTGGAACTGGCGCGGCGCGCGGGGACGCATCGGAAGCGCACGCTAGAATAGCCAGCTCCGCGCTCGCTTCCTTTGACTTAATCCGCTCAAACAGGGCAGTCATGTATTCGGTCATCGCCACTGATCTCGACGGTACGCTTCTCAACAGCGACCACCAGCTCGACCCGTTCACCGCGCAAACGCTGCGCACGCTCGCATCGCGCGGCGTGCCGATCATCATCGCGACGGGGCGGCATTATCGCGATGTCGCGGGCATTCGCGATCTGCTCGGCATCGACGCGTATCTCATCACGTCGAACGGCGCGCGCGTTCACGCACCCGGCGACGAGCGCATCTATTCCCGCGATCTCGCGCCGTCGGCGGTGCGCCGTCTCGTGCAGCCGGACGTCGCGGGCGCGCACGGGCGCGTGATCGTCAATCTGTTCGCCGACGACGCCTGGCTCATCGACCGCCACGCTCCCGAGCTGCTCGTCTTCCATCA
The DNA here is from genome assembly GCF_022879595.1 of Caballeronia sp. Lep1P3. Lineage (NCBI taxonomy): Bacteria > Pseudomonadati > Pseudomonadota > Betaproteobacteria > Burkholderiales > Burkholderiaceae > Caballeronia > Caballeronia sp. Lep1P3. The sequence goes on along the minus strand of NZ_CP084265.1, from coordinate 2,939,136 downwards.
GGACTCCGGTTTCAAATACGAAGTGATGGACCTGCGCGAACACGACGGCGAGAACATCGCGAAGGTGCTGTATATCGGCGAGCCCGCCGATCTGAAGGAAGTCGCCGCCAATCTGGAAAGCGAATTCGGCGATTCACTCTACGTCACCTACTCGCTGCCGGATTGCCTCGAAGTCATGACATCGGACGTTTCGAAGGGCCGCGCGCTGCGCTCCGTGCTGGAGCGGCTCGACATCGATCCGGCGCATTGCGTCGCTTTCGGCGACAACATGAACGACATCGACTTGCTGGAAACGGCCGGTCATCCCTTCATGATGAACAACGCGAATCCGGACCTCATCGCGCGTCTGCCGCAGGTGCCGCGCATCGGCAACAACTTCGAAGCCGGCGTCGCGCATCAATTGCGCAAGCTCTTCGGCATTCGCGACGAACTGTCGTCACCGCGATAAATCATTGCCACGGCTGCCTCTGCGAGCGAAGTTTCCCGCCCGCCGGCAGCCGCCGGCCTTACCCGCGACGGCCCCAGCCGTTCGACTGGCCGTGGTCCCAGCCGGTGCGGTTCCATTGGCCGCTGTCGTGACCATTGTCGTGGCGGTAATCGCGGCCATAATCGCGGCCGTGATCGCGGTCCCAGCGCGGTTCGTCATGGCGCCAGTACGACGCGCCATAAACCGGCGCGGCGGGGCGGGCATAAACGGGCGCGGGCGCGACATAAGTCGGCGCGGCATAAGCGGGCGCTCCGAGCGACAGCCCGATGTGGACATCGCTATGTGCCTGAGCAGCCCCGACGGCACCGAGTACAAGGCCAGACGCGACGAGCAGATGGGTGACGATGCGCTTCATGGTGTTTCTCCTGGAAAGCGACGTGTGTCGCATGAGTCCAATGTAAGCGCTTGCTGTCTTACACGCTTCGACGACTTGTTACCGCGTGCAAGCGGTGCGAAAGAATGCGCCGGAGCGCGCGATAACGCCGCGAGCCTTGTGCCGTGCGGCTCCCGCGCGCGTCGACGTGTCCAATTCGAACGAGCGCACTGAATTCACGAGCCCGTTTGCGTAATCACGCATTACATCTGTCGCGCCGTTTTAATGCAAAACGGGCGCCGAAGCGCCCGTTTCGTTTGCCGCATGCCGCCGTTATCGGGCGACCGCGCTCAGCTTGCGCGTTTCGCGCTCGGCGCTCAGCAGCGGATACACCACGCCGGCGACGATGGCGCCCGCAATCGGCGCAATCCAGAAGAGCCACAACTGGTCGAGCGCCCAGCCGCCGACGAAGAACGCCGGGCCGGTCGAGCGCGCCGGGTTCACGGACGTGTTCGTCACCGGAATCGAGATCAGGTGAATGAGCGTCAGGCACAGGCCGATGGCGATCGGCGCGAAGCCTTTGGGCGCGCGTTCGTCGGTGGCGCCGAGAATGACGAACAGGAAGAAGAACGTCATCAGGAACTCGCAGACGAGCGCCGCGAACATCGAGTAATGCACGGGCGAATGCTCGCCGAAGCCGTTGGCCGCGAAGCCGCTCGCGACGAGATCGAAGCCCGGCAAGCCGGTGGCGATCAGCTTGAGCGCAAAGGCGCCGAGCGTCGCGCCGATCACTTGCGCGACGATGTACGGCGCGAGGTCGCGCACGGTAATGTGCCGAGAAGTGTGCAGAAAGTTCGGAGGCAGGAAGATGCCAAAGAAAGGGGTGGCCGTGGTGTAAGTTGATGAATGTCGAGTTCCTCAACCTGCCCTCGGGAGGGCTTGCACCATGGCCACGACCAAGCGTAGTACGATCCGGCAGCCAGTGGAAGCGCTGGTTGCCGGCGACCGCGACCTGATGAAGGCGCTCATGAAGGATGCGCTTCAGGAAGTGCTCGAAGCGGAGATGACCGAGCTGCTGGGGCATTACCCAACGAGCGGACCGAAACACGCAGTGGCTATCGAGCCGGTTACTACGGCCGCGGGCTGGTGACGCGCATCGGCAAGCTGGAGCTGCGCGTGCCGCGTGATCGGCATGGCGAATTCTCCACCGCCTTGTTCGAGCGCTATGCACGCAGCGAGAAAGCATTGGTGGCCGCGCTCGCGGAGATGTACGTGCAGGGCGTCTCGACCCGCAAGGTCAAGGCGATTACCGAAGAGCTATGCGGTCACAGCTTCTCGGCCTCAGCGATCTCCGCCATCAACAAAGGGCTCGACGCGACGCTGGCGAAATTCGCGCACCGGCCGCTCGAGGAAGCGTATCCGTATCTGATCGTCGATGCGCGCTATGAGAAGGTGCGCCAATCAGGCGTGATTCGCTCGCAGGCGGTGCTGATTGCCATTGGCATCAACTGGGAAGGTCATCGGCAAGTGCTGGCCGTGGAGCTGGCGAACCGCGAGAGCCATTCGAGCTGGAAGGAGTTCTTGCTGGGGCTGAAAAAGCGCGGGCTCTCAGGCGTGGAGTTCGTCGCCTCGGACGATCATGCGGGCCTGAAGAAGGCCATCGGCGAGGTGCTTCCTGAGGCCGCCTGGCAGCGCTGCTACGTGCACTTTCTGCGTAATGCACTGGACTATCTGCCACGCAAGGCCGACGACGACTGCTTGCAGGAGTTGCGCTGGATGTACGACCGACGCGATCTGCAGGAGGCGCAGCGAGATCTCGCGGCGTGGATTATCAAATGGCAGGGCAAATATCCGAAGCTCGTGGATTGGGTTGAAGGCAACATTGCTGAGACGCTGACGTTCTACCGGCTGCCGCGCGCGCATCACAAGCATTTGAAGTCGACCAACATGCTCGAGCGATTGAATGAAGAGATCAAGCGGCGCACGCGCATCGTGAGGATCTTCCCCAACGAGGCCGCGTGTCTGCGCTTAGTCAGGGCGCTTTGCAGTGAAACGCATGAAACGTGGCTGGAGGGTAGCCGCTATCTGAACATGGCCCTGCTGGCCGAGCAGAAGAAGGAGTTCTTGCGCGCTGCTGCATAGCGGGCGTTCGGCGCTGCGGGCTACGCCCTTCGCACCGCACGCCGCAAAGAAGGATCAACCGTACGCGATCCACGAACGACGCCCCTCGGAGTAAGGTGGAGAGCGCGTGATGTGCGTCAGCAATGCGGGTCAGCGGAGATCTGCGGGCATCTTCCAAGGAAGCAGCGCGTCGTAGTCGTCAACGGTCCTCGCCAGAGGAAGACGTTGGAACAACCAGTGAAGGTAGCGATAGGGATCGATGCCCCCGGCTTTGCAGGTTTCGATCAGGCTGTAGAGGTTTGCACTTGCGTTCGCCCCCGCTACGGTGTCGCTAAAAAGCCATGAGCGGCGCCCGACGACGAAGGGGCGAATCGCATTCTCGCAAGGGTTGTTCGAGATGGCCCAAGTGCCGTTCTCGACGTAGCGGATCAGCTTCGGCCACTGCTCGCGCAGATAGGTCAGTGCCTTTCCGAGCAAACTTTTTGGTACGACGCCGGGCGACTCCGCGAGGGCTAAAGCGTAGATGGCGTCGAGTATGCGCGTGCTGTATCGACGTCGCAGTCGCTGTCGTCGCTCAGCTGCCCATTTCTTAGAGCGGGCCTCCGCAGTGAACAGCTTGCCGATCAGCGTGATGAAGCGTGTCGCGAGCAGATCGGGCGAACGCGCGGCTTTCGGCACGTTCTCCTCCGCTTTGATGAAGTACCGTCTTAGGTGTGCCCAACACCCGAGGTGCACGAGGTCGTAGCGTTGAGCGATGTCGTTGTAGGGCTCGTAGCCATCAGTCATCAGAACGGCGCCCTTGCGGATCCCCGTGAACAGCTTGTCGGCCAGCTTGGCACCGCGTCCGGGCGTATAGCTGAAGCAGCGGATGGGGATGCCTGAATTGGTCATCTGCGCCCAGAGGTAGCTCTTCGTTTGCGGCTTGCGCCCTTTCTCTTTCAGTACCTGGAACGTCGTCTCGTCACAGTAGATCAGTTCGGCATCAAGCAACGCATCGCGCATGAGGTTGATCACGGGCTGGGTCGCGAGGCCAACGCGAACCATGCTGGCGGCGATCGTGTTCGACGAGATGTCTCCGCCGAAGCGACACAGCAAACCGGCCTGGCGATAGAGCGGCACGCCGAACTGATATTTGCCGGTGGCGATCCATGCGAGCGCCGCTTCGCTCAACAGTCCGCGCGCGATGATGCGCGGCGGCGCTGGAGTGACCTTGATGCCGAGATCGCAGCACGGACACGCATATTTAACGCGCTGGTGTTGGATCACTCGAAGCTGCTCGGGGATCACATCGAGCTGCTCGCTGATCTCCGCGCCGATCTCGACGAGCGCTTGTCCATCGTTCGTGCAAAAGCGTTCGGCTTCGGGCAGTTCGTGCCGCACGACCTCGCGCGGTAGATTGGGATCAAGCGGCTTGCGGTGACCGCGCTTCTTGCGCTTGTGCGCGCCAACCGTCGTCTCCGGCGTGTCTTCTTGAGCAGGCGCGCTGTTCGCGCCGAGCACCTCGGCTTCGTTGAACAAGCCAAGTTGATCAGAATCTCGTGCCTCGCTCTTGGCGCCGAACAGTTCGCGACGGTAGGCTCGGAGTCGCTCCTCAGCAAGATCGCGCTCTGCGGTCATAAGCCGCAAGGCGCCGCGTAAGGCCTCCTGTTCTTCTCGCAATGCACGAGCAGCATCGCGCTCGGCGAGCAACGCCTTCAATTCCTCGGCGGTGATCGTGACATTGATCGGCATGGCCGGTTAGACCGGCGCACGGCCTCACTGTTCAGCTCACGCGGCGATATTCCTGCTTCGGATGCCGTCGTATCGCGGTGATGTCATCGCCATCGAGCAACGCGTGCAACACGTTGCTCGTCATCGTCACGATCTCAGCCTTGTTGTCTGGCCAGATGAAGTGGCTGCTCTCCAATCGTTTTATAAAAAGCCAGAAACCACTGCCGTCCCAGCCAAGTATCTTTATCCGGTCACGACGTCGGTTTCCGAAGATGTAAAGCGACGTGTCCATCGGATTTAGGCGCATCGACTGCTCGACGAGAATCGACAGACTGTTCATGCCGTAGCGGAAGTCGACAGGATCGCGGTGCAGGTAGACCTTCAGATTATCGTCGAACCGGAACACGGCATCCTCCCGAGCATCTGGACCACGGTGGTCAGCTCGTCGATGGTCGCCTCTGCGATGTCGAACTCAACACCGTTAGGCAAACGTATGTGCAAGGCAACCGTGATCGATGGTGTGCGCGCGGACACCGCTCGTTCAACCGTCACAGCCCCCTGAACGACCGGTACAAATGGTGATGGCACGTCGGTCGCGTCAGTCCGCAAGGCAGGCGGCGTGACATCAAGCGATGCCCTGTCTGCTGGTCTCAGTTCCTTATCCGCCGAATTCCGCGCCGCATGTGTCTTCTGATAGCGCGTGATCCACTCGCGCAACAGATTCGGGTTCAAGCCGTATTGCATCGCCGTCCGGGCTATCGAAACGCCGGACGTCATGCACAACTGGACCAGTTCCTCGCGGGCTTGCGGATCGTATTCCCGGCGACCATCCCGTTTCGCGCCGACTACCAGACGGCTACGCAAGTCTCGATCTTCTGTCATGTACTCTCATCCCAGCTGTCCACGTGGACAGGTAGCATCAGAGAATCACTCGTCCATTGCTAGGGCGTCCCTTAAGGACCGCATACGATCAACCGAAACCACCGGCATCCGGTTTCTGCACAACTTGACGCACAGAACTTCGCGCACCGGGAAACGGCCCGCCGCCGCGAGACCGATGCTCACCGCCGGATTCAGATGGCAGCCCGAGATGTGACCGATGGCGAACGCCATGGTGAGTACGGTCAGGCCGAACGCCAGCGAGACGCCCGCGAACCCGATGCCGAGTTGGGGAAAGGCAGCGGCCAGTACGGCGCTTCCGCAACCGCCCAGCACGAGCCAGAAAGTACCGAAAATTTCAGCGCCGAGACGCTTCGACAATTGCATGATCCTGCCTTCGACAATGTGAGAGATGCTTGATTTGACGCAAGAAACCGAGCGGTCTTGCGGAGCGCAGTTTAAGCGCGGCTCTTTCGGCAAACTGTCAAAAATAGTGGATCTCTGCGTTTTTCTCGCACGGCGACGCAATCTTCGGACTTCTCCTTGTTCGGTGGACGAAACAAAAACGCCGCCCGAAAGGGCGGCGTTGCGTGACTGCCGACTACAGCGCGTGAAACGGGGGTCGTTTAGCCGAGGGCGACCTGACGAAGCACCGGGCGCTTCGCGGCCTGAAGCATCGCCGCGTAGGTGTCGACGTAGTTCTGCGCCATCGTCTGCGCGCTGAAGCGCCGCTCGAACTGCGCGCGAATCTCCGTGCGCGACAACTCGTCGATGCGTTGCAGCGCGCCGACTGCGCCCTGCACGTCTTCGCAGATGAAGCCGGTCACGCCGTGGTCGATCACTTCGGGCACCGAGCCGCGGTTGAACGCGATCACCGGCGTGCCGCACGCCATCGATTCGATCATCACGAGGCCGAACGGCTCGTTCCAGTCGATCGGGAAGAGCAGCGCCTTCGCACCCGAAAGAAACTCCGGCTTCTGCGCTTCGTTGATTTCGCCGATGAATTCGACATGCGCCTGCGACAGGAGCGGCTCGATGGTCGACTTGAAATAGTCCTGATCCACCTTGTCCACCTTCGCCGCGATCTTCAGCGGCAGCCCGCTTTGCGCCGCGATCTTGATAGCCAGATCGGCGCGCTTTTCCGGGCAGATGCGGCCGAGAAACGCCAGATATTCGGGCTTCTTCTCCGGCTGCGGCGTCAGCAGATTCTCGGGCAGGCCGTGATAGACCGTGTTCAGCCAGTTCGCCTGCGGCAGCGGCCCGCGCTGGTTGTCCGAAATCGAGATGACGTTCGCCTTCGTGAACGTGTTGAACATCGGCTGCAGTTCCGGCAGATCGAGGCGGCCGTGCAGGGTCGTGACGAACGGCGTGTCGAGCTGCGTGAAAAGCGGGAACGGCATGTAGTCGAGGTGAAAGTGCAGCACGTCGAATTCGTGCGCGCGGCGGCGGACCGTTTCCAGCAGCAGCATGTGCGGCGCGAGCGGATCGCGGATCGTCGGATCGAGCCGCAAGGCGCGCGGCCACGCGGCTTCGAGCGTCGCCCGGGTTTGCGAATCGCCGCTTGCGAACAAGGTTACATCGTGGCCGAGGTCGACGAGCGCATCCGTCAGATAGGACACCACGCGCTCAGTGCCGCCGTAAAACTTCGGGGGGACTGCTTCGTGCAACGGTGCAATTTGTGCGATTCGCATAACGTGACTCTCCTGTGTCGGCCGGAGTCGGGCGTGAACGCCAAGGTCCGGTCGCTGCAAAGCTGTTCGGATGGACACCGCGCTGACACTCAGGTGGAGCGTTTTGCGATGCCGTCGGGCGGGCTGCGGTATGTCACTGGCGCCGCCCGAGATCGGTTCCGGCTCTCGACCGGGTTATCCCTTACGATCATTATCGGGATCGAGAGCGGCATTTCACGTCATTTTTCAATCGCTTAACGTTGTTACAGCGCGAAACACCGGCTGTTACGAAGTCAGAAATTGCACGGACACGGGCGATGGAGGCGAGTTTGACGCGCTATGCGAGCGGCGAAGCACCTCAGAGCACGGCGCGTGCCCGGACGACAGGGATAAAGTCCGCGCTTTTCCTGCCGATAAGCAGTCTCCTCGCGTGCGGATTCGGTAACTAACCGACCGCCGTTGTACGAATTTTTCCTACACGTTGTCTGCCGGAATTCGGTCCGCGAATCGGCATGTTCTTCCGATACCGACCGCCGCCGCGCTACGTGACAATCAGGCAGACACGATAAGCGGGGCCGGATATGCCGCGACCACGGCGCATCCGAGCAAACGTTTCCCGCCAGGCCTGACCAGCCACGAAACGACTTCGGGGGAAAGATGACGGCCACGAATACGAGCGCCCTCGCGGAAATCCGCGAGGTGAACCTGGCGTACCTGCTCCTCGCGCAGCGGCTGCTCCAGGACGACCGCATGTCGGCGATGTACCGCCTCGGGCTCTCCGGCGAGGTCGCGGATGTGCTTTCGGCGCTGACGCTCGCGCAGGCGGTGAAGGTGGCGTCGTCGAGCCATCTGCTGTGCCGCTTTCGTTTCGACGACCACACGATTCTGGCGTCGCTCGCCGACAAGGACAAAAGCCCGGCGTTCGCGCAGGCGCACGCCGCGATCCTGCTCGCCGACGCGCCCGTCGCCCAGATCGGCTAAGCGCGGACTTCCGGCGATGGCGACCCGAAGCGTGATCGCTGAAGTCCGCGAGACCACGCTCGCGATCGAACTCATCGAGCTGGGCGCGCGCCTGCAATTGCTCGAAGCCGAGACGAATCTGTCGCGCGACCGGCTCATCCGGCTCTACAAGGAGTTGAAGGGCGCGTCGCCGCCCAAGGGCATGCTGCCGTACTCGACCGACTGGTTCCTGACGTGGCAGCCGAACATTCATTCGTCGCTCTTTCACGCGATCTTCCGGTTCATCGTTGCGCACGGCGGCGGCTCCCTGACCGGCATCCAGTCGATCGTGAAGAGCTATCGCCTGTATCTGGAACACATGTCGCTTCACGGCGAGGAACCGGTGCTCTCGCTCACGCGCGCATGGACGCTCGTGCGCTACTTCGACTCCGGCATGCTGCAAACCAACGCCTGCACGCGCTGCGGCGGACACTTTGTCGCGCATGCCTACGATCTGCGGCCCGGCTATGTCTGCGGCCTGTGCCAGCCGCCATCGCGCGCGGGCAAGACCGGCAAGGCGCGCGCCCGGCAGCCCGCATCGAACGCGGCCTCCGTGGCGGCTCCGGTCGCCGCCTGAGCGCCGGCCGTCCGCCCCTCCGCCAAAGTTTTTCCTCCCCGTGCCGTAAACAGACATAACCGCGAGACATAACCGCGAGACATAACCGCGACCTATCCGCGAGACATAACCGCGCATCTGACGCCGGTCATCCCGCACCCGAACCTGAGGACTGGACTGTGCTGATTTTCGTTGGAACGCTCGTCACGCTGTTGTCCGTTTTCGGCGGTTATGCGCTCGAAGGCGGTCATCTCGGCGCGCTCGTGCAGCCGGTCGAAATTCTGATGATCGCCGGCGCGGGCATCGGCGCGTTCATCCTCGGCAACGGCATGAAGACCATCAAGGCGACGCTCTTCGTCATTCCCACGCTCTTCAAGGGCTCCAAGTACAACAAGGACGTGTACATGGAGCTGATGGGCCTGCTCTACGTGCTGCTCGCCAAAGCGCGCAAGGAAGGCACGCTCACGCTCGAAGCGGACATCGACGATCCGCACAAAAGCCCGATCTTCAGCCAGTACCCGAAGCTGCTCGCGGACCATCACATCGTCGAGTTCATGACCGATTATTTGCGCCTCATGGTCGGCGGCAACATGAACGCGTTCGAGATCGAAAGCCTGATGGACGAGGAGATCGAGACGCATCACGTCGAAGGCGAAGCGCCCGCGCAGGCGCTCTCGAAAGTGGGCGACGCGATGCCCGCGTTCGGCATCGTCGCCGCGGTGATGGGCGTCGTGCATACGATGGCCTCCGCCGACCAGCCGCCCGCGATTCTCGGTGAGATGATCGCGCAGGCGCTCGTCGGCACGTTCCTCGGCATCCTGCTTTCGTATGGGTTCATCGCGCCGCTCTCGAACATCGCGGAGCAACGCGCCGCCGAGCAGACGAAGATGTTCCAGTGCATCAAGGTGACGATCCTCGCGAGCCTGAACGGTTACGCGCCCGCGATCGCCGTGGAGTTCGGCCGCAAAGTGCTTTTCTCGACCGAGCGCCCGTCGTTCTCCGAACTGGAAGAGCACGTCCGCCGCGTGAAGGCGAAGTGACACCATGAGCGTCGACAAGGACCGGCCCATTTTCATCAAGCGCGTCGTCGGCAAGGGCGCGAAGGGGCATCACGGCGGCGCGTGGAAGCTCGCGTATGCGGACTTCATGACCGCGATGATGGCGTTCTTCCTGCTGATGTGGCTGCTGTCGTCCACGTCGCCGGTGCAGCGGCGCGGCATCGCGGAGTACTTTCAGATGCCGCTCAAGGCCGCGATGGTCGGCGGCAAGACCGTCGGCATGGACAACAGCATCATCACCGGCGGCGGGCGCGACATTTCCAGCAACGAACCGGGCGATGCGCGCAGGTCCGACGGCCGCACGCAGCTTGCGGACCGCTCGTCGTCGAAACCCGACGAGCAGTTCCTCAAAGAGGCGCAAGGTGAACTCGAGCGGCGCGAACAGGCGCGGCTGCACGATCTTCAGGTGAAGCTGATGGCCGCGATCGAAGCGAACCCGACGCTGCATCAGTTCAAGCAGCAGATTCGCATCGAATCGACGCAGCAGGGCTTGCGCATCGAGATCGTCGATACGCAGAAGCGCCCGATGTTCGCGCTCTCGAGCGACGCCGTGCAGCCGTATATGCGCGACATCCTGCGCGAAATAGGCCGCACGCTCAACGACGTGCCGAACCATATCGTCGTGCAGGGCCACACCGACGCCGTGAAGTACGCGGGCGGCGAGAAGGGCTACAGCAACTGGGAACTGTCGGCGGACCGCGCGAACGCGTCGCGGCGCGAATTGATCGCGGGCGGCATGGACGAAGCCAAGGTGCTGCGCGTGCTCGGCCTCGCGTCCACGCAGAACCTCGACAAGCAAGACCCGCTCGATCCGGAGAACCGGCGCATCAGCGTCATCGTCCTGAATCACCGCGCGGAAGCGTCGATGATGCGCGACGACGGCGGCGCCGCCGCGACGCTCGACAACGGCGGGGAGACGGCCATCGGCCAGTTCATGCCGGCGGCGTTGACGCAATAACGCTGCCTTACGCCCCGAACCGCACAAAAAAACGCTCAAGACTCCACACGTTTGCGCCGTCATCCGGACAGAAGCTCGCGACGCAGCAGACTCGAAAGGCGACACATGATCAAGAACATTCTGGCAATCGACGATTCCGCCGCCATGCGGCAAATCCTCAGCGCCACGCTGACGACCGCGGGCTACGAAGTGACGCTCGCCGCCGACGGCAACGAAGGGCTCGAATGCGCGCTCGCCGAGCGCTTCGATCTGGTGCTCACCGATCACCACATGCCGGTGAAAAGCGGGCTCGACCTGATCGTCGAATTGCGGGCGAACCACGCGTACAAGGCGACGCCGATCCTCGTGCTGACGACCGAAGACGGCGAGCCGTTCAAGGACGCGGCGCGCGCGGCGGGCGCGACGGGCTGGATCGAAAAGCCGCTCGACCCGGACCTGCTGACCGAAGTGGTCGCGACGCTCGCGCAGACGCAGGCGCACTGAACCGAACGAACGCAAAGACAACCCGCGCACGAACGCGCCGATGGTGACTCAAGCATGACACTCGACATTACCCAGTTCTATCAAACCTTCTTCGACGAAGCCGATGAACTGCTCGCGCAGATGGAGCAGCTGCTGCTCGTTCTCGATATCGCCAATCCCGATCCCGAGGACCTCGCGGCCATCTTCCGCGCGGCGCATTCGATCAAGGGCGGCGCGGCGACGTTCGGCTTCACCGCGCTCACCGAGACGACGCACATTCTCGAATCGCTGCTGGATCGCGCGCGCAACAACGAACTGGTGCTTCGCCGCGACATGATCGACACGTTCCTCGCGACCAAGGACGTGCTCTCGGACCAGCTCGCCGCGTATCGCGCGAGCGCGGAGCCGGATGCGGCCGCTGCCGCCGCGATCTGCGCGAAGCTCGAGCGCCTGAAGAGCGAAGACGCCGAGCCGCACGCAGCGCCGGCTGTCGAAGAGGCGCATACGCTCGCGGTGGTCCAAGCGGAAGCCGCGCCGGCCTACGAAGGCCCGAATGCGCCGCCGGCGCACGTCATCGCGCAGGCCGCCGAAGCGATCGAGGACGACGGCAACTGGGACGGCGCGTTCGAACTCGCGGACTGCGCCGCAAACGCGAACGCGAACGCGAACGCAAACGCAAACGCAACGAATGAAGAAGCAGGACCCCACCTGAAAATTACGCTACGGGGGGTGGGCGAGAAGGACCTGGCGACCTTGACCGAGGAGCTGGGGAACCTGGGCAGTATCGTCGGAGAAAAAAAGACTGATGCCGAACTCGTGCTTTGGCTCGATTCGGACGTCTCCGCCGACGACATCGTGGCCGTGTGCTGCTTCGTGATCGATGAATCGCAGATCGCGATCGGCCGTGGCGACGCGCAGCGAAGCGCACCGGCAGAGGCGGTGCAGCACGCGCTACAGGCGCAGCCGGACGTATCGCAGGCGCAGGACGCGCCCGCATCCGCGGCTGACCAAAAACAAGAAGAAGCGGCGAAGGCGGCGGCGCAACCGGCCGCCGCCATCCCGTCGCCCGAAACACAGCAGAAAACCGCCGCAGGCGACGCCGAAAAGAAGGCGCGGCCGGCAGCAGCGGCATCGGCGGAAGGCAGCTCGATTCGCGTCGGCGTGGAGAAGGTCGATCAGCTCATCAACCTGGTCGGCGAACTCGTCATCACGCAGGCGATGCTCGCGGAAACGACGAGCGCATTCGATCCCGCGCTGCACGACCGCCTTTTCAACGGCATGGCGCAGCTCGAGCGCAACGCGCGCGACCTGCAAGAGGCCGTCATGTCCATCCGCATGATGCCGATGGATTACGTATTCAGCCGCTTCCCGCGACTCGTGCGCGATATCGCCGGCAAGCTGGGCAAGGACGTGGAACTCGTCACGTTCGGTCAGGCGACCGAACTCGACAAGAGCCTGATCGAGCGCATCATCGATCCGCTCACGCACCTCGTGCGGAACTCGCTCGATCACGGCATCGAGACCGTGGAAGCGCGCCGCGCGGCGGGCAAGCCTGCGACCGGGCAACTCGTGCTGTCGGCGGCGCATCACGGCGGCAACATCGTCATCGAAGTGAGCGACGACGGCGCCGGACTTCGCCGCGACAAGATTCTCGCGAAGGCGCAGAAGCAGGGCATGCAGGTCAGCGAATCGATGAGCGACGAAGAAGTGTGGCAGCTCATCTTCATGCCGGGCTTCTCGACCGCCGAACAGGTGACGGACATTTCCGGGCGCGGCGTCGGCATGGATGTGGTCAAGCGCAACATCCAGTCGATGGGCGGTCACGTCGAGATCATGTCGCGCCAGGGCGCGGGCACGACGACGAAGATCGTGCTGCCGCTCACGCTCGCGATTCTCGACGGCATGTCGGTGAAGGTCGGCAACGAAATCTTCATTCTGCCGCTCAACTTCGTGATGGAGTCGCTGCAGCCCGTCGCCGAGGACATCTACACGGTGGCGAACGGCGAACGCGTGGTGCGCGTGCGCGGCGAATATCTGCCGCTCATCGCGCTGCATTCGGTGTTCGACGTCGAAGGCGCGCGCACCGAGCCGACGCAGGGCATCGTCACGATCCTGCAAACGGAAGGCCGGCGCATGGCCATGCTGATCGACGAACTCGTCGGCCAGCAGCAAGTGGTCGTGAAGAACCTCGAAACGAATTACCGCAAGGTGCACGGCATCTCGGCGGCGACGATTCTCGGCGACGGCAGCGTCGCGCTGATCGTCGACGTGGCCGCGCTCAATCGCGAATCGCGAGTGCAGCACTCGCACACTCACTAAACATATCGACCGACTTTGGGGATTCTCATGGCAGACATCCAATCGACTCAAGCCGCAAACTCTTCGCGCCGCGATGCGCAGCACGCCGAAGCAGCCGGACAGGAATTCCTCGTGTTCACGCTGGGCGCGGAAGAGTACGGCATCGACATCCTGAAGGTGCAGGAAATCCGCGGCTACGACAGCGTGACGCGCATCGCGAATGCGCCCGCATTCATCAAGGGCGTGATCAATCTGCGCGGCATCATCGTGCCGATCGTCGATATGCGCATCAAGTTCAACCTGGGGCGCGTCGAGTACGACAACCAGACGGTCGTCATCATCCTGAATGTCGCGCATCGCGTGGTCGGCATGGTGGTGGACGGCGTCTCCGACGTGCTGACGCTCACGCCGGATCAGGTGATGCCCGCGCCGGAATTCGGCGCGACGCTCACGGCGGAATACCTCACGGGCTTAGGCACGGTGGATGGCCGCATGCTGATCCTGATGGATATCGAAAAGCTCATGACCAGCCGCGAGATGGAGTTGATCGACTCCGTTTCCGCATAAGAGGCGCTCGCACGCGTCGCGAGAAGGAAGAAAGCCATGTTCAAGAAGTTGTCCATCCGCACGACGCTCACGCTCGTCGGTCTGTTGTTCGTCGGTTGCGCGGCCGTCATCGCCGCGCTGTCGCTCGCCGGCCTGAAATCGGCGAGCGCGTCGCTCACCTCGCTTGCCGAGGAAGACATGGTGGCGATGCGTGCGCTGGCGGAAACGTCGTCGTATCTGCTGCGCTCGCGCGTCACGCTCGACCGCGTGCGCTCGCTCACCGAAGCCGGTAACGAAGCGGAAGCGAAAAAAGCGATGGAGCGCGGCCAGTTCCTGCTCGACAAGAGCTACGAGAACTGGAAGCTCTACCTCGACACCAAGAAGCCGATGCTGCCGCAAGAGACGCTCGATGCGCTCGTTTCGCAGCACGACACGCTGATGAAAACCGGCGTCGAGGCCGAATTCGCCGCGATGCGCGCGAACGACATGGCCGCGTACCACGCCATCGCCGACACGAAGATCAGCCCGATGTTCGTCTCGTTCGATCAGGCGGTCTCGGCGGCGGTCGCATTCCAGCAGCAACACGCGCAGCAGTCGCGCGAAAACGCGGCGTCGCGCGACTCGACGCTCATCGCGGTCATCGGCGCGATGCTCGGCGTGTCCGTGCTCATGCTGATCGGCACGCGCTTCGCGCTGCGCAGTCTGATCGTGCAGCCGATCAACGACGCGGTCGACCACTTCGAGCGCATCTCGCGCGGCGATCTCACGAAGCCGGCGCAGTCGGACAGCACGAATGAGATCGGGCGTCTTTTCGCGGGCATCGAGCGCATGCGCACGAACCTGACCGCGATGGTCGGCGCGGTGCATCGCGGCGCGGAATCGATCGATGTCGGCGCGCACGAAATCTCGAGCGGCAATACGGATCTCTCGCAGCGCACGGAAGAGCAGGCGGCGTCGCTTCAGGAAACGGCGTCGAGCATGGAAGAGCTGACGAGCACGGTGAAGCAGAACGCCGACAACGCGCGTCAGGCGAGCCAGCTCGCGGTGAACGCATCGGATATCGCGTCGCGCGGCGGCCAGGTCGTCGAGCAGGTCGTCGATACGATGAACGCGATCGCATCGAGTTCGAGCAAGGTCGTGGACATCATCGGCGTGATCGAAGGCATCGCGTTCCAGACCAACATCCTCGCGCTGAACGCAGCCGTGGAAGCGGCGCGCGCCGGCGAGGAAGGACGCGGCTTCGCGGTCGTGGCGGGCGAAGTGCGCTCGCTCGCGCAACGCAGCGCGGCGGCGGCGAAGGAAATCAAGGCGCTGATCGGCGATTCGGCCGGGAAGGTGCAAAGCGGCTCGGAACTGGTGACGCGCGCCGGCGAAACGATGGGCGAGATCGTGCAGGCCGTGCGCCGCGTGACCGACATCATGGGCGAGATCAGCGCGGCGTCGGAAGAGCAGTCGGACGGCATCGAGCAGGTGAACCGCGCCGTCACGCAGATGGACAGCGTGACGCAGCAGAACGCGGCGCTCGTCGAGGAAGCGGCGGCGGCGGCGGCTTCGCTCGAGGAGCAGACGCGGCAGTTGAAGGATGTCGTCGGGCAATGGCGCGTCGAAGGTGGCGCGTCGGCGTCGGCGTCGGTGTCCGCGAGGCCCAGCGCATCGGTGGCGGCGGCGCGTCTTGCGCCCGTCGCGGCCAGGGAAACGCGCATCGAACCTTCGTCGGCGGCATCGGCATCGGCATCGGCATCGGCATCGGCAACGTCGACCGCAGCGCCCGTCAGCGCACCGAAAGTTGCGCAACAGTCTAACGTCGGGCGCGAAACGGCCGTTATCAAGAACAAGGCTCGCGATGCAGTGAAACCCGCGAGCCCGGCAAGCGCCGCGCCCCGCGCGAGCGCCCCGGCGCTCGCAGCCGCGCCCCGCAAAGCGAAAGCGACCACCGCCGACGACGGCGACTGGGAAACCTTCTGAAGCACGCTGGCTGAAGCGGCCATGCGGCGCATCGCATGGCCGCGAACAGCAGTCACAGCGGGCGGCGCGGCGGGCGCGACAGGAAAGCACGAGACATCATCATGGCAACGCGTAATGCACCTCACGCACGCGTCGAACTCGCCGGCGGCATACGCGGGCCGGAAGTCGAGCGCGATTTCGAATTCACCGTGGCGGACTTCGCCCGGATTCGCGAGCTGATTCATCGCCGCGCGGGTATTTCGCTGTCCGACCACAAGCGCGACATGGCCTACAGCCGGCTCGCCCGACGCCTGCGCGCCTGTGGCCTCGACACGTTCAAGCAGTATCTCGACCGCCTCGAATCCAACGACGACAACGCCGAATGGGAAGCGTTCGTCAACGCGTTGACCACCAACCTCACCGCGTTCTTCCGCGAGTCGCATCACTTTCCGATTCTCGCGGACTTCGCCAAGCGCCGTCAGCAGCCGCTGTCGGTGTGGTGTTCGGCGGCATCGACGGGCGAGGAGCCGTATTCCATCGCCATGACGCTCGTCGAAGCGCTCGGCGAGCAGGCCGCGCGCCATTGCACGGTGTTCGCGAGCGACATCGACAGTCAGGTGCTCGCCAAGGCCGACGCGGGCGTGTACTCGCTCGATCAGGTGAAGGCGCTGCCGGTGGAGCGCTTGAAGCGCTTCTTTCTGAAGGGCACGGGCGCGCACGCCGGTCTCGTGAAGGTGCGCCCCGAGTTGCGCGCGATGGTGAGCTTCGGCCGCGTGAATCTGACCGATGCGCGCTACGACGTGAAAGGTCCGTTCGACGCCATCTTCTGCCGCAACGTGATGATCTACTTCGACAAGCCGACGCAAGGCCAGGTGCTCTCGCGCTTCGAGCCGTTGATGAAGCCGGGCGCGCTGCTGTTCGCGGGTCATTCGGAAAACTTCACGTATGTGTCGCAGGCGTTCCGGCTGCGCGGTCAGACCGTGTACGAACTGATGCGCGACGCGAAGCCGGCCGGCGCAGCGAAGGCCGCGCGCGCACTCGCCGGAGAGCCGGCATGAGCGCACTGCCGATCGCGTCGAACCTGTATTACGACAATCACTTCAAGAAGCAGGGCGTGAAGCTCCTGCCGAACGAGTTCTACATGACGAGCGAAGACATGGTGCTCGTGACCGTGCTCGGCTCGTGCGTGGCGGCGTGCATCAACGATCGCACGGCGGGCATCGGCGGAATGAATCACTTCATGCTGCCCGACGACGGTTCCGATCCGTCGCATGCTTCGTCGGACTCCATGCGCTACGGCGCTTACGCGATGGAAGTGCTCATCAACGAACTCATCAAGCGGGGCGGGCGGCGCGAACGATTCGAAGCGAAGGTTTTCGGCGGCGGCGCGGTGCTCGCGGGCATGACGACGATCAACATCGGTGACCGCAATTCGGAGTTCGTGCGCCGCTATCTGGCGCTGGAGAAGATTCGCATCGTCGCCGAGGACTTGCAGGGCATGTATCCGCGCAAGGTCGCGTTCATGCCGCGCACCGGTCAGGTGATGGTCAAGAAGCTGAAGACGCAGCACGATCCGGTCGTCGTCGAGCGCGAGCAGGCGCTCGTGCAGCGCACGCCGGAGGAGCGCGCGCAACGGCTTGCGCAGGCACGCGCGCGTGTCGAACTTTTCAACGTCGATCGCGTGAAGCCCGCGGTTCCTGCCGGTCCCCCCGCGACCGCTGCTTCAAAGCCGCGCGTCGAGCTGTTCGGCGCGTCACGCGCCGGCGCGGTCAATACAGCATCGACGGCGGGCGCAGCGAAGCCGCGCGTCGAATTGTTCAGCGGCATCGCGCGCGCGACGCGCGGCGCGAAAGCGGCGGAGGAAGCATGAACGCGACGAATGCGACACCGAAGATCAACGTGCTGTGCGTCGACGACTCGGCGCTCGTGCGAAGCCTGATGACCGAGATCATCAACTCGCAGCCCGACATGCAGGTGTGCGCGACCGCGCCCGATCCGCTCGTCGCGCGCGAACTCATCAAGCTGCATAACCCGGACGTGCTGACGCTCGACGTGGAAATGCCGCGCATGGACGGCCTCGACTTTCTCGAGAAGCTGATGCGCCTGCGGCCGATGCCGGTCGTGATGGTGTCGTCGCTGACGGAGCGCGGCAACGAAATCACGCTGCGCGCGCTGGAACTCGGCGCGGTGGATTTCGTGACGAAGCCGAAAGTCGGCATCCGCGAAGGCATGCTCGATTACGCCGAAAAGCTCGCGGACAAGGTGCGCGCGGCCTCGCGTGCGCGCGTGCGGCAGACGAGCCACGCTTCGCCGGCGCAGACGCACGCGGCGAACAAGCCGGCGCCGCACTTCAACAACCCGCTCGTGTCGACGGAGAAGCTCGTGATCGTCGGGGCATCGACGGGCGGCACCGAAGCGATCCGCGAAGTGCTCCTGCCGCTGCCGCCCGATGCGCCCGCGGTGATGATCGCGCAGCACATGCCGCCCGGCTTCACGAAGTCGTTTGCGCAGCGCCTGAACGGGCTGTGCCGCATCACCGTGAAGGAAGCGGAGCATGGCGAGCGCGTCTTGCCGGGGCATGCGTATATCGCGCCGGGGCATGCGCACCTCGTGCTCGCGCGAAGCGGGGCGAACTACGTCGCGCATCTTTCCGATGCGCCGCCGGTGAACCGGCATCGTCCTTCGGTGGACGTGCTGTTCCGCTCGGCCGCGCAGCACGCGGGCAAGAACGCGATCGGCGTGATCCTGACCGGCATGGGCCGCGACGGCGCGGCGGGGTTGCTGGAGATGCAGCAGGCGGGCGCGTACACGCTCGCACAGGACGAAGCGAGCTGCGTGGTGTTCGGCATGCCGCGCGAAGCAATTGCAATGGGCGGCGCAAGCGAAGTCGCGCCGCTTTCTGAAATGAGCCGCCGCGTGATGGCGCGGCTGGCGTCGATGGGCGACCGCGTACAGCGCGTCTGATTTTTTCGATTGAATGTGCGGCGTCGCCGCGTTGAAGAACACAAGGAGTGGTGATGGACAAGAACATGAAGATCCTCGTCGTCGACGATTTTCCGACGATGCGCCGTATCGTGCGCAATCTGCTGAAGGAGCTGGGCTACTCGAACGTCGACGAAGCGGAAGACGGCGCGGCGGGCCTCGCGCGTCTGCGCGGCGGCGGCTTCGACTTCGTGATTTCCGACTGGAACATGCCGAATCTCGACGGCCTTTCGATGCTGCAGCAGATTCGCGCCGACGCGACGCTCTCGCATCTGCCGGTGCTGATGGTGACGGCGGAATCGAAGAAGGAGAACATCATCGCGGCGGCGCAGGCCGGCGCGAACGGTTACGTGGTCAAGCCCTTCACGGCCGCCACGCTCGACGAGAAGCTCACCAAGATTCTCGAGAAGATGGCCAAAACCGGGAGCTGATCGTGAACGATCTGACCACTGAACTTTCCGCAGCGGTTGCCGAGAGCGAAGGCGATCAGTCTACCGACCGCATTCTGGCGCGCATCGGCCAACTGACGCGCACGCTGCGCGACTCCATGCGCGAACTGGGACTCGACAAGCAGGTTGAAGCCGCCGCGCAAGCCGTCCCCGACGCGCGCGACCGCCTGAAATACGTCGCGACGATGACCGAGCAGGCGGCGGACCGCGCGCTCAACGCCATCGAGCTTGCCAAGCCGATGCAGGAAGCCATGCAGCGCGAAGCGCAGGCGCTCGACGAGCGCTGGGCGCAATGGTACGGCGCGCCGCTCGCGCAGGGCGAGGCGGGCGAGCTGCTCGCGCAGACGCGTACTTTTCTGCAAAGCGTGCCCGAAAAGACGCAGGCGACCAACACGCAACTGCTGGAAATCATGCTCGCGCAGGATTTTCAGGACTTGACCGGGCAGGTCATCAAGAAGATCACGGATGTCGTTTATCTGATCGAGCAGCAATTGCTCGGCGTGCTGCTGGAAAACATCGCGCCGGAGCGCCGCGAGCAGTTCGCGGCATCGGCGGCGGCGCTCGTTTCGGCGAGCGGCGCGCAGGAAACCCTGATGAACGGCCCGCAGATCAATCCGCAGGGACGCAGCGACGTCGTGCAGGATCAGTCGCAAGTGGACGATCTGCTCGCGAGCTTGGGCTTCTAGGCTTCCCTTCGCCGCAGCACATGACGCGGAGCGCATCTTCGGGATGCGTTCCGCGTTGTTGCGTCTGTCGCGCGGATGGCGGGATTCGCCGCTTTCGGCAACCATCGATCGACGTGGAACTTGCAGGCGCCTTACGGTTGCGAAGCCTATGACGCGCGCCGCGTGCGCCGCCGAACCGGCGGGTGCCGCGGGGGATTTGGCATACTGATGGCTATAGCATCGGCAGAGCGCGAAAAACGCGGCCACTTCCTGGCCCGGATCGCTGCGGATTCGTCCGAGTGCGCCGTCTCGCTAGGGGAGCGTCGCTCCCGCAGGCAATCAACCATCCACGAAAGATCGACAGGAGGCCCAGTGAAGGAACTGAAGCAACCCCGTCATGGGCATCTGACAACCGCGCTGGCGCTCGTCGCCGGCGCGCTCGGCGTATGCGCCATCGGCCCCGCGCATGCCGCGCTCGGCAGCCAGCCCCTGACCGCGCCGCAGGGCGCGACCGCCGCCAACGCCGTCGTGCACGCCGCGACGGGCGCATCCGGCGCGTCGGCATCGGCTGCGGCGAACTACTCCGTCCGCACGACGACGCTCGCAAGCGGCACGGTCATCAACGAATACGTGTCCTCGGGCGGCACGGTGTTCGGCATCGCGTGGCGCGGACCGCGCGTGCCGGACCTCTCGACGCTCCTTGGCAGCTATTTCCCGCAGTACAAGCAAGGCCTGCTCGCGCAGCGCGCCGAACGCGGCGGACGCGGCGCGGTGAGCGTCGAAGGATCGGATCTCGTCGTGCATTCGAGCGGTCACATGGGCGCGTTCGCCGGCAATGCGTATCTGCCGCAATCCTTGCCCGCCGGCGTTTCCGCCAGCGATATCCAGTAAGCGACGGGAGAATCCGATAATGCGTAGAACGACACTCGGCCTCGGCGCTCAAGGCTCCTCGCGCGCCGGCAATGCAGTGCGCTGGCTCGGCGCGCTCTGTCTCGCGCTGACGCTCGCGGCATGCGGCGGCGGCGGCGACGACAATCACTCCAGTTCCAGCGGCGGCTCGGGCGGCGGCTCAGGCGGCGGTTCGGGCGGCTCGGGCGGCGGTTCGTCCAGCACGGCCACCGCGCAACCCATCACGCCGAACGGCACGAACGCGGTGCCGATCACCGTCAACGGCGGCGTCGCCAACTTCGTGAACATCCCGAACGTCTCGGTGACGGTCTGTGCGCCCGGCACGAACGTCTGTCAGACCATCGACAACATTCAGATCGACACCGCTTCGTTCGGCCTGCGCCTGCTCAATTCGGCGGCGCAATCGGTCATCGGCGCGCTGCCGGTCGCGACCGCGCAGAACGGCGGACAACTTGCCGAATGCGCCGGCTTCGCGGACGGCTACACGTTCGGCACGGTGCGTCAGGCGGACGTTCGCATCGGTTCCGAAGTGGCGAGCGCGGTGCCGGTGCAGATCATCGGCGATCTGGACCCATCGGCGGCGCCGACGGGACTCAACGGCTGTCCGTCCGGCAACGACGAGAACACCGCCGCCGAGATCGGCGCGAACGGCATTCTCGGCATCGGCACGCTCGCGCAGGATTGCGGCGCGAACTGCGCGTCCACGGCGCAGAACGCCATGTACTTCGCCTGCACGAACGGCACGAATTGCACGGGCACCGTCGTGCCGGTCGCGCAGCAAGTGACGAATCCGGTCCGCAAGTTCCCGGTCGACAACAACGGGGTCATCGTGCAGTTGCCGCCGATTTCCGATACCGGTGCCGCCAGCGCGAGCGGCACGCTGATATTCGGCATCGGCACGCAGGGCAACAACGCGGTCGCCAACGTGACGCAGTTCGGCACCGACGCGTATGGCGACGTGAGCGGCTCGTACAAGGGCGCTACGTATCAGACGTTCTTCGACACCGGATCGAACGGCAACTTCTTCCAGGACAGCTTCCCGCTATGTTCGAGCACGAGCGTGTTCTACTGTCCGAGTTCCGAGCAGTCGCTCACGGTGAGCGTCACGGGCACGGAAGGCCACACCGCGACGGTTCCGTTCAGCCTCGTGAGCGCGCGCACGCTGACTGCCGGCAGCGGCAAGTTCGCGTTCAATAGCCTCGGCGGTCAGTTAGGCATGACCGGCGACTTCGATTTCGGCCTGCCGTTCTTCTACGGGCGGCACGTCTACGTCGGCTACGGCAACGCGCCGTATGTGGCTTTCTAGTACGCTGCGCGGGCCGGTACGCCGGCCTGCCGCGTTCGCGTTTGAAAAAAAATCCGGCTGCGAGGCCGGATTTTTTTTCGTTCAAGCGTCCGTCAGTCGATCGCGCGCGGTTTGCGCGGCGCGCGCTCGAAGATCGGATCGTAGAGCCAGCGCGGAAGCACATGCAGCAGCATGCCGACGACACGCATCTGCCACGGAAACGTCGCGTAGCGCACCTTGCGCGCGATGGCGTCGGCGGTTTTCGCGGCGAAGCGGTCCGCGTCCATCAGAAACGGCATGCGATATGGGTTGTGCGCGGTCATTTCCGAGCGCACGTAGCCCGGCGCGATGGTGACGACCGCGACGCCCTGCGGCCTCATCTCGACGCGCAACGCCTCGAGATACTTCGCCGCCGCCGCTTTCGACGCGCTGTACGCGCCCGAGCCCGGCAACCCGCGCACGCCCGCGACGCTCGCAATGCCGACGAGCGTGCCACGCCGCGCGGCCGTCATCGACGCGATGAACGGCTCGAACGTGGCGACCATGCCGAGGTAGTTCACGTCCATCACCGCGCGAAACGTCGCGAGCTCGCCGTGCCCGGTCAGCGCGCCCTGGCTGATGCCCGCGTTCGCGATCACGACATCCGCAGCGCCGTGTTCCGCGATGAAGCGGCGCGCGGCATCGGCGAGCGCGTCGGGGTCGCGCACGTCGGCGGGATAAATGGAGAGGGAAGCCTGAGGATGGCGCGCGGCGAATGCCGCGAGAGAGTCGGCGCGTCGCGCGACGAGCCCGACGACGGCCCCGCGCTTCACGTATTCGTCGGCGAGCGCGAGGCCGATGCCGCTCGACGCGCCGGTGATGAAGACTTTCAACGGTGCTGCGTTCATACCGGCGTCACGCGATCACATCTTCTTGTCGCGCACTTGCTGAACGAGAAAGTCCATGACCTGCGTGGTACCGGTGAGACTGTTCGTCTGCGCCGGGCCGGTCACGTACTTACCCTGCACGATGACAGTGGGCACGCCGTCGATCTTGTAGTCCTGCAAGAGCTTCGCGTCGCGCTGGACGTCGCTTTGCGTCGAGAACGAGTTGTAGGCGTCCATGTACTTCTTTTTGTCGATGCCTTGCGTCGCAAGGAAGTCGGCCTGCGCCTGCGGCGTGAGCAAGTAGTCCTTCTTCACATGGATTTCGTTGAAGACGGCCGGCGTGACTTTCTCCGCGACGCCCAGCGCAACGAGCGCGTGGTACATCTTCGAATGCGGGATGAAGTCGTCGCGGAAAGCCACCGGCACGCGCTTGAACACGACATCCGGACCTTGCTTCTTCTCCCACGCTTCGATGTACGGCTCGAACTCGTTGCAATGCGGGCAGCCGTACCAGAAGAACTCGATGACCTCGATCTTGCCCGCCTGCGCGCCGACCGGCTGCGGCGCCTGCAGCACGGTGTAGTCCTTGCCTGCGGCGGGCGCGGCCGATGCGGTGCCCGCGACGCTGAACGACGCGGCGATGCCGAGGGAAAGGGCGAGGGCGCTGAGGAGTTTTTTCATGATCGAGAAGTGCAAGGAGGCGAAGAGGCGAGGTTGCGTGAAAGGTCCGTTAGTGGGACATACGACGCTTAAGCCGGGCTTAAACCGGTCCGGAAGCGGGCCGCCAGTCATGATCGCTGGCCGCCCGCACCGGGCTTACTGCTTCGAGAAACGAATGACGGCGGTATCGACGCCCGCATCGGACAGACGCTGACGCGCCGTATTCATGTCCTCGAACTTCGCGAACGGGCCGATACGCACGCGATAGTACGTCACGCCGCCGGCATCGCGCTGCGTGACTTTCGATTCGAAACCCTGGAAGCCGAGACGCGCGCGCTGCTGCTCGGCGTCCGCCTGCGTCTTGTACGCGCCGACTTGCAGGAAATAGCCGGTGTTCACGTCGCCGGGTGCGGGCGGCGTGGTCTTTGCCGTGGCGGGCGGCGTCGAGCCGCTCTTCGGCGGCGTGGCGGCGGTGGTCGAGCCGCCCAGCACGTTCGTGCCCGGCGCGGCTTCAGGCTTTTTCGCGATGACCGGGCTCGCGTTCTTCGGCGCGGAAGCCGTCGTGCCCGCGCCGCTCGGCGGCACTTCGACGATCTGCGGTTCGTCCAGCACGCCGGACGATTGCGTCTGATTGTTGCTCTGTCCCGGCGCGGTGTTCGGCGGCGTGGGCTGCGCGGCCTGCGGCACCGGCTGGCCGGGCGACTTGCCCTGCAGCGGGCGATTCGGGTCGTAGGGCTGCGCGGCGGGCGCGGACGATGATTCCGATGGCGGCGCGACCTTCGCGACGAATGGCGTCGGTGCGCGCGTGATGTAAAGCGCGACGATCACGGCGATCGCGAGTCCGACGATCAGACCCAGCACGATGCCGAGAAAGGTTCCCCCCGTTTGCTTCGACTGCGACTGCTTCGACGTGCGGCTTGGTTTTGCCATCGTATGAATCACCTGCAAAAAGTCTTCGAGTTGGCCGACGATTATAGCGGTCGCGCTAAGCAAGCCCGCGCCATGCGTTCGCCCGCGCGCGCCCAAAACGTCACAAATTCACAGCGCGCGCGACCGATGACTACATCTTCTGCGGGGCCGACACGCCGATGGTCGCGAGGCCGTTTTCGAGCACCTGACGCGTTGCCGCGAGCAGCGCGATGCGCGCGGTGCGCTCCTTTTCGTCGTCGACGAGAACGCGCTCCGCATTGTAGAACGAGTGAAATTCGCCAGCGAGGTCGCGCAGATAGAAGGCGACCGCATGCGGCGCGAGTTCGTCCGCGGCGTGCGCGAGCATCTCGGGGAACTCGGCGAGTTTGTTGAGGAGCGCCATCGCGCGATCGCTCGACAGGGGCGACAAGTCGGCCTGCGCCGCCTTCGACACGTCGCCGCCGTAGCGTTCCTTCCAGTCGTTGAGGATCGTGCAGATGCGCGCGTGCGCGTACTGCACGTAGTAGACCGGGTTCTCGTCGTTCTGCTTGAGCGCGAGGTCGATGTCGAACACGAATTCGGTATCGGCCTTGCGCGAAATCAGGAAGAAGCGCACGGCGTCGCGGCCGCGGCGGATCATGTCGGCGTCGAGCTGATCGGGCGCGGTCTCGCTGCCGGGTGTCATGCCGCCCGACCATTCGATCAGGTCGCGCACCGTCACGTAGCTGCCCGCGCGCTTGGAAATCTTCACTTCCTGACCGTCGCGCATGACGGTCACCATCTTGTGCAGCACATAGTCGGGATAGCCCTTCGGAATGCCGATGCCGAGCCCTTGCAGCCCCGCACGCACCCGCGCGATGGTGCCGTGATGGTCCGAGCCCTGCACGTTGATGACTTTCGTGAAGCCGCGCTGCCACTTGGTGACGTGATACGCGACGTCGGGCACGAAGTACGTGTACGTGCCGTCGGACTTCTTCATCACGCGGTCCTTGTCGTCGCCGTCGTCGGTGGTGCGCAGCCACAGCGCGCCGTCCTGCTCGTAGGTCTTGCCCGCGTCGATCAGCGCCTTCACCGTCTCTTCGACGCGGCCTTCCTTGTACAGCGACGACTCCAGATAGAACTGGTCGAACTTCACGCCGAACGCGGTCAGGTCCATGTCCTGTTCGTGGCGCAGATACGCAACCGCGAAGTGGCGGATGGCTTCGAGATCCTCGACATCGCCGCGGCCCTTGACCGGCTCGCCGTCCTTCGCCGCGACGGTCGCGCCCGCCATGTAGTCGCGCGCGATATCCGCGATGTACTCGCCGTTGTACGCCGCTTCCGGCCATTGCGCGTCGCCCGGCTTGAAGCCGCGCGCGCGCGCCTGCGTGGAAATGGCGAGGTTGCCGATCTGCACGCCGGCGTCGTTGTAATAGAACTCGCGATGCACGGCATAGCCTTGCGTCGCGAGCAGGTTGGAAAGCGCGTCGCCGAGCGCGGCCTGACGGCCGTGGCCCACATGCAGCGGTCCGGTCGGGTTCGCGGACACGAATTCGACGAGCACGCGCTTGCCGGCATCGCGCGGCGAGCGGCCGAACGCCGCGCCTTCGTCCAGCACCGCCGGGATCACGTCTTGCTTCGCCTTCGCGGCGAGACGCAGATTGATGAAGCCCGGACCGGCGACTTCCGCGCTCTCGACGAGACCCTTCGCGGCCGCATGGCCCATCACCGCATCGGCGATCTGTTGCGCCAGTTGACGCGGATTCGCGCGCAGCGGCTTGGCGAGCTGCATCGCGACATTCGACGCGACGTCGCCATGTGCGGCGACCTTCGGACGTTCGAGTACGATGGCGGGCGCTATGAACGCGGCTTCGGTTGCGCCTTGCGTGGATTGCGCGACCTGCCTGACGGCGTCGGAGAGGAGCGTTTCCAGGGTTTCTTTGTGTGCGGGCAGCATGCTGAGTGTGATCCAGTGGAGCGAATGCGGAGTCGAATGCGGGTGCGATGCGAGCGATGCGTCGGGTGCGTCGGGTGCGGGCGATGCGGGGCGCCGATACGACGCGGATTTGAATAGCCGACCCCTGCGCGAGCCAGGCGTGCCTGCAACTCGCGAGGGCGCGTCCAGACGCCCGGCCACCGCTGAAACCGGCAGTTTAGCAGGTGCTAAACTGTCTATTCAGGGTGGTTGTTCTGCAAAGATCGGCTTGTCGGCGCGCCTCGCGCACGCCGGCTGTCATCCAACATAAGGAAAAGGACTCTTCCATGCTGATCACATTCAAGACCATGGCTGCACCGGATGTCATGATGCTCGATAACCTCGCGGAGTATCTGCTCGGCATCATCGGCAAGCAACTGACCGAACGGGGCGTCATCACGCACGACGAACTGCCTGTCGCCATCGAAAAGCTGGAGGCGGCCGTCATCAGCGACAAGAAAGAGCGCGCCGAGCACGACGGTCACTTCCACGAAGGCGAAGCTGGCCACGATCCGCACGAAATTCCAATCGGGCTTGCGCAGCGCGCCTATCCGTTTCTCGACATGCTGCGTCTCGCGCGCAAAGAGAACAAGGACATCCTCTGGGGCGTCTGACGCGCGGCCCGCTCGCCGCGCGGCGCTGAAAGCAAAAACCCCGCACCATGACGATGCGGGGTTCCTTACCTGCCGTCGCCGTCGAACGGCTTATTGCGACTGACCGTTCGTCGAAGACTTCGGCTTTCTCGGCTTCTTCGTGTTCTTCTTGTGCTCCGTCTGCGGCGGCGAGTACGACGATGCCTGCGTGCTGCTGGCCTGCGCGAAGGCAGCCGGACTCGATGCGGCGAGCACAGCCGCGGCCATCGCTATGGTTACGGCGGACGTCATCTTCTTCATGCGACTTTCTCCGTGGCAAAAGAATGCGTGACCGCCGTGATGACGGCCCATCGCTTCGACAGTCTACGGATTAAAAAAAGTTCGCGCTGGCGGCATGACGCTTTTCTTCGCCATCACGCCACGCATATGTTGTTTTGCCACGGCGCGCGAGTGCGCCAGCGCAGGCTGGCGCGCAGTGTTTCAGCGCAGCGGGGCGAGCGCGCGCTCCGCATCCGCCGATGAAACCGCCATGCGCTCGGCGAAGCTCTGCACCTGATCGTCGCCGATCTTGCCGACGGAAAAGTACGTGCTCTCCGGATGCGCGAGATAAAAGCCCGACACGCTCGCCGCTGGCAGCATCGCGAGCGATTCGGTGACGCTCATGCCGAGTTCGTCTGCTTGAAGCACTTCGAACATATCGCGCTTGACGAGATGATCCGGGCACGCCGGATACCCCGGCGCCGGACGAATGCCCACGTACCGTTCGCGGATGAGCGCTTCGTTGTCGAGCGTTTCGCCGGCGGCGTAGCCCCACAGTTCGCGGCGCACGCGCGCGTGCAGCGCTTCGGCAAACGCTTCGGCGAAGCGGTCGGCCAGCGCCTTCAGCATGATCGCGCTGTAGTCGTCGTGGTCGGCTTCGAACTGCTTTTCCTTCTTGTCGACGCCGAGCCCCGCCGTGACCGCGAAAAGACCGATGTAATCGGCGACGCCCGAATCCTTCGGCGCGATGAAGTCGGCGAGCGACCGGTTCGGGCGCATCACGCCGTCGACGACCGGACGCACGCTTTGCTGGCGCAGATTGCGCCAGGTCATCGCGACCTGCGAGCGCGATTCGTCCGTGTAGATTTCGATGTCGTCGTCGTTGACCGTGTTCGCCGGCAGCAGCATGACGACGCCGTTCGCCGTCAGCCAGCGGCCCTGGATGATGCGCGAGAGCATCGACTTGCCGTCCGAGAACACGCGCCGCGCCGATTCGCCGACGATCTCGTCGTTGAGAATCGCCGGATACGGGCCCGCGAGATCCCACGTCTGAAAGAACGGCGCCCAGTCGATATAGTTCGCCAGCTCCGCGAGGTCGTAGTTCCTGAACACGCGCCGGCCGATGAAGCTCGGCTTCTTCGGCGTGTACGCGCTCCAGTCGATCTTCGTCTTGTTCGCGCGCGCCTCGGCATACGTGACGAGCGGCTGCGCTTTCTTGTTCGCGTGCTGCGTGCGGATGCGCTCGTAGTCGCTCTTGAGTTCGTCGAGATACTTCGCGGCGCCTTCGTCGGACAAGAGGCTCGACGCCACCGAGACCGAGCGCGACGCGTCCGGCACATAGACCACCGGGCCATCGTAGTGCGGCGCGATCTTCACGGCGGTGTGCACGCGCGAGGTCGTGGCGCCGCCGATCAGAAGCGGCGTCTGCTTGCCGCGAAAATAGTCGTCGCGCTGCATTTCGGAGGCGACGTAAGCCATCTCTTCCAGACTCGGTGTAATCAGTCCCGACAGGCCGATGATGTCCGCGCCTTCTTCTTTTGCCTTCTGCAGAATGGTCGCGCAGGGCACCATCACGCCCATGTTGACCACTTCGAAGTTGTTGCACTGGAGCACGACCGACACGATGTTCTTGCCGATGTCGTGCACGTCGCCCTTCACGGTCGCGATGACGATCTTGCCCTTCGAGCGCACGTCGGCGCCGGCATCGGCCATGCGCTTTTTCTCTTCCTCGATGAACGGAATCAGATGCGCGACGGCCTGCTTCATCACGCGCGCCGACTTCACGACTTGCGGCAGGAACATCTTGCCCGCGCCGAAGAGGTCGCCGACGATGTTCATGCCGTCCATCAGCGGCCCTTCGATCACGTTGATCGGACGCCCGCCCGCCGCGTCGATTTTCTGGCGCACTTCCTCGGTATCTTCGACGATGAAGTTCGTGATGCCGTGCACGAGCGCATGCGAAAGCCGCTGTTCGACCGGCTGATTGCGCCATTCGAGGTTCTCTTCTCTCCTCGCCGCGCCGGTCTTGAACTTGTCGGCGATTTCGAGCAGGCGGTCGGTCGCGTCGTCGCGGCGATTGAGCACCACATCTTCGACGCGCTCGCGCAGTTCGGAGTCGAGATCGGCATAGACGCCGAGTTGTCCCGCGTTCACGATGCCCATGTCCATGCCCGCCTGAATCGCGTGATACAGGAAGACGGTGTGGATGGCTTCGCGCACCGGATCGTTGCCGCGAAACGAGAACGACACGTTCGACACGCCGCCGGACACCTTCGCATGCGGCAGGTTCTGCTTGATCCAGCGCGTCGCGTTGATGAAATCGACCGCGTAGTTGTTGTGTTCCTCGATGCCCGTCGCGATCGCGAAGATGTTCGGGTCGAAGATGATGTCCTCGGGCGCGAAGCCCACTTCGTTCACGAGAACGTCGTATGAGCGCTTGCAGATCTGCGTCTTGCGCTCGAAGGTATCGGCCTGGCCCTGTTCGTCGAAGGCCATGACGACGGCGGCTGCGCCGTAGCGCCGGATCAGCTTCGCGTGATGCGTGAACGATTCCGCGCCTTCCTTGAGCGAGATCGAATTGACGATGGCCTTGCCCTGCACGCACTTGAGGCCCGCTTCGATCACCTCGAACTTCGACGAGTCGATCATGATCGGCACACGCGCGATGTCCGGCTCGGATGCGATCAGATTCAGAAAGCGCACCATCGCGGCTTTCGAATCGAGCATGGCTTCGTCCATGTTGATATCGATGACCTGCGCGCCGTTTTCCACTTGCTGCCGCGCGACGGCGAGCGCTTCGTCGAACTGGCCGTTGAGGATCATGCGGGCGAACGCCTTCGATCCCGTGACGTTGGTGCGCTCGCCGACGTTGATGAAGAGCGAGCCGTCGGTGACGTTGAAAGCCTCGAGGCCGGAGAGACGCATCGTGTGATCGGTCATGGTGTTCTTGTCTCGGTTCGGATCGAAGCGTTCAGGCCGCGTCGCGATATTGCGAAGGGAAAGCGCGCGGCTTGACTTCCGCCAGCGCCTTCGCGATCTCCGCGATGTGCTCGGGCGTCGTCCCGCAGCATCCGCCCGCGAGATTCACGAGCCCCGCTTGCGCGAACTCCTTGAGAAGCCGCGACGTGACGTCCGGCGTTTCGTCGAAACCGGTGTCGCTCATCGGATTGGGCAAGCCCGCGTTCGGATAGCACGACACATAGGTGTCGCACAGCTTCGCCAGCTCCGCGATGTACGGCCGCATCAGCGCCGCGCCGAGCGCGCAGTTCAGGCCGAACGTGAGCGGCTTCGCGTGGCGCAGCGAGTTCCAGAACGCCTCGACCGTCTGACCCGAAAGAATGCGCCCCGAGGCGTCGGTGACGGTGCCCGAGATCATGATCGGCAGCCGCTCGCCCGTGTTCTCGAACAACTCGTCGAGCGCGAAGAGCGCGGCTTTCGCGTTCAGCGTGTCGAAAATGGTCTCGACGAGAAAGAGATCGCAGCCGGCATCGAGCAGCGCCTTTGCCTGCTCGTAGTAAGTCTCGCGCAGTTCGTCGAATGTGACGTTGCGCGCGCCGGGGTCGTTCACGTCCGGCGAAAGGCTCGCGGTCTTCGGCGTCGGCCCGATTGCGCCGGCGACGAAGCGCGGCTTGTCGGGCGTGGAGTATGCATCGCAGGCTTCGCGCGCGAGCCTTGCCGATGCGAGATTCATCTCGGCGGCGAGGTCTTCCATGCCGTAGTCGGCCTGCGCGACGCGCGTTGCGCCGAACGTGTTGGTTTCAATGATGTCCGCGCCCGCGGCGAGATATTTGTCGTGAATCTCGCGGATGATCTGCGGCTGCGTGACCGACAGCAATTCGTTGTTGCCCTTGATGTCGCGGCCGTAGTCCTCGAAGCGCTCGCCGCGATACGCGGCTTCGTCGAGCTTGTAGCGCTGGATCATGGTGCCCATTGCGCCATCGAGAATGAGGATGCGTTGCTGCAGGAGCGCGGGCAGCGCCGCGCCGCGCGTGTAATCGCGCGCGGGCGTTCTCGCGCCCGATGTGCTCGAAATGGCGTTCTGGTTCATGACGGACGGGCCCTGTACCGGAGAGAGAAATGGTCCGTCATTGTAGCCGCAGCGTCGGGCGGTCGCTCTCGTCCCGCGCGGGCGCTGCAGGCGCGGCGGGCGCAAAAAAAGAACCCCGCCGATGAACGGACGGGGTCTTTTCTGGCGTGTCGCTTGTGTGCCGTGCTGCTTGGCTCGCCCTCTTCGCCGGCAAGCGGTGGCGGCGCGAGGCTTCCCTCAGTGAAGCACGACGGGCTGGTTCATCAAAATATCGAACTGGCCGAGGAATTCGTCGACATCTTCGAGCGACGGCTCTTCCTCGATCAGCTTCTGGACGTGCTCGCGGAACTTCGCGGCCAGCTCGCCGTCGATGAAAATCTCCCGCTGCGTGTTCTTGTCGACGATTTCGTAACCGCCCGACATCATCGCGAGATGGTTGGCCTGCGGCGCAAATTCGACGACGCAATAGTTAGGGCTGTTGTAGATCATTTGCATGGCGACACTCCTTAATCCTGTTGCTCCTTGGCGACCTGCATCAAAAGTGGAGCGATCAGGCTGGAATTCAAGGGGTGGCCTCGACGTGCTGCCAGTGTTATCGAGGCTTTTCTTTTTGAAACGCACTCAGGCTGGGCTGCGCAGAAACGCATCGAGCAATGCGCAAAAACGCTGCGACGCCTCGACCGGAGACAGATGTGCCGCATCCAGAAGTTCGAATTGCGCGCCCGGCACGGTGTCGGCGATCACTCTGGATTCAGCATGCGGCGTGCCATTGTCGGCTTCGCCGGCAATCACGAGCGTGCGCTTCGCGATCGACGCGAGGCCGCTCCTCGCATCGAAACGGCTCACGGCTTCGGCGGCGCGCGCGAAACCTTCGGGCGGCGTATGCGCAATCGTCTCACCTATTTGCTCGACGACTTCGGGATGCGCGCGGCGAAATCCTTCGGTCAGCCAGCGCTCGAGCGTCGGCTCGACAATGCTCCCGATGCCCTTTTCGCGCACCGAAGCGGCGCGTTCGGCGAACGCCGGGCGCGCTTGCTCGCGGATATAGGCGGGCGCACCGACTACCGTCAGGGAATCCACTTTGTCCGCATGGTTGATGGCGAACTTCTGCGCGACCATGCCGCCAATCGACAGGCCGACGACATGCGTGGTCGGCGCGCCCAGCCTGTCGAGCAATTCGGCGAGGTCGTCGGCGAGATCGTCGATCGTGAAGGCGTCCGGCGACAGCGCGGTGCGGCCGTGTCCGCGCAGGTCGTAGCGCATGACGGTGAAACTGTTGCGGAAGTAGCCGGCCATCTGGTCCCACACCGACAGATCGCCGGCCAGTTGATGGATGAAAGTCAGCCAGGGACCGCCGCCTTCGTTATCGAGGACATATCGCGTGTCGATGCCTTTGATGTTCACCTGCATATCCGCTCCGTGGAGTTCGCTTGTGCGTTGTGCGTCTAGTACGAGGCGCCGCCGCTACGGCCTCACGGCCTCGCCCGCGGCGGGCGCCGTTTCCTCCGACGCATCCGGCATGCCCGGGGCGGCCGGCTGGCCGTTAGCGGGCGGCGGCGCGAGCTTTCCCGCCCAGAGCATCTCGATCTGCATGCCGTTCGGCTCGGTCTGCACGATGCGCGCGGGAAGCCAGCCCAGCGCGGGCGCGAGCCAGATGTCGAGCTTGCGCCGGTCTCCTTCGCGGCGCGGCAGACGCGTGAAGTGGCGCGCGCTCACGAAGCCGTCGCGCGTTTGCACGGTTTCATCGCCGACGGTCTCAATCGGCCAGATTTCGCTGCTGTCGTTGTCGGCAACGCTGAACTGGCGCGTGACGCCCGGTTTGTAAACATCCGGCGCGCCGCGCACGAGGCTCGCCAGTTGCATGACGAAGCTGAAGCGGTCCTGCGCGCCGTCCGCGAGCGGCTGCGCGTTCGGCGTGCGCGTATAGACGATCTGCCTGGTCTCGCGATTGAAGACGGCGATGTCGGCGGCGCGGCGGCCGCGCTTTTCCGAATACTGCTCGGGCGCGATGCCGAATCCGTCGATATGGCCCTGGCTGAGATAAACGTACGGACCGACGAACGGCAGCGGGATCGAAACGACCATCTGGTAATGCTGGCCGTCGTTCGCCCAGTGGATCGTGCCGGTCTGGTTCATCACGCCGTTGACCAGCGTGTCGTAACGCAATTCGCCGGTGGGCGGGACGCTGAACTTGTCGCCGGAAGCGACGGCCGTGTTTTGCGCGGCGGCTGCGGCTTGCGCGGCTGCGGCTTGTGCGGCCCGTTCCGCAGCCTGCCGTGCCGCTTCTTGCGCGGCAAGGTCGGCGTCCGGCTGGGCGCTCGAAGGCGTCGTCGCGTTCGGAACGGCGGCGGGCGCGGGCGCGGGCGCCGGGCGCGCGGCGGGTGTCGGCGGCGGCTTCTTCGCGGGCGCGGGCGCAGCCGGCTTCGCGGGCGTCGGCGGCGCGATGGGCTTCGGCGTCAGCAATTCCACCTGCACGGGCGGTTTCTCGGCGGGCGGCTCATTCACCGGCTGCTTCGCGCGCTCGATCCAGCGCATCGCGATCCAGTGCAGGACGGCGACGATCAGCGCGGCCAGAAGCCAGCGCCCCCAGCCGCGTGGCCCAAAAGGCGACGACGCGGCATCGGCGCGCTCCCCGCGCGCGGGACGAGGGCGAAGTATCGAAAACAGGGACATCGGAATTGCAAGCAAAAAAGCGGAGATCTTAAGACACGCGCGCCGGAAACCATGTTCCTCGCCCCGGCGCACGAACCGCCATCACCGCTCGCCCGTCTTGTACCCCAGTTCATACGACAAGCCGCGCGCGCATTCGCGCAGCGCCGTGTCGATTTCGCCGCCCCAGCGCGTGTCGAACGCGCCTTCGTGTCCGAGCGCGATGAGCCCGAGCGCGAGTGCGCCGGTCGAATCGAACACCGGCGTGCAGAACGCGTGGATCGTCGGCAGCAGCATGCCTTCGACGCGCGCCGCGCCGTGTTCGCGCACATCGGCGAGAAGCGGCTCGACATCCGCGAGCGTCTGTTTCGTGGCCGCGAGTTCGCGGTCGAGCATCGGCTGCGTCTTGCTGCGCGGAAGATACGCGGCGAACAAGAGGCCCGTCGCCGACGACAGCAGCGGCATGACATCGCCGAGTTTGAGCGATGCCTTCGCCGGATAGCTCGATTCCATCCAGTGCACGACGGTCGGCCCCTGATTGCCCCACACCGCGATGCCAACGGTCTGATCGAGCCGGTCGCGCAGTTCGGCGAGCGCGATGCGCGCGAGTTTCACGCCGTCCACGCGCGCGAGCCGCGCGAGTCCCATCTGCAGCGCGAAGCCGCCGAGTTCGTAGCGCCCGGAAAGCGGGTCCTGCGATGCAAGCCCGAGCCGCACGAAGCTCACGAGATAGCGATGCGCCTTCGCCGGACTCATGCCCGCGCGCTGCGCGAGATCGCGCAGCATCATCGCGCGCGGCTCGTTGGTGAGCACATCGAGCAGGCGGAAGCCGACTTCGATCGATTGAATGCCGGAGCGCGCCTTCTCCTCCGAAGTTGCGTCAGAAGCGTCGATATCGTCGTCGGCGGTGGCGGTCGAGTTCGAGGACATGAAAAGCGCGGGCGAGCCGAAGTCACAGGGATTCACCATCGTAAAATACATTTCCCTTAACGTCATCCCAGCCACGACTGCCTTTATGAAACTAGCCACGCTGAAGGACGGCACGCGCGACGGCCAACTCATCGTCGTGTCGCGCGACCTGCGCACGGCCGTCATTCCCGATGGAATCGTCTCGACGCTGCAACGCACGCTCGACGACTGGGCGTTCTACGCGCCGCAACTGCTCGACGCCTATGAAGCGCTGAATCAGGGCCGCGCGCGCCATGCGTTCGCGTTCGATCCGAAAGCGTGCATGGCGCCGCTGCCGCGCGCTTTTCAATGGGCCGATGGCTCGTCCTACGTCAATCATGTGGAACTCGTGCGACGCGCGCGCGGCGCGCAGATGCCGCCCGAGTTCTGGACCGATCCGCTGATGTACCAGGGCGGCAGCGACGACTTTCTCGGGCCGACGGACGACATCGTGTGCGCGTCGGAGTCGTATGGCATCGACTTCGAGGCGGAAGTCGCGGTCATCACATCCGACGTGCCGATGGCGCCCACGCCCGACGAAGCGGTGAAAAGCGTGCGCCTGCTGATGCTCGTCAACGACGTTTCGCTGCGCAATCTGATTCCCGCCGAACTCGCGAAAGGCTTCGGCTTCTTCCAGAGCAAGCCGGCGACTTCGTTCTCGCCCGTCGCCGTCACGCCGGACGAACTCGGCGATGCCTGGCGCGAAGGCCGCGTGCATCGGCCGATGACCGTCCACTGGAACGGCAAGAAGGTCGGCCAGCCGGATTGCGGCGTGGACATGGTCTTCCACTTCGGCCAGCTGATCGCGCATGCGGCGAAGACGCGCAATCTGCGCGCGGGGTCCATCGTCGGGTCGGGCACGATCTCGAACAAGGACGAGAAGCGCGGCTACTGCTGCATCGCCGAGAAGCGGTGCCTCGAGACCATCGAGCACGGCGCGCCGCAAACGGAGTTCATGAAGTTCGGCGACAGCGTGAAGATCGAAATGTTCGACGAAGGCGGCAAGTCGATCTTCGGCGCGATCGATCAGGCGGTCGTGCAGCTCGAGCACTGAGCGCGGCTTAGGCGACCTCGGTGCAACGTCGACGCAACGCCGGCGCAACGGGTTTCGCCCGATGCGTCGAACGCAGCCGCCACCTTACACTTGCCGGGGCGCGTCGCGCCGCACGACAAGAACAAACGACATGGAGACTCTCATGCGCAGGAGCAGGTGGAAGGTGGCGGGGTCCATCGCGGCCACGGCGATCACGGCGATCACGCTGGCCGCAACGACAACCGCGCTGGCCGAGACGCCGCACGTCAAGATCGGCCTCGTGCTGTCGCTCACCGGACCGGCCGCATCGCTCGGCATTCCGGCGCGCGACACCGCCGCGCTTCTGCCGAAGCAGATGGGCGGCGCCCCGGTCGATTACATCGTCCTCGACGACGCCTCCGACACCACGCAAGCCGTGCAAAGCACGAAGAAGCTCATCACCGAAGAGCATGTCGATGCGATCATCGGTTCGTCGATCACGCCGAACTCGCTCGCGATGATCGACGTGGTCGCGCAAGGCCAGACGCCGACCATCTCGCTCGCTTCGTCGGCGAAGATCATCGAGCCGGTGGACGACAAGCGGCGCTGGGTCTTCAAGACGCCGCAGACCGACGCGATGATGGCATCGGCGATCGTCGAGCACGCGAGCAACCATGGCGTGAAGACGCTCGCCTACATCGGCCAGGCTGACGCGCTCGGCGAGACGTTCTACGCCGAGGTCGCGAAGTTCGCGCAGATTCACAAGATCGCGGTCGTGGCGAACGAGCGCTTCAACCGCACGGACCCGAGCGTGACCGGGCAGATCCTCAAGATCCTCGCGGCGAAGCCGGACGCGGTGGTCGTCGGCGCGGCCGGCACGCCCGCCGCGTTGCCGCCGAAGACGCTCGCGCAGCGCGGCTACAAGGGCCTCGTCTATCACAACCACGGCGTCGGGAACCGCGACTTCCTGCGCGTGTGCGCAGCGGATTGCAACGGCACCTTCCTGCCGACGAGCCCGGTGCTCGTCGCCGCGCAGTTGCCCGACGATCATCCGGCCAAGCGGCTCGCGCTCGCCTACATCAAACTGTACGAAGCGAAGCAGGGCGCGGGCACGGTGTCGGCGTTCGGCTCGTACACGTGGGATGCCGGCATGCTGCTGCAACGCGCCGTGCCCATCGCGATGAAAGCGGGCGCGCCCGGCACGCCCGCCTTTCGCGGTGCGCTGCGCGACGCGCTCGAAGGCACGAAGAACTTCGCGGATACCAACGGGCTCGTCAACATGACGCAGAACGATCACATCGGTCTCGATCAGCGCGCCCGCGTGATGGTCGAAATCCGCGACGGCAAATGGGTGTATCAGCCGCGCTAAATCACAGGCGAACCTGGTATGAGCGACCTTTCTCTCTATAGCGGCTACACGTCGCTGCAATTGCGGCGGCAGGCGCACGGCGTGCTCGAAGTGGTGATGCCGGGCGCCGGCGCGAACAAGAGCGGCCTCTCGACCGCCGACGCCAACATGCACCGCGAACTGGCCGATATCTGGCGCGACATCGACCGCGATCCCGACACGCGCGTCGCGCTGATTCGCGGCGAAGGCAAGGGCTTCTCGGCGGGCGGCGATCTCGCGCTCGTCGAGGAGATGGCGAACGACTTCGACGTGCGCGCGCGCGTCTGGCGCGAGGCGCGCGACCTCGTGTACAACGTCATCAACTGCAGCAAGCCGATCGTCTCCGCGATGCACGGCCCGGCGGTCGGCGCGGGCCTCGTCGCGGGCCTGCTCGCCGACATCTCGATCGCAGCGAAGTCGGCGCGCATCATCGACGGGCATACGCGCTTAGGCGTCGCGGCGGGCGATCACGCGGCGATCGTGTGGCCGCTGCTGTGCGGGATGGCGAAGGCCAAGTACTATCTGCTGCTATGCGAGCCGATGAGCGGCGAAGAAGCGGAGCGCATCGGCCTCGTGTCGCTCGCGGTCGAGGAAAGCGAACTGCTGCCCAGGGCGATCGAAGTGGCGAACCGGCTCGCGCAGGGATCGCAGACGGCCATACGCTGGACCAAGTACGCGTTGAACAACTGGCTGCGCACGGCGGGGCCGACCTTCGATACGTCGCTTGCGCTGGAATTCATGGGCTTTGCGGGACCGGACGTGCACGAAGGCATGCGTTCGCTGCGCGAGCGCCGCGCGCCGGATTTTCCGGGCGGCGCGCCGTTCTGACGGAAGCGGGCCTGACGGCACGCATCGGCGATCAATCAATTGAGGAGGAACGACGAATGACGGATACCTCGGGCGGCGGCACTCCGCCGTTTTCCATTCCCGGCTTCGCCGGCTTCGGCCAGGCCGACATGATGGGCAAGATGTGGGAAATGATGCGCCTGAATCCGTTCGCGGCGGCGATGTCGGGCGGCGGGCAGGGCGCGAATCCATCGCTGTCGATGATGTCGGACATGCTCGCGCCGCTCACGAACATCGAGGAGCTCGACAAGCGCGTGACCGACATGCGCGCCGTCGAGCAATGGCTGAAGCTCAATCTCAACATGCTGCAATCGGCGATTCAGGCGCTCGAAGTGCAGCGCGCCACGCTCGCGACGCTGCGTTCGTTCGGCGCGTTCGCGCAGAGTTCGGCGCAGGGCGCGCAGAACGCGGCGGCGGACATGCAAAAAGCCGCAAGCCGCTGGCCGATGCCCGGCGCGGCGGCACCCGAAGCGCCGCAGCAAGCGGCCGCGCAGCCGGCCGCCGCTGCCGCTGCCGCCGCCGCTCAATCCGGCGACAAAGCCGGCGCGGGACTTCCGCCCGGCTTCGATCCGGGCGGCTGGTGGAACGTTCTGCAATCGCAGTTCAACCAGCTTGCGCACCTCGCGATGCTCCAGCCCGGCATGACGGGCGCACCGGCCGGCGAAGGCGCATCTCCCGGCGATGCGGGCGCGCCAGCCAATGCTCCTGGAAACGCGGCTGCAACCGACAAGACGGCCGCGGACGCTGGCGAAGACAAGCCCGCCGCGGCAGCGACGAAAGCGGCAGCGCGCAAGGCGCCGCCGCGAAAGAAGGAGTAGCCACGGGGTTCGGCGCCAAGCGCCGAACGCCCGCCCGATGCAAGAAACGCCTGGCTGCTGTTGCGCCGGGCTTTTTTGCGCACGGGCGCTGTGTCTTTCGATGCGGCTTACGCCCGCGTGCACACAGGCTTTGTCCATGATTAAGCGTCGACTTCAAAGCGTTTTGTCCACCTTGCGGACCGGGCACGCAAACTGCACGCACTGAGGTGTGCGTTCAAATCGATTTTGTCCATGACAATCACATCCGAACAAGACTTCGACTCGGAACCCCACGCCGGCAATGGCGAAGCCGATGGCGCGCAGGACCCGCCGCTGGCGCGGGCCTCGGGCTCCGGCGTGTCCGGCATCGGCATCGGCGCCATCGCGCAGGAAATTGGTCTGACGAAGGACACACTGCGTGTCTGGGAGCGCCGCTACGGGTTTCCCGAGCCGATGCGTTCGCCCGGCGGCGAGCGGCTGTATCCGCAAGAGCAGGTAACGAAGCTGCGGCTCGTGAAACGTCTGCTCGACGCGGGGCACCGTCCGAGCAAAGTGCTCGCGCAGCCCATCGAAACGCTGCAGCACCTCGCGGAATCGTCGGGCGTCGGGCAGGATGCGCCGGATGCGGAGCTGGATCAGCTCGTCGCGCTGCTGCGCAACGGCGCTTACGAGGACTTTCGCTTCGGACTGCTGAAGCGCGCCACGCGCGCCGGGCTCGAACGGTTCGTCATCGACGTCGCCGCGCCGCTGTCCGCGCGCGTCGGCAATGCGTGGGCGGCGGGCACGCTCCAGGTCTATCACGAGCACCTTTTCAGCGAGGCGATCCAGGTCACGCTGCGCACGCTGATGCGCCCGCTCTCCGACGCACTGCGCGCGCGCGGCGGACGTCCCCGCGTGCTGTTGACGACGCTCTCCGGCGAAGGCCACGGGCTCGGCATCCTGATGGCCGAAGCCATGTTCCTGCTCTCGGAATGCGACTGCATTCAGTTGGGACTGCAGACGCCGCTGCACGACATCGTGACGGCGGCGTCGGCGCATGACGTGGACATCGTCGGGCTGTCGTTCACGGCGGTGCTGCCGGCGCAAGGCATCGCGAACGGACTCACGGAATTGCGCGCGATGTTGCCGTCGCACGTGCGGATTTGGGCGGGCGGCAGCAGCCCGGCGCTGCGCCGCAAGTTCAGCGAGGGCATCGATTACATTCCCGGGCTGACGCCCATCGAGGAGTTCGTGACGGGGTGGCGCGAAGGCGCCGTGCTATGATCGAAGACGCTCGTCGGCGCGCACTGGAGCGGGCTCGCGGACGAAGTTGCATCGGTCGCCGGGTCGCCGAAATAGGCGTTTTCATGTGCCGGGAAACCGGCGCGCCGTGTCGCTGTCATACGCGTGCGCCGGGCTGAAGCAGTCGCGCGGCAAGGCGGCGGGAAGGTACCGAACGCAGCCTTGGTCCTACCTGAGGCACACGATTGGCTTTTTACCCACGGTAGAACAAGACCTAAGTGAAGGGCATCGGCACGCAACGGTGCGATGTCGAATGCGCCGCGCCGCGCGTTGCCGCTGCGCCAAAATGTGGCGGACCCTTGTCGGTTTTCGCCTGCGGCCGCCCGAATCCCGCGTAAAATTGAAAGCTTGGTTGCTTGTGTGCAGCGGTCTGTCGCACGCTCGGCCGAACGTCATATAGATATAACGTCGCATAAGTGGCATCAGGGGTGGACTATGAACACCATGCTTTATCCGGAACTTTATAAATCGCTGGAATCCGTCCGCTGGGATATGGAGAAGGACATCCCCTGGGACAAGTTCGATGCGTCCCTGCTCACCGACGAGCAGGCAAGGACCATCAAGATGAACGCGATCACCGAATGGTCCGCTCTTCCCGCAACCGAAATGTTCCTGCGTGACAACCATCACGACAGCGACTTCTCCGCTTTCATGAGCGTGTGGTTCTTCGAGGAGCAGAAGCATTCGCTGGTGCTCATGGAATACCTGCGCCGCTTCAGGCCCGAACTCGTGCCGACCGAAGAGGAGTTGCACGCCGTGCGCTTCGAATTCGATCCCGCGCCGCCGCTCGAAACGCTGATGCTGCATTTCTGCGGCGAAATCCGCCTGAACCACTGGTATCGCCGCGCGGCCGAATGGCATACAGAGCCGGTCATCAAGCACATCTACGAAACCATCTCGCGCGACGAAGCCCGTCACGGTGGCGCGTATCTGCGTTACATGAAGAAGGCGCTCGCGAATGCGGGCGACACCGCGCGCGCCGCGTTCGCGAAGATCGGCGTGCTGATGGCTTCCGCGCGCCGCACCGAAAAGCCGCTGCATCCCACGAACCTGCACGTCAATCAGGCGCTCTTCCCGCGCGATACCGTGCAGTCGCGCCTGCCCGATCCCGAGTGGCTCGAGCGCTGGCTGGACGACCAGATCCGCTTCGACGACCTCTGGGAGAAGAAGGTGGTCGAGCGTATCCTGCACAACCTGTCGATTCTTTTCGAGCGCTCGTTCGTGACCGCGCAGGAGTTGAACCGCTATCGCAAGGAAGTGGTCCAGCGTCTTCAGGCCGCGCCGGGCGGCTCGTCCGGGCAGCCCGCCTGAGCTTTCCCGCTATCGTTGAAAAGACGGCCCGCCACGTAAAACCGGCGGGCCGTTTTGCTTCCTGCCCGCGCATTGCGCTCCGCTTGGCGCATAGTGCGCCGTGGCACAATGCGCGCTTTCAGAACTTCCCGCCGAGCCTCGCCATGCCCGCCATCTTCGAACGCAAGATCATCACGCGCGACGCGCTCGCCGCGCTCCGTCCGACGCTCGCCGGGCCCGTCGTCTTCACGAACGGCGTTTTCGACATCCTGCATCGCGGACACGTCACGTATCTCGCGGACGCGAAAGCGCTCGGCGCGACGCTCGTCGTCGGCGTGAACAGCGACGCTTCCGTGCGAACGCTCGGCAAGGGCGACGACCGGCCGATCAATCGCGAAGACGATCGCATGGCGCTGCTCGCGGCGCTGGAAAGCGTGGACTGGGTGGTGAAGTTCGAGGAATCGACGCCGCTGCAACTGATCGAAGCCGTGCATCCGGACGTGCTCGTGAAGGGCGGCGACTACGACATGGACAAGCTGGCCGAATCGGCGCTGGTGCGCGGCTGGGGCGGCAAGGCGCTCGCGATCGCGTTCGAGCATGACCGCTCGACCACCGCGCTGCTCAAAAAGGTCCGCGCCCAGCCGTAACCGCAGGCTTCACTGGCCGAGCGGCTTCGTCTGCACGTTCGCGGCGGGCGCGGGACCGCCGACTTGCGGTTGATCGGCGGCCTCCTCGGGACGAAGCGGGCGCGTCGTGAGTGTTTCAGGCCGCACCTGCTGCAACAGATGATGCGGCTCGCGCGCGCCGGCTGCCGGCAGCGGCGTTCCGAACACGCCGTGCATGGCCGCGAAGACCAGCACGTTCGCGAGGACGAGAAAGGCGATCAGCCAGCGCAGCATTCGTGAAGCTCCGTCAGTCAAGCAATCGAGGATGGTGAGTGTGCGGCCGCGTCCTGCGCGATGAGCGCGAGGCCGGCCAGCACGAGGGAATCGTGCCGCGTATGCGCGACGCCGAGCGCGCCCGCGATCTCATGCGCCGCGCCGCCGCCGAGCACGAGGCGCACGTCCGCTTGCCAGTCCGCGCGCAAGTCGCGCCAGGCGCGTTCGACGAGGCTCGCTTGCGCAAGCAGGCAGCCGGCCGACAACGCGGCGGCGGTATCGGTGGCGAAGAGGCCGCGCGGTTCGTCGCCGGCGCGATCGAGCGCGCGGCGCGCGGCGCGTGCGTCGAGCGTCGGCAATTGCGCGGTATGGCTACCGAGCGATTGCATCATCAGCGACCAGCCGGGCGCGATCAGCCCGCCCGTGAAGACGCCATCGGCGCGCAACGCTTCGAGCGTCGTCGCGGTGCCAAAAGTGGCAATCAGCACGTTCTGCCCCGGAAACGCCGCGCGCGCGCCGATCAATCCGGCCCAGCGGTCGCTCCCGAGTTTCTCCGGCTCCGCATAGCCGTTGACGACGCCGCACTGCGCGGGCTTCGCGCGGACGACGGTGCGCGGCGATGCCGGCCACGCAGCGTCCAGCACACCCGCGATGCGCGCCTCGACTGCCGCGCCCGCCACATTCGAAATCCAGACGCTGCCTGGCGCCGGCACGCGAGACCATGCGTCGAGCGCCGGGTCTTCCCGCGATGCCGCGTCGTTCCCGTGTTCCAGTGCGCCGCCCGCGATCGCCGCGCCGTTCGCATCGACGAGCGACCATTTGATGCGGCTGTTGCCCGCGTCGATCAGCAGCATCGGCGCGTGGCTCATGGACGCTCCTTCGCGAGGCGCAGCGTCAGTTCGCCGGTCGCGACGGCGCGCGGACCTTCGGGCGCGTCGATCAGCAACTGGCCGTTGTCGTCGACGCCCGCCGCGATGCCGCGCGTCACTTCCTGTCCCTGATCGAGCAGCGCGACTTCGCGTCCGGCGTAGGCGTGCGCGTCGAGCCAGCGCTGGCGGAACGCCCGAAAACCGTCGGCTTCGAAGCGCGGCAGCGCGGCGTCGAGTGCGTTGAGGAGCGCGGCGAGCGTGTCGGTGAGATTCGCGTCCGGCCACGCGCGCGCGAGTGCGGCGGGCGCGGTGCCGGTAACGCCGGTTCCGTTCGGCGACGACTGGCGGTTCGCATCGTCCACCTGCGCGGCGAGCTGCTCCGCGCCGTGCAGATTGATGCCGATGCCGATCACGACCGCCGTCACGCCGGGCGCGGTCCACGCCGTTTCAATGAGGATGCCGGCGAGCTTGCCATCGTCGAGCAGCACGTCGTTCGGCCATTTGAGCGCGGGCCGCGCGGATGGCGACAGCGGCAGGCGCGCGAGCGCATCGAGCACCGCCGTGCCGACGGCGAGACTCAGGCCGGCGAGCCCTTCGATGGGGCGTCGCAGTGCGTATCCGACCGACATCAGCAGCGCGTTGCCCGGCTCGGCGAGCCACGCGCGGCCGCGCCGTCCGCGACCCGCCGTCTGCGAATACGCGATGCGCACGACAGGCGCGGGCAGCGCGTCCTGCGCCGCGCCGCGCGGCAGTGCGCGAAGCCGCTCGATGAGGTCGGCGTTGGTCGAACCGGTTTCGTCGACGATATCGATGTTCCACTCGCGCGCAGGGCGCTCCGCGAGCGCCGCGAGGCGAATGCGGTCGATGCGCCAGGGGGCGTCGGGGGCGAAGGAGGGGGACGGGGTCAT
Source organism: Caballeronia sp. Lep1P3 (assembly GCF_022879595.1). Taxonomy (NCBI): domain Bacteria; kingdom Pseudomonadati; phylum Pseudomonadota; class Betaproteobacteria; order Burkholderiales; family Burkholderiaceae; genus Caballeronia; species Caballeronia sp. Lep1P3. The sequence goes on along the minus strand of NZ_CP084265.1, from coordinate 2,894,713 downwards.
GGCGGATATTGTAGCGGGGGCGTCCTGGCGAGCGATTGCGCTCCTGCGACCGCGCGCATCAGACGAACGAGATTCTCAAGGTCTTGCCGCAAGCGGTGGCGTATTTGCGGAGCGTGGCCAGCGTCGGCGAATGCTTTTCGCTGACGAGCGATCCTTCGAGCCGCGCCACGGCTGACGCGGTCGTGCCCATGCGTTCAGCGACTTGCGCCTGCGTCAGGCCGGCTTCCTTGCGCGCGCGAAGCAGAGCATCGAGTGCGGCGTATTCGTCTTCGAGCGCGTCGTAGGCGGCCTTCAACGCGGGATCGGCGGCGAACATCTGCGCGACTTCCTCGTCCGAATGCGGCACGGGATCGTAGCGCGCTTCCATTTGCTGCTGCCAGCGGGTCTTAGCCATTTCGTCGAACCTCCTTCAACCGTTTGCGGGCAAGATGCAGTTCCTTCAGCGGCGTGCGCTGCGTCTTCTTGGCGAAGGAATGCAATATGACGATGCGCCTTCCCTCGAGCGTGCAATAGAACACGCGTCCAATGCCGTCGTGACCTGCCGGACGCAGTTCAAAAAGTTTGTCGCCCATCGGCCGCGCATGAGGAAGAGGCAGGCCGGGACCGTGCTCCCTTAGCGGGCGAGTGAGGCGAAAGTAACTGGCGAGGATGCCCGGAGGCAGTTGCCAGACTTCATCTTTGACGCGCGCGCTGTAATAAGCGATGGTCCACGGGCCAGTATCGGATGTTAGCATATTTGCTAATTTATTCAGGAGCGATTCATTCCACTTTCACGCACCCGCGTCCTCACGAACAGTCATCCGATCGGCCTAACAGGCCGCTGAAATACTGATCGCAGAGGTCATCGCGGGATGTGCCTGAAGCGTTGATAGAAGGACCTAACTTGCCCCCCCGGAGATCATGCGCGGCGCCGACACGTTCACTGAGAGTTTGTTTTCCTTTCGCAAGCTCGACGACTTCGTTCCGGCGTCGCATCCGCTGCGCTCGATTCGCGTCATGGCGAACGAAGCGCTCGCCAAGATGGATCGGCTGTTCTCCGAGATGTACGAGGTCGACATAAAAGGTGGACGGCCGAGCATCGCGCCGGAGAAGCTGCTGCGGGCAATGCTGATTCAGATCCTCTACAGTGTCCGCTCGGAGCGACAATTGATGGAGCAGGTGCAATACAACCTCCTGTTTCGCTGGTTCGTCGGCTTGGCAATGGATGATGTGGTGTGGGTGCCCACCGTGTTCACGAAGAACCGCGAGCGGTTGATCAAGCACGACGCGGTCATCAAATTCTTCAACGAAGTGGTGGCCATTGCCGAGAAGAAGGACCTGCTCTCAGGTGAGCACTTCAGCGTGGACGGCACCTTGATTCAGGCGTGGGCGGGCCACAAGAGCTTCGTGCGCAAGGACCGTGACGATCAGGACAACGATGACGGCAGCGCGGGCGACTTCAAAGGCAGCAAGCGCAGCAACGAGACGCATCAGTCCAAGACTGATCCTGATGCGCGGCTCTATCGCAAAGGCAAAACGGCCAGCCAATTGCGGTACATGGGCCATACGCTGACCGATAATCGGCACGGCCTGGTGGTCAACGCTCGCGTGACACACGCTGATGGGCATGCCGAGCGTGAAGCGGCCAAGATCATGATCAACGATGCGCGGCAAGCGGCAGAAGATGCGAACGCAGAAATCACGCTGGGTGCAGACAAGGGTTACGACGCACAGGAATTCATTGAAGCCTGCCAGCAAATGAAGGTCACCCCGCACGTTGCGCAAAACACTTCTGGGCGGCGTTCAGCGGTGGCCGACGCGATTGCATCAAGCCTGGGCTATTCCATTTCGCAGCGAAAGCGCAAGTTGATCGAACAAGGCTTCGGGTGGGCCAAGACCGTGGGGCGCATGCGCCAAGTGATGGTGCGTAGTTTGGAGAAGGTTGACCAGATGTTCGTGTTGAACATGGCCGCCTATAACCTCGTGCGCATGCGGTCACTGGGACAAGTCCGCCCATAGTGGCGCAATGAGTAGTCACGAGGCCAACAATCGGCCTCAAACCGTCGAAAAAGACGGTGAATTCGCGTTGAAATTGCACACTGCGAAAAATCGCGGCAAAGGCCGCGGCGACAGACCAAAGCTGCGTCGTAAGCACCTGTATTTCAGCAACCTGCTAAGCCCCGCATCCGGCTTGCCTCATCCACCTCCGCTAGAATGTCCTCTCCCTCCCATCGCGCGTCCCAGCACGCTCTCGACCCTTGAACTTCGACACGCCGCCCCGCCTGCGAGTGGAAGCCGGTCAGCAAGGCAAGGTGGTCCGGCTTTCCGGCCAGTGGACCGCGCTCGCGCTCGCGCGTGACCGCGCGAAAAGCGGCGTCACGCGGCGCTTGCGCGCCATCGGACGCGAGGCGATCAGCCAGTGGGACCTGCTCTCCGTCGAGCGGCTCGATCACGTCGGCGGGCAGGCGCTCTGGCGCATCTGGGGGCGCCGGATGCCGGAGACCATCGCGCTCTCCGACACACAGCGCGAGATCTTCGAGCGCGTCGCGCTGCTCGACGCCGAGCGAGAAGAACCCGAGCCCGTCGATCGCGTCGATCCGGTCACGCGTCTCGGACAACTGATCTTCGCGTTCTTCGATCATCTGCACGGCGGCCTCGCGATGTTCGGCGGCTTCGTGCTCGATTTCCTCGGGCTGATCCGGCGTCCTCAGCGCATCCCGTGGACGGAAATCTCCGCCAACATCTACAACGCCGGCGCACAGGCGCTCGCGATCACGGCGCTCGTCGCGTTCCTGATCGGCATCGTGCTGAGCTATCTGTCCGCGCAGCAGTTGCGCATGTTCGGCGCGAACCAGTACATCGTGAATATTCTCGGTTTGTCGGTGATCCGCGAACTCGGGCCGGTGCTGTCCGCGATCCTCGTCGCGGGGCGCTCCGGCTCGGCGATCACCGCGCAGATCGGCGTGATGCGCGTCACCGAGGAACTCGACGCCATGCAGGTCATGGGCATCCCGCACGGCCTGCGTCTCGTGCTGCCGCGCGTGCTCGCGCTCGGCGTGGCGATGCCGCTGCTCGTCATGTGGACGAACATCATCGCGCTCGCGGGCGGTGCGCTCGCGGCGAAGCTCGTGCTCTCCATCGACGTGTCGTTTTTCATCCGCTCGCTGCCGTCCGTGGTGCCGATCGCGAATCTGTGGATCGGGCTCGGCAAGGGCGTCGTGTTCGGCATGCTGATCGCGCTCGCCGCGTGTCACTTCGGCTTTCGCATCAAGGCGAATTCGCAGAGTCTGGGCGAAGGCACGACGACGTCCGTCGTCACGTCCATCACCGTCGTCATTCTCGCGGACGCCGTCTTCGCGATTCTTTTCCAGAACGTAGGGCTTTGACCGCCATGTCGACGACGCTCGCCACCGCCGTGCGCCATCAGCCGCCGCCCGTCATCGCGGAGCCGGTCATCGAAGTGCGCGATGTCACCAAGCGCTACGGCAACGCGCTGATCCACGAGCATCTGAATCTCGACGTGCGGCGCGGCGAGATCGTCGCGCTGCTGGGCGGCTCGGGATCGGGCAAGACCACGCTCGTGCGGCAGATTCTCGGCCTCGAATCGCCGACATCGGGAACCATTCGCGTGCTCGGCGAGGAATGGGCGCGCATGGACGGCGAGACGGCCAAGATGCTGCGCACGCGCTCCGGCATGATGTTCCAGCATGGCGCGCTCTTCTCGTCGCTGACGGTGTACGACAACATCGCGCAGCCGTTTCGCGAACTCGGCAAGATTCCCGAGGATCTGATCCGCGAATTCGTGATGCTCAAGCTGGAAATGGTCGGGCTGTCGTGCAAGCACGCGAGCAAGATGCCGGCGGCGCTTTCCGGCGGCATGGTCAAGCGCGTCGGCATCGCGCGGGCGATCGCGCTCGAACCCGAACTGCTTTTTCTCGACGAGCCGACAGCCGGACTCGATCCGAAGGCATCGGACGAATTCGTCGATCTGATTGCGACGCTGCATCGCGCGCTCGGCCTGACCGTCGTGATGGTCACGCACGATCTCGATACGATGGTCGCGCTCTCCACGCGCGTCGCGGTGCTCGCGGACCGGCGCGTGCTCGTCGCGGCGCCGGTGGAGGAGGCGGTCGCGGTGGATCATCCGTTCATCCGCGAATATTTTCTCGGGCGACGCGGCCGGCGCGCGCTGCAGGCGCTGCCGCCCGAGCGCCGCGCGAAGCTGCCCGCCGCCGCGCTCGACGGCGCCACCATCACCGTGAAGTAGCCACGGCGAGCGACGCCGCGCAAAGGGACAAGGAACCTGCCGATGGAAAACAAATCACACGCGTTCTGGACCGGCCTGTTCACGATCGTTCTGTTGCTCGCCATCGCGTTCGCGGCGTTCTTCTTCAACGTCGATCGCACGGTGCGCGTGCCATATGACCTGATCGCGCGCACGAACGTGACCGGCCTCTTCACCGATGCCGCCGTGCGTTATCGCGGTCTCGGTGTCGGCAAGGTAGAGTCGATCCGCTTCGATCGCGCGCATCCGGGGCAGATTCGCATCCGCATTCTCGTCGACAAGAACGCGCCGATGACGCATTCCACGTTCGCGACGCTCGGCTTTCAGGGCGTGACGGGCATCGCGTTCGTGCAACTGGACGACACCGGGCGCGATACGACGGCGCTCGCGTCGTCGCCGCAGCACGTCGCGGAAGTGCCGATGCGTCCCGGTCTTTTCGAGCAACTACAGGAGCGCGGCGACGTGATCTTGCACAAGTTCGAGCGCCTGTCGGAAGACGCGGACAAGTTCCTCTCCGACGACGTGCGCGATCAGCTTCTCGACACGACGAAGAGTCTCAAGGGCGCCGCCGACGGCATCGCGTCGCTCGCGAGCCAGGTCGCGCCCGCCACCGCGCATCTGCCGCAGACGTTGAGTCAGCTCGACCGCACGCTGGCATCGACGAATACGCTCATTCAGATGCTCAACCGGGAGAACGGGCCGTTCGTGACGAATCTGAACAAGGCGGGCAACGCGGCGGATCAGGCGGCGGCGGCGCTCTCGGACATGAACGAGTCGCTGCGCGAAATGACGGCGCGCGTGGGCTTCGAAGCCTTGCCGCGCCTCTATTCGTTCACCGAGGACGTGGCGAGCGCCGCGCGCTCCGTCGACCGCGCCGCCGATACGTTCAGCACGAGCCCGCGCAGCGTGCTGTTCGGCGCGCCGTCGATGCCGCCGGGGCCGGGCGAGCCGGGCTTCGCCTGGCCCGCGAAGCCGGTTCATTGAAAACGGTCCATTTGAAGCGTCAGGGCTCAGAAAGGATAACGAAGGAACGCCATGCCACTTGCAGACTTCAACCGACCGATGGCGCTCGCGCTCGCCTGCATCGCGATGCTCGCGGGATGCGCGTCGGACCCGGGCGCGACGCCGAACGCGCGCTACGACCTCGGCCCGCCGCCCGCAGCGAGCGCAGCGTCGGTGGCGCCCGCGCCCGCGCCGATCAAGGTGCTGGCCGTGAGCGCGCCGCGCAATCTCGAAACCGATGCGTTCGTCTATCGGCTGAGCTATGTCGATGCGCAGCGCACGGGCGCCTATGCCACGAGCCACTGGACGATGCCGCCCGCGCAGCTTCTCACGCAGCGCCTGCGCGATGCGCTGTCCGCGCGCGGCCCCGTTCTCACCGGCGCGGACCCGGTGCGCGCCGCGCTGCTGGAAGTCGAGCTGACCGGCTTCGAGCAGGTCTTCGATGCGCCGGGACAAAGCCACGGCGTCGTCTCCGTGCGCGCGACGCTCACGCAGCAGGGCCGCGTGCTCGCGCAGCGCGCGTTCGCCGCGAGCGCGCCCGCTCCGAGCGCGGATGCGTCGGGCGGCGCGCGGGCGCTCGCGGCGGCATCGGACGATCTGATCGGCCAGTTGAGCGCATGGCTCGCCGCTTCACGATGACGTCGCGTGTCAGCGTAGTGCCGCTCGCACGCAGGCGGCCGGGCGGCTCATGACGATCAAGCAATGGCAGCGCCGTCCATCGGCGTTCTCGCGTCAGGCGCTTCTCGCGTATGCGGCGCTCGTCGTGTACGGCTCGCTGTATCCGTTCACCGGCTGGCGTTCGCTCGGCATCGGGCCGTTCGCGTTCATCGCCGATCCGATCCCGCAGTACGTCACGGCATTCGATGTCGTCACGAACGTGCTCGGCTACATGCCGCTCGGCGCGCTGATCGTGCTCGCGCTCTATCCGCGCCGGCGCGGCTCGGTCGCGGTCTGCGCCGCGTTCCTCGGCGGCGCGCTCCTGTCCGGCGCGATGGAATCCATTCAGACGTATCTGCCGACGCGCGTCGCCTCCAATCTCGACCTCGCCGCGAATGCGCTCGGCGCGCTCATCGGCGGCGTGCTGGCCGCCCCGGCGACGAGCCCGCTGCTCGACCGCGGCTTTCTGCGGCGGATTCGCTTCGCATGGTTCGAGCGGCACGCGGCGTATGTGATCGGGCTGTCGGCGCTGTGGCCGTTCGCGTCGATGTTTCCCGCGCCGTATCTCTTCGGCGGCGGCGACTTGCCGCGCGTGCTGTGGGACACGCTCGATCCGGCGATGCAGGACGCGCTGCTGGTTTGGGCGCCCGCCGCGTGGGACGTCGAAACGTGGCCGGACCGCCTCGGCGCGCTCTTGCCCGACGATTCGTGGGAAGCGCTCATCACGTCGTCGAACCTGTTCGCGGCGCTCGTGCTCGTGACGCTGCTCACGCGCGAGCGCGCGCCTCGCATCCGGCTGATGTTCACGCTGATCGCGGCGACGCTCTTCGCGAAAGCGGGCGCGTCGTTCCTGCAATCGCGCGCGGGGCTGACGTTCGACTGGGCCACCGACGGCGCGCTCGAAGGCATCGCCATCGGCGCGGTGGCGGGCGTGCTCGCGGTGTCGCTGCCGCGCGCGCTGCGCGCGGCGCTCGCGGGCGCCGCGCTCGTCGTCGGACTGGCGCTCGTCAATCTGCTGCCGGTGAATCCGTACTTCGACATCGTGCTCGCGGACTGGCGGCAGGGACGCTATCTGCACTTCAACGGGCTGCTGCACTGGCTCGCGTGGGTGTGGCCGTATGCGGCGCTCGGATGGCTCGCGTCGGCGGCGGAGCGGGCGTGGCTCGCGCGGCGGCGCACGCGCCCCGCGAACGGCAGCGACAAACATCGCTCGCTATAATCGACCGACACCTCTCATCCGCCGACGCTCATGGACTCCTTCTACAAGTACCACGTCTTTTTCTGCCTCAATCAGCGCGAGCCGGGGGCGTCGCGCCCGAGCTGCGCGAACTGCAACGCGCAAGCCATGCAGGAGCACGCGAAAAAGCGCGTGAAGAAGCTCGGTCTCGCGGGCGAGGGCAAGGTGCGCATCAACAAGGCGGGGTGCCTCGACCGCTGCGAACAGGGGCCGGTCGTCGTCGTGTATCCGGAGGGCGTCTGGTACACGTATGTCGATGAAACCGACATCGACGAAATCGTCGATTCGCATCTCGCGAACGGGAAGATCGTCGAGCGTCTTCTGATCGATCAACCCGCCTGACGCTCTCTCCATGAACGCGCAAACAGAAAAATTCCTGATCGACGGGCCGGCGGGCAAGATCGAAGTCGCGCTCGATCGGACAGAGGCCGCGCCGCGCGGCATCGCGCTCGTCGCGCATCCGCATCCGCTTTTCGGCGGCACGATGGACAACAAGGTTGCGCAGACGCTCGCGCGCACTTTCGTGCAGCTCGGCTACACGACGTATCGCTCGAACTTTCGCGGCGTCGGGCAGACGGCGGGCGAGCACGACGACGGCATCGGCGAGCGCGAGGACCTGCTCGCGGTCATCGCGCACATGCGCGCGCAGCCCGGCCAGGCCGACATGCCGATCGTGCTCGCGGGCTTTTCGTTCGGCACTTTCGTGCTGTCGCATGTCGCGAAGCGTCTCGTCGAAAGCGGGCAGGCGATCGAGCGCATGGTGTTCGTCGGCACGGCGGCGAGCCGCTGGGAAGTCGCGACGGTGCCCGAGAACACGCTCGTGATCCACGGCGAAGTGGACGACACGGTGCCCATCGCGTCCGTGTACGACTGGGCGCGGCCGCAGGAATTGCCGGTCGTCGTGATTCCGGGCGGCGAGCACTTCTTCCATCGCAAGCTGCATATTCTGAAGCGCGTGATCGTCGATGCCTGGCGCTGACGCCTGTGCGCTGAAAGCGTTTCGAAGGCTTCGCGCCGCATCGTTTCGCGGGCCGGATCGTGCGCCGGGATTTCGCTCGCGGCGTCGCCGGAAAAGCGTGAATATGCGCTGAATGCAGCCGGATTGCGCTCAAGCGCGCGGTGCCCCGCGCGTATAATGGCGCAGAATTTTTTGCCGCGGCTTTTGGGGTCGACGCTTGTCGTCTCGACCCTATCGCGGCAAACGCCCGACGCAGATGCCGGCTCTCATGCCGGCAACGCGACGTTCCAAATCAAACGTTTGAGAACCGATAGCGCGGCCGTCTGTCGAATGAGCGCTTCTTCGCCGCCGCGTTTTAAGCGTGCGGGCTTCCGGCCTTCGGACGAAGAGCGCGACCGGCACGAACGGTCTGCCTGTTCAACCCGCGCTTCGCCGCCTTGCGGATCATCCCGGGCGTAGCGCCGATGCTCTTTCTGCCGACCGACCTATGCGCTTTTTCCCTTCCGGCTTTTCTGCTTCGTCCGTTTCCGTATCCGTTTCCGCTCCCCGTCATCGCGCGTTCAAGGCCGCCATCGTGCTGCCCGCCGTGCTCGCCGCCGCGAGCGCGTTCGCGCAAGTCGCGCCGCCCGCGGTGACGGCGCGCTCGTGGGTGCTCGTCGATGCCACGAGCAATCAGGTGCTCGCATCGGGCAATCCGGACGAGCGCGTCGAACCTGCGTCGCTCACCAAGCTGATGACCGCGTATCTCGTATTCGACGCGCTCAAGTCCAGGAAGATCAACATGGACCAGACCGTGATGCCGAGCGAGGCCGTGCGCCGCGTGCGCACGGACGAGTCGCGCATGTTCATCGAGGCGAACAAGCCGGTCACCGTGCATGACCTCGTGTACGGCATGATCATCCAGTCGGGCAACGACGCCGCCATTGCACTCGCCGAACTCGTCGGCGGCAGCGAAGCCAACTTCGTCAATCTGATGAACGGCGCGGCGCAGCGCATCGGCATGAAGCACACGCACTATGCCGACGTGAACGGCATGCCCGACCCGCAGCACTACACGACGGCGGGCGATCTCGCCGTGCTCTCGACGCGCCTCATCCGCGACTTCCCCGAGTACTACAGCATCTTTTCGGAGAAGGAGTTCACGTACAACAAGATCAGGCAGCCGAACCGCAACCGCCTGCTGTGGCTCGACCCGACCGTCGATGGCCTGAAGACCGGCCACACGAAAGCCGCCGGCTACTGCCTGATCGCGACGGCGAAGCGCTCGCTCGTCGGCACGCCGGACGCGAGCCGCCGTCTCGTCGCCGTGATGATGGGCGAGCCGAAGGAATCGGCGCGCGTGCAGGACAGCCTCAAGATGCTGAACTACGGCTACACCGCGTATGACGCGCTGCGTCTCTACAAGGCGAACCAGGTGGTCGAGACGCCGCGCGTGTACAAGGGCACGTCCGACACCGTGCAGGCGGGCGTCGAGACGGATCAGTACATCACCGTGCCGAAGGGCCTCGGCGACAAGGTGAAGCCCGCCATCACGCGCAACGACCTTCTGATCGCGCCGATCAAGAAGGGCCAGCAGATCGGCAACGTGCGCATGATGGCGGACGGCAAGGAAGTCGCGCAGTTCCCGCTCGTCGCGCTGCAGGACGTGCCGCAGGCCGGCATCTTCGGCCGCCTGTGGGATTCCGCGCTGCTCATGTGGCAAAAGAAGAAGTAATCGCGTTGTTCTCGTTCTGACGGAGCGGTTCCGATGACCCAGACGCAAGCCGACGATTTCAACCCGACGGTCTATCTGAACGGCGAATGGGGGCCGCTTTCCGAAGCGCGCATTCCCGTGCTCGACCGCGGCTTTATCTTCGGCGACGGCGTCTATGAAGTCGTGCCGCTTTACGCGCAGAACGACGGCACGCGCCTGCCGTTTCGCCTGACGCAGCATCTCGCGCGGCTCGCGCGCAGCCTCGGCAAGATCCGCATCGAGAATCCGTTCGACGATGCCGGCTGGCGCGCGCTCATCGCCCGCGCAATCGATGCGAACGCCGGCGCCGGCGACGCGCTCGTGTATATCCAGGTCACGCGCGGCGTCGCGAAGAAGCGCGGCCACGCGTTTCCGGCGGGCATCACACCGACCGTCTTCGTGATGCTGAGCCCGCTCGTCTTTCCGGGCGCCGCGAGCCGCGCGCAGGGCGCGGCGGCCGTCACTGCCGAGGACAGGCGCTGGCTGCATTGCGACATCAAATCCGTCTCGCTGCTCGGCAACGTGCTGATGGCGCAGCACGCGGCGGAGAACGACGCGCTCGAAACCATCCAGTTGCGCGATGGCTTGCTTACCGAGGGTTCGTCCTCAAATGTGTGGGTAGTCAAGGACGGCGCGCTGCTGGGCGCGCCGCGCGGGCCACGCATTCTCGAAGGCATCCGTTATGGGCTTATCGAGGAACTCGCGGCCGAAGCCGGCATTCCGTTCGAGGAACGCGACATCACCGAGGCCGAACTGCGCGCCGCCGACGAAGTCATGATCTCTTCGGCGACGAAGGAAGTCATGCCGATCACCACGCTCGACGGCAAACCGGTGGGCGGCGGCGCCCCCGGCCCGGTCTATGCTGCGCTTTATGACGCCTACCAGCGGGCGAAGGCGCGCGAGTTCGCGGCAAGCGCGATGCGCGCCGGTTAAGGAGAAAGCCATGTCTCAATCGCAAAATCCAAGCGGCAATGCCGCGAGCACCGACGACCTCTTCAACTTCCCCTGCGATTTCCCGATCAAGGTGATGGGCAAGTCGCACCCGGAGTTTCAGGACACGATCGTCACCGTGATCCGCGCGTTCGACGGCGAATTCGACGTCACGCGCGTCGAGGCGCGGCCATCGTCCGGTGGCAACTACACCGGGCTTACCTGCACGGTGCGCGCGCAGAACCGCGCGCATCTGGACGACATCTATCGCGCGCTCACCGGGCATCCGATGGTCAAGGTAGTGCTCTGAGCTTGCCCGCGGGCGCATCGCACGCGGCGGGCGTGCGCTCGTAGAGCAGCCTGAACTGCTCCGCTTCCGCGAAAATCCACGCACGAAACGCCTGAACGCGCGTCGTCGCCAGCAACTCCGGCGGACACACGAAAAAATAGGTCCACGGACTCGGACCATCCACGTTGAAAAGCCTCACGAGCCGCCCGTCGATGATTTCCTGCATCGCGAGCGAGCGCCGCACGAGCGCAATCCCCTGGCCGTCGATGGCCGCCTGCAGCAGATTCGACGAATCCTCGAACAGCACGCCGCGCTTGGGTTCGGGCATCTCCGGCAGGCCTGCCGCATCGAACCACGGTCGCCACAGTTCGTCGCCCGAACGCAAGAGCGGCAGCGTGGCGAGGTCGGCCGGCACGCGCGGCAGCGCGCCGCCGTTGAAGCGCGGCGAACACGCCGGAAAGAACACTTCGTCGAGCAACGGCTCCGCGTGCAAACCGGGGTACTTTCCGTAGCCGAAACGGATCGCGACATCCACGTCGTCGCGGCTGAAATCGGTGAGCGCGTTCGTCGACAGCAATTCGAGGTCGAATTCCGGATGCTTCTCGATGAACCCGCCCACGCGCGACGTGAGCCAGCGCGCCGAGAACGACGACAGCATCGAAACGACGAGCCGCCTGTCGCGGTCGCCGGAACGGATGCGCCGCGTCGATTCCGCGAGCGCGACGAGCGCCGCGCGCACGTCCGCCGCGTATTGCCGGCCGCGATCGGTGAGACGCACGCGCTTGCCGTCGCGGGCGAATAGCGCGACGCCCAGTTCCGCCTCCAGCGCGCGAATCTGATGACTGACGGCGCCGTGCGTGACGAACAGTTCGTCGGCGGCGCGCGAAAAGCTCTCGTGGCGCGCGGCGGCTTCGAAGGCGCGCAGCGCGTTCAGCGCGGGAAGCTGGCGCAGGTCCATGGGGATGTTGGTCGATGGCGTTGTCAATCCGGCTCACATAGCGGTGAAAATTGATCGTTTGGTCCCAGGCCTTGCCACGTCTACGATTGTAGTCATCGAAACGTTCCGTTGGCGGAGTGGATCATGCGAGAAATTTCAACAAGCATCACGTTCGAAATCCGGCCGGGCGAAACGGTGCCGATGCGAATCGCGCGCGGCACGCGCCTGACCGTGCACGGCGCGCCTGTCTGGGCCACGCGCAGCGACGACATCGAGGATTACTGGCTCGCGCCCGGCGACCGTCTCAAGCTGCGCGAACGCGAGCGGCTCTGGCTTTCCGCTGAAGGCGACAAGCCGGCGTGCGTCGTCTTCACCATCGTGCCGCGCCGCGACGAACGCGCGATCCACTGGCTTTCGACCAGCATCGAGCGTCTTGCGCAGCGTTTGCGCGCAGGCTGGCGCACCGTCTGAGCATGCTGTCCGGCACATCTTCCCTTTCACGGCGGGCGGGCATGGAACGATTTCGGTAAACTACCGGCACCATGTCCGCCACGCCGCTTGCCCTTTCGTCCGAGATTTCCGCCGATCCCGTCACCGTTGTGCGCGACGTGACGCTGCGCTGGCGCGGCGTCGAGCCGTACAACGAGAGCTTCGACGCGATGCGCGCCTTCACTGACGCGCGCACGCCCGATACGCCCGATGAAATCTGGATCGTCGAACATCCGCAAGTCTTCACGCTCGGTCTGGCCGGCAATCCCGCGCACTTGCTGCTCGCCGACAGCGGCATTCCGCTCGTCAAGGTGGATCGCGGCGGGCAAATCACGTATCACGGGCCGGGGCAGATCGTCGCGTATCTGCTCATCGACTTGCGCCGCCGCAAGCTCATGGTGCGCGAGCTGGTGAGGCGCATCGAAGAGGCCGTGATCGAAACGCTTGCAACGTATAATCTCGCGACCGACCGCAAGGCCGGCGCGCCGGGCATTTACGTCGCCGAACCGTCGGCGCGACAGGCCGCGCAAGGCGCGAACGTTCGTCTGCATGGCGCGCATCGGGGCGCGAAGATCGCCGCGCTCGGGCTCAAGATCCGCAACGGCTGCAGCTATCACGGCGTCAGCCTGAACGTGAAGATGGATCTGCGGCCGTTCCTCGCGATCAACCCGTGCGGCTACGCGGGACTCGAAACGGTCGACATGGCGACGCTCGGCGCCGTGGCCGCCTGGCGCGACGTCGCACTGACGCTCGCGCAACGGCTGGCGCATCAGATCGACGGCACGCCGAGCGCCGCTCAACCGCAAGACGGCGAGAGCCGTTTAGCAGCATCTACCGGATCAACCGAATGACTGACGCAACCGCAAACCTCGCTGCCGACGCCGCTCCCGCCGGCTACGATGCCACCGCGAAGCAGAAGGCGCAGGCGAAGACATCGCGCATTCCGATCAAGGTCGTGCCGATCGAAAAGCTGAAGAAGCCCGACTGGATTCGCGTGCGCACCGCGACCGGCAACTCGCGCTTCAACGAGATCAAGACGATTCTGCGCGAGCACAACCTGCATACGGTGTGCGAGGAAGCGAGCTGCCCGAATATCGGCGAATGCTTCGGCAAGGGCACGGCCACGTTCATGATCATGGGCGACAAGTGCACGCGCCGCTGCCCGTTCTGCGATGTCGGCCACGGCCGCCCTGATCCGCTCGACGCGGAAGAGCCGATCAATCTCGCGCGCACCATCGGCGCGCTGAAGCTCAAGTACGTCGTGATCACGAGCGTGGATCGCGACGACCTGCGCGACGGCGGCGCGGCGCATTTCGTCGAGTGCATTCGGCAAGTTCGCGAGCATTCGCCGGAAACGCGCATCGAGATTCTGACGCCGGATTTTCGCGGGCGTCTGGACCGCGCGATCAATATCCTGACTGCCGCGCCCCCCGACGTGATGAACCACAATCTCGAAACGGTGCCGCGTCTCTACAAGGAAGCGCGTCCGGGCTCGGACTATCACCATTCGCTGAAGCTGCTGAAGGACTTCAAGGCGCTGCATCCCGAAGTCGCGACGAAATCCGGTCTGATGGTCGGCCTGGGCGAAACCGAAGAAGAGATTCTTCAGGTGATGCGCGATCTGCGCGCGCACGACGTGGACATGCTGACGATCGGCCAGTACTTGCAGCCTTCGGAGCATCATCTGCCGGTGCGCGCCTACGTGCATCCCGACACGTTCAAGATGTACGAGGAAGAGGCCTACAAGATGGGCTTCACGCACGCGGCCGTCGGCGCGATGGTGCGCTCCAGCTATCACGCGGACTTGCAGGCGCACGGAGCGGGCGTGGTCTGACGCGGCGCGCTGATCCGGCATCGAGAAACCCACGGCGACGTGGGTTTTTTTTCGGACGCGCTTGCCGTCGCGCGCATCGCGAAGCGGTCCGGAACCCCGGACGCGCTATTTCCGGATTTCCGGAATCCCGGAATCGTGCAAAAGGCGCATGCGAAAAACGCTATGCAAAACAATGCGTTGAGCGCGATGCAAACTGGCATCCCCCTTGCAATATGAAGCGCGGCCCGCGAAGCCGCCCATAAAAGTTCAAGGAGACACGCCAATGAACCATTTCGCTTTCAACCGTCCCTGAATCCGTCGACGTAGCGGCTCACGCTTACGCGACGCGATCCGACGTGCGCGGCCCTGCCACGCAACGACGCTTTGCCCGCTCTTCGCGGCTCGCCGCTGGCGCTTCTTTTGCCAACTGCTGACATTGCCTGGAACCATCGTGAAGAAACCTTTCTATAAAGTCCTGTACGTGCAGGTGCTCGTGGCCATCGCCATCGGGATTGCGCTCGGGCATTTCAATCCCTCGTTCGCCACCGACATGAAGCCGCTCGGAGACGGCTTCATCAAACTCATCAAGATGGTGATCGGGCCGATCATCTTTTGCACTGTCGTCACCGGCATCGCAGGGATGGAGGACATGAAGAAGGTCGGGCGCGTCGGCGGCAAGGCGCTGCTGTACTTCGAAATTGTGTCGACGTTCGCGCTGATCCTCGGCCTCATCGCGACGCATGTGCTCAAGCCCGGCGTCGGCTTCAACATCGATCCGGCCACGCTCGATCACAAGGCCATCGACACGTATGCCGCGAAAGCGCACGGCCAGAGCACGGTCGACTTCTTCCTGCACATCATTCCCGACACGCTGGTTTCCGCGTTCTCGCAAGGCGAAATCCTGCAGATTCTGCTGATCGCGCTCCTCTTCGGCGCGGTGCTCGCGCATCTGGGCGAGCGCGGCCGTCCGGTGACGAGCTTCATCGAAAGCCTGTCGAGCGTGCTCTTCGGCACGGTCGGCATCATCACGAAGCTCGCGCCGATCGGCGCGTTCGGCGCGATGGCGTTCACCATCGGCAAGTACGGCATCGGTTCGCTCGTGCCCATGCTCAAGCTGATCGGCACGTTCTATCTGACTTCCATCGTGTTCGTGGTCGTCGTGCTCGGCATCATCGCGCGCATGGTCGGCTTCTCGATCCTGCGCTTCGTCGCGTACATCAAGGAAGAGATGCTGATCGTGCTCGGCACGAGTTCGTCCGAAGCCGCGCTGCCGCAACTCATGCTCAAGCTCGAGAAGCTCGGCTGCTCGCGCTCGGTCGTGGGTCTCGTCGTGCCGACCGGCTATTCGTTCAATCTGGACGGCACCAACATCTACATGACGATGGCCGTGCTTTTCATCGCGCAGGCGACGAACACGGACCTCACGTGGGGTCAGCAGTTGACGCTGCTCGCCGTGACGATGCTCACGTCCAAGGGCGCGAGCGGCGTGACGGGTGCAGGCTTCATCACGCTCGCGGCGACGCTCGCCGTGGTGCCGACGATTCCGCTCTCGGGCATGGTGCTGATTCTCGGCATCGACCGCTTCATGAGCGAATGCCGCGCGCTGACGAACATCGTCGGCAATGGCGTGGCGACGGTCGTCGTGTCGGCGTGGGAGCGCGAACTCGACCGCAACAAGCTGCGCGCGGCGCTGCAGCACGGCGCCGACGACACCGAAGCGGAAACGGTCTAAGCCGTCTCCCGGCAAACTGGCCATGCGCGACGCGGCGAAGCACCGATCGGCGGATGCTTCGCCGCGCGCGTTTGCACGGGCGTATCCCGAAAACGCCTATGCCACAATGACGGATTCTCAGCCGCGGGAATCTGCCCAAGTGACGCGCCGCATCCTCGTGTTCTTCGCGCTCGCCGCGCTTTTCGCGGGATGCTGCGCGCTGACGTGGCATATCGCGTGGCAGCGCGGCATCGACGAATTGCGGCGCAACGCGGCGGCGCGCGTCGATCGCACGACGAGCACGCTTAAAAGCACGCTCGACCGCTACGAATATCTCCCGTATCTGCTTTCGCGCCATCCGTTCGTGCAGGACGTTCTCGTGACGCCCGATGCGCGCAACGTGGACCGGGCGAATCGCTATCTCGAAGACCTGAACCGCCGCGCGCACGCCACCGCGACGTATCTGATCCGCGCGAACGGCCTTTGCGTCGCCGCGAGCAACTGGCGCGGGCCGGACAGCTTCATCGGCGTGGAATATCGCTTCCGGCCGTATTTCGTGGATGCCGTGAAAGGCGGCGTCGGACGTTTCTTCGGACTTGGCACCATCTCGCTCGAACCGGGCTACTACATCTCGCAGCCGGTTTATCAGGAAGGCACGCGCGAGTTGATCGGCGTGGCGGTCGTCAAGCTGAATCTGGAATGGCTGCAAGGCGCGGACGCTTCCGAGCCGCTTCTCGTCACCGACGACCACGGCGTGATTTTTCTGTCGTCGGTGCCGTCGTGGAAATATCACACCGTGCGGCCGCTGCCGCAGAGCGTGGAGGCCTCCGTCTATCAGACGCGCCAGTACGCGCAGCAGCCGATCACGCCGCTGCCGATGTCGATCGTCGAAACGCTCGAAGGCGGCGCGCAGATCGTGCGCGTCGGCGGCGGCCGCAACGCGCCGAGCTTTCTCGCGACGCGGCGTTCCATCGGCGAACCCGATTGGCAATTGATCACGATGGCGCCGCTCGATCCCGTCGTAAGCGGCGCGCAGACGGCTGTCGTCGTGACGGGACTCGGCTTTCTCTCGCTGTGCCTGCTGGCGTTCTACTGGCGCATGCGGCGCGCGCGCGTGCGCGAAATGATCCGCAGCCGCGAGCTGTTGCAGACGGCGTATGCGGAACTGAATCAGCGCGTCGCGGAGCGCACGGCGGATCTTTCACAGGCGAACGCGCAATTGACGAAGGAAGTGAACGAGCGCACGCGCGCCGAGCAGGACTTGCGCGCCGCGCACGACGAACTCGTGCAGGCCAGCAAGCTCGCCGCGCTCGGGCAGATGGCGGCGGGCATCACGCACGAATTGAATCAGCCGCTCGCGGCGCTGCGCAGTTTCTCCGACAACACGCGCGTGCTGATCGAGCGCGGCGATCAGGCGGCGGCGCGCGAAAACCTCGAAGCGATTGCGGCGCTCACCGAGCGCATGGGCAAAATCACCAATCAGTTGAAGCTCTTCGTCGCAAAGGCGCGGCCCAAGAACGCGCGCACGGACGTGGCGCGCGCGCTGAGAAACGTCGTCGCGATGCTGCAGCCGCGTCTGAAGAACGTCGCGCTCGACATCGCGCCGGAACTCGAACGCGACGGCGCGCCGATCATCGTGCGCTGCGAGGACTTGCGGCTGGAGCAGGCGTTCATCAACTTGATCGGCAATGCGCTCGATGCCGTCGCGTCCTGCGACGCCCCGCGCATCGCGATCGAGCTGGATCTGCGAGCCGACGCCGTCGAGATCGTCGTGCGCGACAACGGGCCGGGCATTCCCGCCGACGCGCTCCCGCGTCTCTTCGAGCCGTTCTTCACGACGAAGGAGACCGGCCACGGACTCGGGCTCGGGCTCGCGATTTCATCGGCGATTGCGCGCGATTACGGCGGCACGCTCGTCGCGAGAAACCGCGTCGCGCCGATCGTCGCCGATGGCCCGGAAGGCGGCACGCAGGCCGACGCGGACCGCTCGCACGGCGCGGAATTCGTGCTGACGCTGCGCCGCGCGTGATTCACGTTGCAGAAACGATTCGAGGCAAGACCATGAGCACCGGTTTGCAGGTGATTTTCATCGAAGACGACGAACTCGTGCGGCGCGCGAGCGTGCAGAGCCTGCAACTGGCGGGCTTCGACGTGACAGGCCACGGCAGCGTGGAATCCGCCGCGCGCGCAATCGACGCGAAGTTCCCCGGCGTGATCGTGAGCGACATTCGTCTGCCGGGCGCGAGCGGTCTCGACCTGCTCGCGCAATGCCGCGAGCGCGCGCCCGACGTGCCGGTGATTCTCGTCACCGGCCACGGCGACATTTCGATGGCTGTGCAGGCCATGCGCGACGGCGCCTACGATTTCATCGAGAAGCCGTTCGCGTCCGAGCGTCTCGTGGAAGCCGTGCGCCGCGCGCTGGAGCGCCGCACGCTCGTGCTCGAGAATCAGGCGCTGCGGCGCGAACTCGCCGGGCAAAGCAGCGTCGCGCCGCGCATCATCGGGCGCAGTCCGGCAATCGAGCAGGTTCGCCGGCTGATCGCGAACGTCGCGCCGACGGATGCGTCCGTGCTCATCAACGGCGACACCGGCGCGGGCAAGGAACTGATCGCGCGCAGCCTGCACGACTTGTCGCCGCGCCGCGACAAGCCGTTCATCGCGGTGAATTGCGGCGCGCTGCCCGAGCCGATGTTCGAATCGGAGATGTTCGGCTTCGAGGCGGGCGCATTCACCGGCGCGCAGAAGCGGCGCATCGGCAAGCTGGAGCACGCGTCGGGCGGCACGCTTTTTCTCGACGAAATCGAAAGCATGCCGCTTTCGCTGCAGGTGAAACTGCTGCGCGTGTTGCAGGACGGCGTGCTGGAACGGCTCGGTTCGAACCAGCCGGTGCGGGCGAATCTGCGCGTGGTCGCGGCCGCGAAGGGCGACATGAACGAGCACGTCGCGGACGGCACGTTCCGGCGCGACCTCTTGTACCGGCTGAACGTCGTCACGATCACGCTGCCGCCGCTCAACGAGCGTCGCGAGGACATCGTGCCGCTTTTCGAGCATTTTCTGCTCGATGCCGCCGTGCGCTACGGGCGGCCCGCGCCGCTCCTCACCGACCGGCAGCGCGCCGAACTGATGCAGCGCGAGTGGCCCGGCAACGTGCGCGAGTTGCGCAACGCGGCGGACCGCATGGTGCTGGGCGTGATGGACGATATCGGCGTTTCGCCGGACATGACGACGCAATCGCTCAAGGAGCGCACCGAGCAGTTCGAGCGCGCGGTCATCGGCGAAACGTTGGAGCAGTGCGGCGGCGCGGTGGCGGTCGCGGCGGATCGCCTGCAAGTCGGCAAGGCGACGCTCTACGAGAAGATCAAGCGATATGGAATCGCGGTGAAAGGCGATTCCGAGCGGTGAAAAAACGAACGCCCGCGTGAAGCGGGCGTGCGGGCGCGCGGGTGTTTTGCGTCAGGCCGAGCCGAGCGCCTTGTCGAGCAGCGCGTCCAGTTCCGCGAACGTCGGTTCGCCGACATAGCGCTTGAGAATCTTGCCGTTTTTATCGATGACGAAGGTCGTCGGCGTGAGTTGCACGTTGCCGAATTGCTTGGCCGCGCTGCCGTCGTCCATCGCGACCTTGAACGGCAGATTGCGCGTCTGCGCGTAGTTGCTGACGTACATCGGCGCGTCGTAGTTCATCGCCACCGCGACGAATTCGAGACCGCGGCCCTTGAACTTGTTGTACGTGTGAATCATCTCGGGCATTTCCTTCATGCAGGTCTCGCAACTCGTCGCCCAGAAATTGACGAGATAGACCTTGCCCTTGAGATCCGCCGATGTGGAAATCTTCTGTCCCGATAGCAGCGTGAAAGTGGCGTCCGGCACGCGCTGCTGCCCGCCGAAGGCAAAGTAGCCGGTGCAGGCGATCACGCCCGCGACGAGCGCCATCACGATGTAGCGCAGCGGGCTCTTGGCGCGCGCGGGATTATCTTGCGTGGTTTGGGACATGGGAACCTCGGATTGCAGATTCGAGCGCCGCGGTGGACGCACATGCAATGGGAAAGTGCCGAGTATTTTAGCCCCAAACGCGCGGCGGCATCATGACGGCGGGGAAAGGCGCTGCATAGCGGCGCGATAATGATGCTTTCCACGCATCGAATCGACATGACGCACGTTTCTTCCCCCAACCCGGCGAAATTGCGCCGTTTCCTCGCACGGACTTCGCGCGCCGCCGCGTGCATCGCGCTGGGGTGCGCCGCGCTCGTCGCTTGCACGCCCGCCTACGACTGGCGCACCGTCACGAATAACGACGACGGTTACGAAGTGACGCTGCCCGCGAAGCCGCGCGCGGCGGAACGCAAGATCGATATTGCCGGCCAGCCGATAACGATGCGCATGCAAACCGCCGAAGCCGGCGACGCCGTTTTCGCGGTCGGCACGGTCGTGCTTCCGAGCGCCGATCCTGCGCTTCAGCGCGCCGCGCTCGACTATCTGGAGCAGGGCCTCGCTCGCAACGTGAACGCGCATCCCGACGCGCGCACGACCGAGATCGACCTCGCAGCGGGCGGCCACGTCACTGGCAGCGAAATGCAGATGCGCGGACAAGGCCGCGCCCAAAGCGGCGAAAAGCCCGAGGCGCGCACCATTCAGGCGCGCTTCGTCGCGCGGGGCGCGCATGTTTATCAAGTCGCCATCGTCTCGGATCACGCCCCGCCCGCCGAGCAGGCGGAACAGTTCTTCTCGTCCTTCAAGCTCTTTTAGAGTGCCTCCTCGAATCGACGACCCGCATCGTTCGGCGGCACACTCGTTCGCCTGCGCAAGTGAAAGTTCCGCGCAAGCATCCGCGCGTAATTCGCGGATTTGTCAGGACTTTTTCCGCTATCCACAATCTCTGTGGATAACTTTGTGGAGAACAACGTACGGTAGCGCGCCAAGCCCCGAAATTCGGGCGGCCGCTTACTTTGCCTTCGGACGCGGCAAGTTAAATAGTTCAATAAAATCAATAGTCTGGGCAATTGCTCCAAAGCGGCGGTTTGATGGGATGAAAACGAACCACGGATCGGCTCCGTGTGCATAAGTCAAGTCTTGACAAGCGATTTTCCACAAGTAAACGGACGCTTCGTTTCTCAGGCGATGGATAGCGCGCGCCGGTACTGCACGCCCTCCGCGACGTGTGCGGCGGTCGGCGCGTCGGCGCCCGCGAGGTCGGCGATGGTTCGCACGACCTTGAGCACCCGGTAGTGCGCGCGCGCAGACCAGCCGAAGCGTTCGCCCGCCGAGCGCAATAGCGCTTCGCCGGCGGCATCGAGGCGGCAGACGTCGTCGGCTTCGCGTCCGTCGAGTTCGCGATTGGTCTTGCCCTGCCGACGCAACTGCACGTCGCGCGCAGCGGACACGCGCGCCGCGACGTCCGCGCTCGATTCGCCGCGCTTCGCGCTGCGCGCCGACAACTCCGCAGGCGAAAGCGCGGGCAACTCGATCTGAATGTCGATGCGGTCCATCAGCGGGCCTGACAGCTTGCGCAGATAGCGCGCGGCGACATCAGGCGAGCATCGGCAACGGCCGGCGGGGTCGCCGCGCCATCCGCATGGACACGGATTCATCGCGGCGACGAGTTGGCAGGCGGCGGGGAAGTCGGCTTGTTGCGCGGCGCGCGAAATGGTGATGCGCCCGGCTTCCAACGGCTCGCGCAGCGTCTCGAGCACTTTGCGGTCGAATTCGGGGAGTTCGTCGAGAAAGAGAACGCCGAGGTGCGCCAGCGTGATTTCGCCGGGCTGCGGCGGATTGCGCCCGCCGACGAGCGCGACCGAACTCGACGAATGATGCGGCGCGCGAAAGGGCCGCTGCCGCCACTGCGCCGGGCTGAAGCCGAGCGTGCTCGCCGAGAGAATCGCGGCGGAGCTCAGGGCTTCGTCGTCCGTCATCGGCGGAAGGAGACCGGGCAGGCGCGCGGCGAGCATCGACTTGCCGGCGCCGGGCGGCCCGACCATCAGCAGATGATGCCCGCCCGCCGCCGCCACCTCGAGCGGGCGCCGCGCACCCGGATGGCCGATGACATCCGCGAGATCGGGCGACGCCGCGCCGCTCGCCGCGCAAAGCGTCTCGGCGCGCACCGGTCTCAGGCGCGCATCCGGCACACCGTTGAGGTGAGCGCAGAGCGTGGGAAGGTCCTCGGCGCCGTACACATCGATGCCCGGCACGAGCGCGGCTTCCGCTGCGCTTGCGAGCGGAACGTAGATTTGCGGCACGCGCGCGGCCTGCGCGTCGCGTGCGTCGGCGCCCGCGTACTGCCGGGCCGCGCCGCAGACCATCGCGAAGGCGCCGCGCATCGGACGCAGTGCGCCCGTCAGCGACAACTCGCCCGCGAACTCGCGATGCTCGAGCGATTCCGCCGGAATCTGCCCGCTCGCGGCGAGGATGCCGAGCGCGACAGGCAAGTCGAAGCGGCCCGATTCCTTCGGCAGATCGGCGGGCGCGAGATTGACGGTGATACGGCTCACGGGAAAGTCGAAGCCGCAATTCTGAAGCGCCGCGCGCACGCGCTCGCGGCTTTCGCGCACTTCGAGATCAGGCAGGCCGACGATGGAGAACGACGGCAGCCCGTTGGACAGATGGACTTCGACGACGACTTCCGGCGCGCGCCCAGGGGCGGGCGCGCGGCTGCGTACCACGGCAAGCGACATGATTTCACCTGAAACGGCGCACACCGCGATGGCTGCGCCGGCAATGAGACTAGGACTTCACGGCTCGCCGGCCGGGTACCAGAGGATGCGGCGCTTTAGTCCTGCGAAGCGCCGCTGCTCGAAAGCCGCTGCTCCAGCTGCGCGACGCGCTTCTCGAGTTCTTCCAGGCGCGCGCGCGTTCGCACGAGCACCTGCGTCTGCGTATCGAACTCTTCGCGCGTGACGAGATCGAGCTTCGAAAAGCCCTGCGAAAGCATGGCTCGCATATTTTTCTCTACATCCTTCGCGGGCGAATTCTTGAAAAGCTCGCTCATTTTCTGCTGCAGATCGTTGAATACGTCGTTGGGCTGCTTCATCGTTTTCTCCCTCGTGCACAGGAAATGTGCATTCATTGTTAGCTCAGTGCCCCGGATGGCCCGATGGTCGAACTTGGTGCGCGCACGCCGCGCGTTGAACCGCGCCGGAGTCACCGCACAGGCCGCGCGATTTTAGCCGTCTCAAGTGCGCGAACGCTTCGTCCATGCCCTTTTTACGGGACCTCGCGACCACTCTAGCAACGAACCGGCCCCCGCGCCAGCAAGCGCGCGCTGCATTGGCCGTTCGGCAGAGGGCATGACGCGATGTTTCGAAAATCCCCGCAAAGCCTTATGAATACTCGCATGGCATACGAGTTGCGTAAATGGCGCGACCTTTTCTGCACGCTTTTTCGGCGGAACGGCAGGCGGAAGGATCGGGAAACCACAGCGAGGGATACATGAAACTCATTACCGCAATCATCAAGCCGTTCAAGCTCGACGAAGCGCGCGAAGCGCTTTCGGCCATCGGCGTGTCGGGCATCACCGTCACGGAAGTGAAGGGCTTCGGCCGCCAGAAGGGGCATACGGAGCTTTATCGCGGCGCGGAGTACGTCGTCGATTTCCTGCCCAAGGTGAAGATCGAGGCGGCCGTATCGGACGACATCGTGGATCAGGCGATCGAAGCCGTCGAGCGCGCCGCGCGCACGGGCAAGATCGGCGACGG
This sequence comes from Caballeronia sp. Lep1P3, assembly GCF_022879595.1. NCBI lineage: Bacteria > Pseudomonadati > Pseudomonadota > Betaproteobacteria > Burkholderiales > Burkholderiaceae > Caballeronia > Caballeronia sp. Lep1P3. Next base: position 2,871,009 of record NZ_CP084265.1, on the reverse strand, counting down.
AAAGATTTTCGTCACCGCCATCGAACAGGTGATTCGCATTCGCACCGGCGAGACCGGCGCGGACGCGCTCTAAGAAAAATCGGCGATAAGAGGAACCAGAAGAATGCGCAACTTTTTGATGTCTCTGATGGTGGCGGGCGCGCTGATCGGCGCGAATGTCGGCACCGCGCTCGCGCAGGACGCGTCCGCTCCGGCCGCGGCTTCGGCGCCCGCGACCGACGCCGCTTCCGCTGCAAGCGCACCGGCCAGCGCGAACACCGCGATGGCTTCGTCGGCACAAGCGGCGGCCGCCGCATCCGGCGCGTCCGAAGCGGCGCCCGCCGCGCCGACCGAGCCGTTCTCCGTCGATTCGTCGAAGATCAGTTCCGGCGACACCGCGTGGATGCTGACCTCCGTCGCGCTCGTGCTGTTCATGACGGTTCCCGGCCTCGCGCTTTTCTACGCGGGCATGGTCCGCAAGAAGAACGTGCTCGCGACCGCGATGCAGAGCTTCGCGATCTGCTGTCTCGTGACAATCCTCTGGACGGTCGTCGGCTACAGCATCGCGTTCACGCCGGGCGGCTCGTTCATCGGCGGCTTCTCGCGCGTGTTCCTGCACGGCATGGCCTACATCAAGGGCGACAAGGCGACGACGCTCACCGTCAGCCATCTCGCCTCGACGATTCCGGAGTCCGTCTACTTCGCGTTCCAGCTGACGTTCGCGATCATCACGCCCGCGCTCATCACCGGCGCGTTCGCCGACCGCATGAAGTTCTCCGCGATGCTCGTCTTCATGACACTGTGGTCGCTGATCGTCTATTCGCCGATCGCGCACATGGTCTGGGAACCGACCGGCTGGCTGGCGTCGGCGGGCGTGCTGGACTTCGCGGGCGGCACCGTGGTGCACATCAACGCGGGTATCGCGGGCCTGATGTGCTGTCTCGTGCTCGGCAAGCGCGTCGGCTACGGCCGCGAAGTGATGGCGCCGCACAACCTCGTGCTTTCGCTCATCGGCGCGTCGATGCTGTGGGTCGGCTGGTTCGGCTTCAACGCGGGTTCGGCGGTCGCGGCCGACGGCCGCGCGGGCTTCGCGATGCTCACGACGCAGATCGCCACCGCGTTCGCCGCGTTCGGCTGGATGTTCGCGGAGTGGATCACCAAGGGCAAGCCTTCCGTGCTCGGCATCATTTCGGGCGCGGTCGCGGGTCTCGTGGCGGTGACGCCGGCTTCGGGCTTCGTCGGCGTGACGGGCGCGATCGTGATCGGCATCGTCGCGGGCGTGGTCTGCTTCTGGTCGGCGACGTGGCTCAAGCACAAGTTCAACTACGACGACTCGCTCGATGCGTTCGGCGTGCATGGCGTCGGCGGCATCATCGGCGCGTTGCTGACGGGCGTGTTCGCGGTGAAGGACATCGGCGGCTTCGACGGCAGCGTGCTCGTGCAGGCGAAGGGCGTGCTCGTCACGCTCGTCTACTCGGGCGTCGTGAGCTTCGTCTTGCTGAAAGTCATCGACATGGTGATGGGCCTGCGCGTCACCGAAGAACAGGAACGCGAAGGTCTCGACGTCACGCTGCACGGCGAGCACGTCGAGTGACACGCTGGCTGCGGCGGGCGCGCGCATCGCGCGTGCGCGGCGGCCCGAAGAATGAGCGCAGCGACTTGGCCCGCCTTCATGGCGGGTTTTTTTCGCCGAAGGATGGAATGAAACGGCTCGCGTCCGGGTTTCGTCTACGAGGCGGGCACGCGTTCGGCGGACCGGAGGCAGGAGACCTTGGTAATTGGCGGCCCATCCCCAATTAGGCAAAACAATTGCTCTACAATCTTTCGTCTTCTGTCGGCCGGGTTTTATCCGGCTCCGTGCAAAGCTGTTCGCGAGAAATCAATGGTTCCGCACTTAGTTACGGCGTTGAGTGGCCCTCTGCTCGAGCTCGAACGGAAAATCCTCGAGGCCACGCCTGCCATCGAACGGTGGTTCCGTCTCGAATGGCAGGAGCACACGCCGCCGTTTTACTGTTCCGTCGATCTGCGTAACGCGGGGTTCAAGCTCGCGCCTGTCGACACGAACCTTTTTCCCGGCGGCTTCAACAATCTCCCTCAAGAAGTGCTGCCGCTCGCCGTTCAGGCGGCGATGGCGTCCATCGAGAAAATCTGTCCGGACGCGAAGAATTTGCTCGTGATTCCGGAGCGCCATACGCGCAACGCGTTCTATCTCGAGAACGTCGCGCGGCTCGCGGCCATCATGCGGCAAGCGGGTCTCAACGTCCGTTTCGGCACGCTCGATGAAAACATCCACGGCCCGGTGACGATTCCGCTCGCAGACGGCCAGAAGATCGTGCTGGAGCCGCTCGAGCGCACGCCGCGCCGTCTCGGTCTCAAGAACTTCGATCCCTGTTCGATCCTGCTCAACAACGACCTCTCGGCGGGCATTCCGCCGGTGCTCGAAAACCTGCACGAACAGTATCTGCTGCCGCCGCTGCACGCGGGCTGGGCGGTGCGCCGCAAGTCGACGCATTTTTCCTGCTATGACGACGTCGCGAAGAAGTTCGCGAAGACGGTCGAAATCGATCCGTGGATGGTGAATCCGTACTTCGCGCATGTGGAAGGCGTCGATTACGAGGCGCGCACGGGCGAGGAGGCGCTTGCGGACGCAATCGACGGCGTCATCAAGAAGATCGCGAAGAAGTATCGCGAATACGGCATCAGCGAGAAGCCGTATGTGGTCATCAAGGCGGACGCCGGCACCTACGGCAAGGGCGTGATGACCGTGCACGACGCGAGCGAAGTCGCCGCGCTCACCAAGCGCGAGCGCGCGAAGATGAACGACGCGAAGGACGGCCTGCAAGTCCACGACGTGATCGTGCAGGAAGGCGTGCATACGTTCGAGCGCGTCGAAAACGCCGTCGCGGAGCCGGTGGTTTATATGATCGACCGGTATGTCGTCGGCGGGTTTTATCGCGTGCACGAATCGCGCGAGCGCGACCAGAACCTCAACGCGCCGGGCATGCACTTCGTTCCGCTCGGCTTCGAGCACACGGCGCTCCCCGATGCGCATGCGAAGCCCGGCGCGGCGCCGCCGAACCGCTTCTACATGTACGGCGTGGTTGCGCGTCTCGGGCTGCTCGCGGCATCGGTCGAACTGGAAAAGACCGATCCGGAAGCCATTCAGATCTGATCGCCGCAGCCGGTCATGCCGGTCATGCCGGTGAAACGGCGCGGCTTGCGGTAAGCTCCGAGGCCGCGTGAACCCAAGCGAATACTCATGGACATCCTCTTCATCGCCGACCCGCTCGAACGCTTCAAGATCTACAAGGACACGACCTACGCGATGATGGCCGAAGCCGCGCGGCGCGGCCACGCGCTCTATGCGTGCGAGCCGCAGCATCTCGCGTGGACGGGCAGCGCAGTGGAAGCGGATGTGCGTCGCATCGCGATTGTCGGCGACGAAGCGGACAGCGCCCGCTCGCCGTGGTTTTCCGCGGAGGCGCCGCAGAGTCTGCCGCTCACGCGCTTCGGCGCGGTGCTGATGCGCAAGGACCCGCCGTTCGATCTCGAATACGTGAACGCGACGTGGCTCCTCGACATCGCGGAGCGCGGCGGCGCGCGCGTATTCAACAAGCCGCAGGCCATCCGCGACCATTCGGAAAAGCTCGCCATCGGGGAATGGCCGCAGTACGTCGCGCCGACGCTCGTCACGCGCGATCCGGCGCGCCTTCGCGCATTTCACGCCGAACATGGCGACGTCATCCTGAAGCCGCTCGACGGCATGGGCGGCATGGGTGTGTTCCGCGTGAAGGCGGACGGCATGAATCTCGGCTCGATCATCGAAATGCTGAGCGAGGACGGCGCGCGCATGGTGATGGCGCAGAAGTTCATCCCGCAGATTTCGGACGGCGACAAGCGCATTCTGCTGATCGGCGGCGAGCCGGTGCCGTACTCGCTCGCGCGCATTCCGCAAGGCAACGAAGTGCGCGGCAATCTCGCCGCCGGCGGCCTCGGACGCGCGCAGCCGCTAACCGCGCGCGACCGCGAAATCGCGGAAGCGCTCGGGCCGGTGCTCAAGGCACGCGGACTGCTGCTCGTCGGTCTGGATGCGATCGGCGACTATCTGACCGAAGTCAACGTCACCAGCCCGACGTGCTTCCGCGAAATCATGGACCAAACCGGCTTCGACGTCGCCGCCATGTTCATCGACGCTCTGGAGCGCGCCGCCGGCTGACCGCCGCGACGAGGCGTTTGGCGCGCTGCAAAACGCGCGCTGCCAGCACTGTTACAATCGACTTCCCGACGGCTTGCGATCTGGGGCGCGATCGGTTGATTTCCCGGCCGTCCGGACGCATATTCGCTTTGTTCTGGTTAGTAACCCGCGACGCTCGCGCGCTTTCGAGCGATCTCTGACATATTTGTCGCAAGAGAGGCAGCAATTCTGACATGGCTGGCATCCTGATCATTGCGCACGCACCGTTCGCCACCGCGCTACGCGAGTGCGTCGCTCATATCTACGGCGGCTTGCCCGCACGCATCGGCGTCATCGACGTCATGCCCGACTGCGATCCCGTCCAAGTGCGCGCGTTCGCAACCTCGGAAATCGATCGTCTGAAGGAAGGCAACGGCGCGATCGTTCTGACGGATGTTTTCGGCGCGACGCCCGCGAATATCGCCGCGAGCCTGGCCGCGCCGGACGTGCGCGTGCTGGCGGGCGTGAACCTGCCGATGCTCGTGCGCGCCGTCTGCTATCGCGCGACGCCGCTCGACACGCTCACCGAAAAAATCCTGCAGGGCGGCTCCAAAGGCATCCAGGAACTGGACGCGTCCACGCCGCTCAACCCCTGCGCGCTCGCGACCAAAGCGGCCGGTTCGCCCGATCCGGCCTGCTCCGCCAGCGCCGATCTCGTCGCCGCGAAAGCCGCGAGCCACTGACGTCGCTTCAATCATCCATTTGCGTTCCGGAGCATCATGCTGCAACAAGAAACAACAATCGTGAACAAGCTGGGGCTTCACGCGCGGGCGTCCGCCAAGCTGACGCAGCTCGCGGGCAGTTTTCAGTGCGAAATCTGGATGAGCCGCAACGGTCGCCGCATCAACGCGAAGAGCATCATGGGCGTGATGATGCTGGCTGCGGGCATCGGCAGCACGGTGACAATCGAAACGGAAGGCTCCGACGAAGCCGAGGCGATGCAGGCGATTCTCGCGCTGATTGCCGACAAGTTCGGCGAAGGGCAGTAAGCGCATAGATCGCGCATCGACATGAAGGAGAAGCCGCGCATCGACGCGGCTTTTTTGTGCGCGCTTCATTTCGAACGCTCCGAACGCCGTAACGTGCCGAAACCGGCTCGGCCCCGGCGCGACAGGGCGTGCAGCGACTTTCGAATAGTTCGAACTTATAATTAGCCGAGGCCGAAGCGCCCGCCGCGGGTCCTGGGAGATCGCGGGCACATCACAACTAGAGGAGGTGCGCGTGTCGTTCACGCTGCATGGAATTCCCGTATCACGAGGCATCGCCATCGGGCGAGCGTATCTCATTGCGCCGGCCGCGCTCGACGTCGCCCATTACCTGATCGAGCCGGATCAGATCGACGCGGAAATCGCCCGTTTCTACGCGGCGCAGGCTGCCGTGCTCACCGAACTCGAAGCGCTGCGCGAAGACCTCGCCGCCGACGCGCCGAGCGAAATGAGCGCGTTCATCAACGTCCACACGATGATCCTGAACGACGCCATGCTCGTGCAGGAAACCATCGACCTCATTCGTGCGCGCCGCTACAACGTCGAGTGGGCGCTCACCGAGCAACTGGAGACTCTCGGCAGCTATTTCGACGACATCGAGGACGAATACCTGCGCGAACGCAAAGCCGATATCGAACAAGTGGTGGAGCGGCTGCTGAAGGCGCTCGCGGGCGCGCCGACGACCGCGTCGCTCGTCGCGCGAACCGTCGCGAGCAACGGTCACAACGAGATGATCGTCGTCGCGCACGACATCGCGCCGGCCGACATGCTCCAGTTCAAGACGCAGGCGTTCAAGGGCTTCGTGACCGATCTCGGCGGGCGCACGTCGCATACGGCGATCGTCGCGCGCAGTCTCGGCATTCCGGCTTCCGTCGGCGTGCAGCAGGCGAGCGTGCTGATTCGCCAGAACGATCTCATCATCGTGGACGGCGACCATGGCATCGTGATCGTCGATCCGGCGCCGATCGTCCTCGAAGAATATTCGTATCGGCAAAGCGAGAAGCTGCTCGAACAGCGCAAGCTCCAGCGCCTCAAGTTCTCGCCGACGCAGACGCTCTGCGGCACGAAGATCGACCTGTGCGCGAACATCGAACTGCCGGACGACGCGCAAGTGGCCGTGGAAGCGGGCGCGATGGGCGTCGGTCTCTTTCGCACCGAATTCCTTTTCATGAACCACAAGGACCGGTTGCCGGAAGAGGAAGAGCAGTTCGGCGCGTACCGGCGCGCGATCGAGCTGATGAACGGCAAGCCCGTGACGATCCGCACGATCGACGTCGGCGCGGACAAGCCGCTCGATTCGATGAGCGGCGGCGACGGCTACGAAACCGCGCCGAACCCGGCGCTCGGCCTGCGCGCGATCCGCTGGAGCCTGTCCGAGCCGCAAATGTTCATGACGCAGTTGCGCGCCATTTTGCGCGCGTCGGCGTTCGGCCCGGCCAAGATTCTCATTCCGATGCTCGCGCACGCGCAGGAAATCGACCAGACGCTGGATCTGATCCGCGAGGCGAAGCGCCAGCTCGACGACGCGGGCATCGCGTATGACCGTCAGGTGCAGGTCGGCGCGATGATCGAGATTCCCGCCGCGGCCATCGCCGTGCAGTTGTTCCTGAGCCGGCTGGATTTTCTTTCCATCGGCACGAACGATTTGATTCAGTACACGCTTGCCATCGATCGCGCGGACAATTCCGTCGCGCATCTTTACGATCCGCTGCATCCGGCCGTGCTGCACCTGATCGGGTTCACCCTCCGGGAGGCGAAGCGCGCGGGCGTGCCGGTCTCGGTGTGCGGCGAAATGGCGGGCGATCCGTCCGTCACGCGCCTCTTGCTCGGGCTCGGGCTGACCGAGTTTTCGATGCATCCGAGCCAGTTGCTCGTCGTGAAGCAGGAGATTCTTCGCGCGAACCTGAAGGCGCTCGAAAAGCCGGTCGCGGATGTGCTCGCCGCCTACGAGCCCGCCGAACTTCAGGCGGCGCTCGCCCGCTTGCAGAAAGCCTGACCTTCAGGCGTGACGCGCGCCGCACACCGGGCAATCCGGCTGGCGCGCGATCTTCATCGTGTTCCATTCCATGCGCAGCGAGTCCAGCATCATGAGCCGGCCCGCGAGCGTTTCCCCGAAACCGCCGATCACGCGCAGCGCTTCGGCGGCCTGCATCGCGCCGATGATGCCGACTGTCGGCGCGAACACGCCCATCGTCGAGCACGCGACTTCCTCGAACGCCTGATCCGGCGGGAAGATGCACGCATAGCAGGGCGACGCGGGCGAGCGGAAGTCGAACGTGCTGATCTGCCCGTCGAAGCGCAGCGCCGCGCCCGAAACGAGCGGCACGCCATGCGCGACGCACGCCGCGTTGATCGCGTGGCGCGTCGCGAAGTTGTCGCTGCAATCGAGCACGACGGCGGCGCGCGGCACGTTCGCATCGAGCCACGCGGCGTCGGCGCGTGCGTTGACGGCTTCTACGACGACATCCGGATTCAGCGCGTTCAGCGTCTGCCGCGCGGACTCGACTTTCGGTTGCCCGACCGATTGCGTCATGTGGACGATCTGGCGCTGCAGATTCGTGATATCGACGCAATCGCCATCGACGAGCGTGATCCTGCCGACGCCCGCCGCCGCGAGATACATCGCCGCGGGCGCGCCCAGCCCGCCCGCGCCGACGATGATCGCGTGCGAATCGAGAAAACGCTGCTGCGCCTCGATGCCGAGCTCATCGACGAGAATGTGGCGGGAATAGCGGAGGAGTTGGTCGTCGTTCATCGAGCGGGCGCGCGAATGCGCTCAGGTTGCTGCGAAGGGAACGCCGGAAAGACGGCGCGCATGGAAATGAGATTCTAAGCGCGCGAAAAAGAAAGCGGCTTCGCGGCGCGAGCGCCGCGAAGCCGTTCTGCGGATTGCTTCGCCGTTACTTCGACTGCGCTGTCGGCGCCGAAGCCGGCACCGAACCGGACGCCGGCGACGATCCCGGCGTGGCCGGCAGCGCGGGCTGCGCGACCACCGGCGCCGATGCCGAGCGCGCCGGCTTGTTCTGCGCGAGCTTGCGTTCGGCGAACGACTTCGATTCGACGACCGTCTTGCCTTCCAGCTTGTTCAACGCCTGCTGAAGCATGAAGTCGTCGTTGCTGCCGAATTCGACCGGCTTGCGGTCGCGATCCTTGCGGCGCTGCTCGGGCGTCTTCTTGTCGTTCTGCTCTTCGAGCAGACGCAGTTGCTCGAGACGATCCTGTTCGCGCTGTTCCTGTTCCTTCTTCTCGTTCGGGTCCTGCGTGTTCGCGAGGTGGTTCGAGTAATCCACTTCGCGGGTCACGAGCGCGTCGTCCGGATCGCCGTCCGCGTATTGATCGACCGGAACGTCGGGACGCACGCCCTGGTTCTGGATCGACTTGCCGCTCGGCGTGTAGTAGTACGCCGTGGTCAGGCGCAGCGCGGTGTCGGCGGTCATCGGGCGGACGGTTTGCACCGAACCCTTGCCGAACGTGGTCTTGCCGACGATCAGCGCGCGATGATGATCCTGCAGCGCACCCGCGACGATCTCCGACGCCGAAGCCGAGTAAGCGTTGGTCAGCACGACCATCGGCACCTTCTTGAAGATGTCCGGCACGCTCTTCAGCGGGTCGGAATCGAAGGACGGCAGACGGTAGTTGTCGTAGGTGTCGCGGAACGTCTGCTTCGCGTCCGCGATTTGTCCATTGGTCGACACGACGACCGCGTTGTCCGGCAGGAATGCGCCCGCAACGCCGACCGCGCTTTGCAGCAGGCCGCCGCCGTTATTGCGCAGGTCGAGCACGAGACCCTTCAGATTCGGCTGCTGGCGCGCGAGATCCTGCAATTTCGACGCGAGATCCGGCACCGTGCGTTCCTGGAAACTCGTGATGCGGATATAGCCGTAGCCCGGCTCCGGCACCTTCATCTTCACCGACTGCACGCGGATCAGGGCGCGCGTGACGGTGAGCGGGAACGTGCGGTCGTCGCTCTTGCGGAAGATGGTGAGCGTGACCTTCGTGCCCGGATCGCCGCGCATCTGCTTGACGGCCTTGTCGAGCGTCATGCCGCGCACGGGCTTGTCGTTGATGCGCGTGATGAGGTCGCCGGGACGAATGCCTGCGCGAAACGCGGGCGTGTCTTCGATCGGCGAAATCACCTTGATGAGACCGTCTTCCGACGAAATCTCGATGCCGAGACCCGCGAAACGGCCCTTCGTCTGTTCCTGGAGCTCTTCGTAGTCCGTTTTGTCGAGATAGGACGAGTGCGGGTCGAGGCTCGACACCATGCCCTTGATGGCGGCGGTGAGGAGCTTCTTGTCATCGACCGGTTCGACGTATTCGTGCTTGATCTGCCCGAACACTTCGGCGAAGAGCCGGAGCTGGTCGAGCGGCAACGGCGACGATGCGGCTTGCTGAGCGGACGCGGAAATCTGCAGGGTAGCCAGCGCGCCGACGGCAACGCCTGCGGCGATCAGGCTGAAGTTTTTCAGGTTCTTTCGCATAGAGGAGTGCGTTCGGAATCGAATGAGCTGCATCGTGGGTGACGGGCCAGTATACCCGCTCGCCCCTAAAGGCGACTTAAGCGCAACTTAAATGCCCGGTGCCTTGGCGCGCGCCAACGTTCGCTGCGGGACGCCGGCGCGCGCGTTTGTCGACGGCGACCGCGCGCGGTCAGGCGGGCGTCATTTCGACGACCGCGAATGTGCGACGGGCGCCGCGATGCGACGCCCGTCAACGTGCGATCCGCGACTCGGGCAGGCCGGTCAGCCCGCTTTGCCCTGCTTCGCGACTGCGGCCTGAGCCGCTGCGATGGCTTGCGCGTCGCCCAGGTAGTAATGCTTGATCGGCTTCAGGTTTTCGTCGAGTTCGTACACGAGCGGCACGCCATTCGGGATGTTCAGCCCGACGATGTCCGCGTCGGAAATCTCGTCCAGATACTTGACGAGCGCGCGCATGGAATTGCCGTGCGCGGCGATCAGCACCTGCTTGCCCGCCTTGATGGCCGGCGCGATGGACTCGTTCCACACCGGCAGCACGCGCGCGACGGTGTCCTTCAGGCATTCGGTGAGCGGCAATTGCTCGCGCGGGACCTTCGCGTAGCGCGGATCGTTGAACGACGCGCGCTCATCGCTGGGATCGAGCGCGGGCGGCGGCGTGTCGTAACTGCGGCGCCAGATCAGAACCTGCTCGTCGCCGTACTTCTTCGCGGTTTCGGCCTTGTTCAGACCAGCGAGCGCGCCGTAGTGACGCTCGTTCAGACGCCACGAATGAACGACCGGGATGTACATCAGGTCCATCTCGTCCTGCACATGCCAGAGCGTGCGAATGGCGCGCTTGAGCACCGACGTGTACGCGATGTCGAACGTGTAGCCCGCCTCGCGCAGCAGCACGCCCGCCTGACGCGCCTCGCGGTTGCCCTGTTCGGTCAGGTCCACATCGACCCAGCCCGTGAACCGGTTTTCCTTGTTCCACGTCGATTCGCCGTGGCGGATGAGCACTAGCTTGTACATGTTTGATAGGTCGGTCAGTTGAAAAACGGGTGCGCGCGACTCGCGCCGACCGCACTCCGTCATCCTGCCCTCGCGCGCGGAGTGCCGCCATCGGCCGAACGGCATAGGCCATCGCGGGAAACGGTTATTTTATAATGCCCCGATTGCCCTCATTTTCCTTCCTTCCTTTTTCTCTACCTTTCGGCGGCCCTAGACGTGAAGTTTTTCACCGATTACACGAATCTCGCACTCATCGTCATCGCGCTCGTCTCCGGCGCGCTGCTGCTCTGGCCCGTCATCGCGCGGCGCGGCCGCGGCGGCATTTCCGCAGCCGAAGCCACCACGCTCATCAACCGGCGCAACGCCGTCATCGTCGATCTGCGGCCCGCCGGCGAATTCGCGAAGGGACATTTGCCGTCGGCGCGCAATATCGAGGCGGCGGAGCTTCAAGCAAAAATCGGCCAGATCGCGAAGAATAAGAGCAATCCGGTCGTGCTCGTTTGTCAGACCGGACAGCAATCGCAGCGCGCCAGCCGTGCCGTCTCCGAAGCTGGCTACGCTGAGGTCCATGTCTTGCAAGGCGGGGTCGATGCCTGGCAGAAGGCAGGAATGCCGGTCGTGAAACAAGGAGCCGTCAAGTGAAAAAAGTCGTCATGTACAGCACGCAAGTGTGCCCGTATTGCCAGATGGCCGAACGTCTTTTAAAGTCCCGCGGGGTCGAAACGATCGAGAAGGTGCTGATCGATCGCGAACCGGGCCGTCGTGAGGAAATGATGTCGCGCACGGGGCGCCGCACGGTGCCGCAGGTTTATATCGGCGATACGCACGTCGGCGGTTACGACGATCTTTCGGCGCTCGACCGCAAGGGCGGTCTCGTGCCGCTGCTCGAGTCGGCCTGACAACACCACACGCTGCCCGGCTTGGCGCCGGGCATTCGAATCACTAGGAAATCACTATGTCCGACGAGAACAACCAGCCGTTTTTCAACATCCAGCGCATTTACCTGAAGGATATGTCGCTCGAGCAGCCGAACTCGCCCGCGATTTTCCTCGAACAGGAAATGCCCTCGGTTGAGGTCGAAGTCGACGTGAAGGCGGACCGTCTCGCGGAAAGCGTCTTCGAAGTGCTGGTGACGGGCACGGTCACGGCGAAGGTCGTCGACAAGGTCGCGTTCCTGATCGAAGCGAAGCAGGCAGGCATCTTCGACATTCGCAACATCCCGGCCGAACAGATCGATCCGCTCGTCGGCATCGCATGCCCGACCATTCTGTTCCCGTATCTGCGCTCGAATATCGCCGACGCGATCACGCGCGCGGGCTTCCCGCCGATTCACCTCGCCGAGATCAACTTCCAGGCGCTGTACGAGCAGCGCATCGCGCAACTCGCGAGCGCGCAGGAAGGCACGGCAAACGGCGCGACGCACTGAGCGTCACGCGCTGAACTGACTCTGCCGAACCGGAGCCGAGCATGAAAGTAGCCGTTCTCGGCGCCGGCGCGTGGGGCACCGCACTCGCGGGCCACCTCGCGGCGCGGCACGACACGATGCTCTGGGCGCGCGACGCCGCGCTCATCGAATCCCTCTCCCGAACGCACGAAAACACGCGCTATCTGGCGGGCGTCGCACTGCCGCGCGCGCTCGCTTTTCAGGCCGACTTCGACAGCGCGCTCGCGCATGCCGCCGCATCCGATGCGCTCTGCGTCGTCGCTGCGCCCGTCGCGGGCCTGCGCTCGCTCTGCGGCGCGATGCGGCAAGCGGGCGTCGTTCCCGCGAACATCGTCTGGCTATGCAAAGGCTTCGAGGCGGACACGCAATGTCTGCCGAACCAGGTCGTCGCGGAGCAACTGCCCGAGCATCGCAGCAACGGCACGCTTTCGGGGCCGAGCTTCGCGCGCGAAGTGGGGCAGCGCTTGCCGGTCGCGCTGACGGTGGCGAGCGCATCGGCGCAATTGTGCGCGCGGACCGTCGCGGCGTTCCATCACGGCGCCATGCGCATCTATACCGGCGACGACGTCATCGGCGTGGAAGTGGGCGGCGCGGTGAAGAACGTCCTCGCGATCGCCACCGGCATCTCCGACGGCCTCGGCCTCGGGCTGAACGCGCGCGCGGCGCTCATCACGCGCGGGCTCGCGGAAATGTCGCGGCTCGGCGTCGCGCTCGGTGGGCGCGCGGAAACGTTCACCGGTCTCACCGGCCTCGGCGATCTGATTCTCACCGCCACCGGCGATCTTTCGCGCAATCGCACGGTCGGCGTGCAACTCGCGAGCGGCCGCACGCTCGACGAGATTCTCGCGGCGCTCGGTCACGTGGCCGAAGGCGTGCGCTGCGCGCGCGCGGTGCTGTCGCTCGCGCAGTCGCGCGGGATCGACATGCCCATCACTCACGCGGTATGCCGCGTGCTCTTCGAGAACGTCACGCCGCGCGACGCGGTGCAGGCGCTGCTCAGCCGCGACGCGAAGGCCGAATAGCGCGACATCTTCCACGAGGTGCGGGATGGCGAAGCTCGAAGCGCGACGTGCCGATATCACCACGCTCGAAGTGGACGCCATCGTGAATGCGGCGAACAAGTCGCTGCTCGGCGGCGGCGGTGTCGACGGCGCGATTCATCGCAGAGCGGGCAAAGGTCTGCTGCGCGAATGCGAGACGCTCGGCGGCTGCGAAACCGGCGACGCGAAAATCACCGGCGGCCACGGTCTTCCCGCGAAGCATGTGATCCACGCGGTCGGCCCGCGATGGGGCGGGGGCAAGCGCAACGAAGCGCAATTGCTCGCGCGCTGCTACCGGCGCTCGCTCGAACTCGCGCAGGAAGCCGGCTGCACGTCGATCGCGTTCCCGGCGATCAGTTGCGGCATTTATCGCTTTCCCGTCGACGACGCGGTGAAGATCGCGGTATCGACCGTCATCGGCGCGCTTCACGCCGCGCCTTTCATCGAGCATGTGATCTTCGCGTGCTTTAGCGACGACATGCTCGCGCGCTACCGCGCCGAACTCGCTGCTCAGGCGCCGCCTTCGAAGCCCGACTGACGCCACGCTTCGAACGTCACGATTGCCACCGTATTCGACAGATTCAGGCTCCGATTGCCGGGACGCATCGGCAGACGCACGCGCTGTTCTGTCGGAAAGCGTTCCAGCACGTCGGGCGCCAGGCCGCGCGTTTCCGCGCCGAACACGAACCAGTCGCCGGGCCGAAACGCATGGTCGAAGAACGGCGTCGAGCCGCGCGTCGTGAACGCGAACATGCGCGCCGCGTCGGGCGCTTCCTTCGCGACGAACGCATCCCAGTTGGCATGCACGGTCATTTCGGCGTACTCGTGATAGTCGAGACCGGCGCGGCGCATCTTCGCGTCGTCGAGCGGAAAACCGAGCGGCTCGATCAGATGCAGCCGCGCGCCCGTGTTCGCGCACAGGCGGATGACATTGCCGGTATTCGGCGGGATTTCGGGTTCGACCAATACGACGTTGAACATGGATGACGGTCTTTCTGACTGACGTGGTTAATCTTTCGGGGTACGCAGCGCGACGAAGTTCGTGACGCGCCGCGCGCCCGCGAGCTTGAGCGTGCGCGCGAGGGCATCGAGCGTCGCGCCGGAGGTCATGACATCGTCGACGATGCCGACGTGCTTGCCGCGCACGTCGCGCTTCACGACGAACGCCGACGCGACATTGCGCCTGCGCGTATCGACATCGAGCCGCGACTGCGGCGCCGTATGCACCGCGCGCGTGACGAGCGCGGCGTCGGCGCGCACGCGAAGCCGCCGCGCGAGCGGACGCGCGATCGCCCACGCCTGGTTGTAGCCGCGCGAAAGGAGCCGCTTGCGCGAAAGCGGCACGGGCGCGATGACGTCGGGCATCGGCAGGGCGCTGTCTTCGAAGCGCGCGTGCAGATGGCGCGCGAATTCGGCGCCGGCCGCGAGGCGTGCGCGGAACTTCAGCTCGACCGCGAGTGTATCGAGCGGCGCGCGGTAGTCGGCGATGGCGAGCGTGTCGTTGAACGCGGGCGGGTCTTCGAGGCAGGCCGCGCAGTGCACGCGCGCGTCCTCGCGCTCGCGCCGCACGTACTGCGGCGCGAGCGGCATCGCGCACGTCGCGCATCGGAAACGCGGCTCGTTCCAGTAGTGGGCGTCGCAGCCGGCGCACAGCAAGTGCTGCGACACGTTGCCGCACAGCGCGCACTGATTCGGCAGCGCGATGTCGAGCGCGCGCATTGCCATGCCGGCCAGCCCGCGAGCGCGCGCGGAAAACTGCAAAAAGTGGCCGAAGGCGGTCATGGCTGAAGACGAGTGAGAGGTCGGAAGCGTTGGCGCGTGCGCCGGTTGCGCCGGCCCATTTCGAGACGACCGAGTATACTTCGCACTCTTCGCGAACAGACCGTCATGTCCCCAACGTCTTCCAAAACTGGCCGACCGGCCTATGATCCGCGCCGTCTGCGCGAGATCTTCGACCGTCGCGCCGCCGCATTCGACGAAGTCGCGTTCCTGCCGCGCGAGATCGCGGACCGCATGCGCGAGCGTCTCGAATACATCAAGGTGACGCCCGCGCGCGTCCTCGATGCGGCATGCGGGCAGGGCGCGGACCTCGCGCGCCTGCGGGAGAGGTTTCCGGAGGCGTCGGTGCTCGGCGTCGATATTTCGGGGGCGATGCTCGCGCGCGCCCGCGACGCCGAAGCCGCCGAAGGCGAAGCCGGCGCCGGCTGGCGGCGCTTTTTGCCCGCGACGCTGGCGAAGGCGTTCGGTGCGCGCGGGCCGCAACTCGCGCAGGCGGATTTTTCGGCGCTGCCGTTCGCATCGGCTGCATTCGAATTGCTGTGGTCGAATCTCGCGCTGCACTGGCATTCGCGGCCCGATCTCGTCTTTCCGGAATGGCAGCGCGTGCTCAAGGTGAACGGCCTGCTGATGTTCAGCACGTTCGGCCCCGACACGCTGCGCGAGCTGGCCGCGGCCTACCGCGAAGCCGAGCGCACGCTGGGCTTGCAGTTGATGCCGCACACCATCGATTTCGTCGATATGCACGATCTCGGCGACATGCTCGTCGAAAGCGGCTTCGAAATTCCGGTGATGGATCAGGAAGTGCTGACCATTACGTATCGCTCGCCGGAATCGCTGCTTGCGGATGTCACGCGCTGGGGCACGTATCCGTTCGAGCGCGAACCGCGTGGCGCCCGTGCGGACGCGCAAGCGGTGCGCGGCGCGGTGCATCGGGCGCTCGAAGCGCTGCGCCGCGACGACGGCACGATCCCGCTGACCTTCGAAATCATTTATGGCCACGCGTGGAAGGCGGTGCCGCGCACGGATGCCGAGGGACACGGAATCGTGCGGCTGGAAGATATCGGACGCGGCCCGAGAAAGAACCGGTAGAGGAGCCGGCAATGAAGCCGGTGAAGGGCTGGAGACGCGAATCGCGAAAGGGGTAAAGAGGGCGCGTGTTATGTCATGAATTTGCGTGCCGAACATGCGCGAAAAGGTGCGTCAATTGGGCGCAGAGGCTTGTGCCGCTTGGCTTTGCGACGTTTGGACCCTTGCTTGTGGATGCCACCCAACCCGCCTATAATGCGTCAGTTTGTCGCCCGGACTGACACAAATTTGGGCGAAATCCGAGCAAAAGTGTGAATTGCGTGTGCGGATTGATGGAGGCGGCGATGCAGGTCAGCCAGACGCTGACGGAGTCCGAGCCGGTCATCAAGGACTGGCTGATGAAACGCAACTGCTCGGTGTCGCCGCGTCAGTTCATGGGCTTCTATGCGTCGCTTGCGCTGTTTTCGCTGGGCATCGCGACGCCGCTTTTCCTGAATGGCGCCTGGCTGGTGCTGCCGTTCACCGGAGTCGAGCTGACGGTCGTGGCCGTCGCGTTTCTGATCCATGCGCGGCACGCGGTCGACTACGAGCGAATCCGGCTGTATCAGAACCGGTTGTTGATCGAGCAGATGAACGCCGAAACATTGACGCAGTTCGAGTTCAATCCGCGCTGGGTGCGGATCGAAACGGGCGCGACGCCGAGAGAGCCGCTTACGATCGTTGCGCGCGGCCAGTCGGTAAAAGTCGGACAACACCTTGCACAGCATCGTCGCAGACAATTCGCTGCCGAACTGCAGGCGTCACTGAGACGCCTCGCTTGACGAGGAACTGGCGTGGCAGGCGCGATGCGCAACGGGGGTCGAGGGTTTGAATGGAAATTTTGGGTAAGGATGCTATGAAAACAATCAAGCGAGCCCTCTCGGGCGTGCTGGCGGCAGGCGCACTGCTCAACGCCGGCGTAGCCCTGGCGGTCAACGACAGTCCTGGCGGTCCCGCTGTGAACGAAATCAACTTCCAGCAGCCAGTGACGAAGATCGCCGAGGAGCTCTACGGCCTCCATATCTTCATGCTCATCATCTGTACCGTCATCTTTCTGGGCGTGTTCGGGGTGATGTTCTATTCGGTGGTGAAGCATCGCAAGTCCAAGGGTTTCAAGCCCGCGCACTTCCACGAAAGCACCACGGTCGAAATCATCTGGACGATCGTGCCGTTCATCATCGTCATCCTGATGGCGCTGCCGGCAACGAAAGCCGTCGTCGCGATGAAGGACACGACCAACGCCGATCTCACTGTCAAGGTAACGGGATACCAGTGGAAATGGGGCTACGACTACGTGAAGGGCCCGGGCGAAGGCATCAGCTTCCTCTCGACGCTTTCCACGCCGCGCAGCCAGGTGAACGGCCAGACGCCGATCTCGGACACGTATCTGCAGGAAGTCGATAACCCGCTCGTCGTGCCGGTCGACAAGAAAATCCGCGTCATCACCACCGCGAACGACGTCGTTCACTCGTGGTACGTGCCGGCGTTCGGCGTGAAGCAGGATGCGATTCCCGGCTTCGTGCGCGACACCTGGTTCAAGGCGGAGAAGGTCGGTACGTATCGCGGCTTCTGTACCGAACTGTGCGGCAAGGAGCATGCGTACATGCCGGTCGTCGTGGAAGTGCTGTCCGCCGACGACTACGCGAAGTGGGTCGACGCGCAGAAGAAGAAAATGGCTTCTTCCGCCGACGATCCCAACAAGACTTACACGATGGACGAACTCAAGACGCGCGGCGCGCAGATCTACGCATCGAATTGCGCGGTCTGCCACCAGCCGACGGGCAAGGGCGCGGGCCAGTTCCCGGCGCTCGACGGCAGCAAGGTCGCGAACGGTCCTATCGCGGGTCACGTCAACATCGTGCTGCACGGCAAGGGCGCGATGCCGCCGTGGCAGACGACGCTCAACGACGTCGAGATCGCATCGGTCATCACTTACGAGCGCAACACGTGGGGCAACCACACGGGCGACATCCTCCAGCCGAAGCAGGTCGCGGATGCGCGCAACGGCAAGATGCCCGAAGGCGGCGACCACACCGCGGCTGCGGGCGGCGAGGCGGCATCGGGCGCGGCGGGCGCATCGGGTGCGGCTGACGCGAGCGCGCCGGCGGCGGCATCGGGCGAGCAAGCGGGGCAAGCGGCCCAGGCCGCGCCGCTGCCGGCCAGCATCTACTTCGAGACGGGCAAGAGCGACTTGCCCGCCGACGCAAACAACGCAGTGCAAGCTGCCGCGGCCTACGTGAAGGCGCATCCGGACGCGAAGATCGCGCTGTCCGGCTTCACGGATGCAACGGGCGGCGCCGACCTCAACGCCGACCTTGCCAGGAAGCGCGCGCAAGCCGTCCGCGACGCGCTGAAGGCAGCGGGCGTGTCGGAAGAACGTATCGTATTGAAAAAGCCCGAGTCGGTGACGGGCGGCACGGATGCGAAGGAAGCACGCCGCGTGGAAATCAGTCCGGCTGCTTGACATGTCTCGCGTCCTTCTCCTTCGCTCGACGAGCAACGGAGAAGCACGTAGGAGAAGCCAAGTGCCCCGAGTATTCGCTTTAGGAGATGATTGTCATGTCTAGCATCGGACACGATGTAGTCGCGGGTCACGACCACGCGCACGACGACCACGCGCACGAGTTGCCGCATGGTTGGCGCCGGTGGCTTTTCGCCACCAACCACAAGGACATCGGTACGCTGTACCTGCTGTTCTCGTTCATCATGTTCCTCTCCGGAGGCGTGATGGCGCTCGGCATTCGGGCCGAGCTGTTCGAACCGGGCCTGCAGATCATGCGCCCCGAGTTCTTCAATCAGCTGACGACCATGCACGGCCTCATCATGGTGTTCGGCGCGATCATGCCGGCGTTCGTCGGCTTCGCGAACTGGATGGTGCCGCTGCAGATCGGCGCATCGGACATGGCGTTCGCGCGGATGAACAACTTCAGCTTCTGGCTCCTGCCGGTCGCTGCTGTCTTGCTCGTCGGCTCGTTCTTCGTGCCGGGCGGCGCAACCGCCGCGGGCTGGACGCTCTACGCGCCGCTGTCGACGCAAATGGGCCCCGGCATGGACTTCGCGATCTTCGCCGTGCACATCATGGGCGCGTCGTCGATCATGGGCGGCATCAACATCGTCGTGACGATCCTGAACATGCGCGCGCCGGGCATGACGCTCATGAAGATGCCGATGTTCGCGTGGACGTGGCTCATCACCGCGTATCTGCTGATCGCCGTGATGCCGGTTCTCGCGGGCGCGATCACGATGGTGCTGTTCGACCGTCACTTCGGCACGTCGTTCTTCAACGCGGCGGGCGGCGGCGATCCGGTCATGTACCAGCACATCTTCTGGTTCTTCGGCCACCCCGAGGTGTACATCATGATCTTGCCGGCGTTCGGGATCGTGTCGCAGGTGATCCCGGCGTTCTCGCGCAAGCCGCTGTTCGGCTACAGCTCGATGGTGTACGCAACCGCATCGATCGCGATTCTGTCGTTCATGGTGTGGGCGCACCACATGTTCGCGACCGGCATGCCGGTGACGGGCCAGCTCTTCTTCATGTACGCGACGATGCTGATCGCCGTGCCGACGGGCGTGAAGGTGTTCAACTGGGTGGCGACGATGTGGCGCGGCGCGCTCACGTTCGAGACGCCGATGCTGTTCGCAATCGGCTTCCTGTTCGTTTTCACGATGGGCGGCTTTACGGGGCTGATCCTGTCGATGGCGCCGCTCGATATCCAGATGCACGGCACGTACTACGTGGTCGCGCACTTCCACTACGTGCTGGTGGCGGGTTCGCTCTTCGCGCTCTTCGCGGGCTGGTACTACTGGTCGCCGAAGTGGACGGGCTGGATGTACAACGAAATGCGCGGAAAGATTCACTTCTGGGCGTCGATGATCACCTTCAACGTCACGTTCTTCCCGATGCACTTCCTGGGTCTCGCGGGCATGCCGCGCCGCTATGCGGACTACCCGGCGCAGTTCACGGACTTCAACCAGGTGGCGACCATCGGCGCGTTCGGTTTCGGTCTCTCGCAGGTGTACTTCCTGTTCGCGGTCGCGCTGCCGACGTATCGCGGCGGCGGCGAGCATGAGAGGGCCGGCGACAAGCCGTGGGATGGCGCGGAAGGCCTCGAATGGACCGTGCCGAGCCCGGCGCCGTTCCATACGTTCGAAAATCCGCCGACCGTCGAGTAAGCGGTTCGATTCCTCCGTGGGGCTTCTGTTCGCAGAAGCTCCACGGATTCACAAGCAGGAAAGCATGAACCCGAATCCACAGAAAAGACGCTCCCGCGAGGAAATCCGCGCGGGCAACAAGCGGCTCGGTCTCATCATGATGCTGATCGCCGCCGTCTTTTTTCTGGGTATCGTCGTCAGGCAATACCTGTTGTCGCGAGGCTAATGTGTCGACTCAGCAGGAACAAACGCATATCGACCGGAGCTTCAACCGGTCGATGCTGGTGAAGCTATTCGTCGTCGCGGCGATGATGTTCGGCTTCGGCTTCGCGCTCGTGCCGATGTATCGCGCGATCTGCCAGATCACGGGCGTCAACAATCTCGTGCAGCGCGACGTCGGCGCGCTCGAGGCGAAGAACACGCAGGTCGATGCGAGCCGGACCGTTTCCATCGAATTCGATGCGAACGCGCGCGGCCCGCTGCAGTTCAAGCCGGAGCAGTCGAATCTGGACATCCATCCGGGCGAAGTCATGACGGTGATGTATCAGGTGACGAACCAGCAGAGCCGCACGGTGAAGGCGCAGGCTATTCCGAGCTATGCGCCGAAGCAGGCCACGGAGTTTTTCAAGAAGATCGAATGCTTCTGTTTCACCCAGCAGACGCTCGCGCCGAACGAGACGAAGCGCATGCCGGTGGTGTTCGTCGTCGATCCGAAGCTGCCGAAGGACGTAAAGACGATCACGCTGTCGTACACGTTCTTCGAACTCGACGCGCCGAAGTCGGCTGGCAACGGAACGTGAGCGCCATGAACCCCGAGACGCCGCGCAAGGGCGGTTTCCTGAAGCTGTTGAAGGCGGTGTTCTGGTCCTTCTTCGGCGTACGGCGCCGCGCGGACCTCGAAAGCGATGCGGCGCAGCTCAACCCGCTGCATCTCATCGCGGCGGGCGTGATTGGTGCTGCGCTCTTCATCGGGCTGCTGCTGGTGATCGTGCGGGCGGTGGTGCGATAGACGGAAAGCGCGGCCGGAAGACGAGCGGCGCTGAGACAACAATTCAAGCAACTGGATCGAAGTGGAGAATCAACAATGAGCGGTCAAAACGAGAGCCCGTACTATTTCGTGCCGCATCCGTCACGGCATCCGATCATGGCTGCGTGCGGCTTGCTGGTGATGCTGTCGTCGCTGGCGGCGTGGGTGAACGGCCATTCGTTCGCGCCGTTCACGACGCTGATCGGCCTGCTTTTCCTGCTGTTCGTGCTGTGGCACTGGTTTGGCGACGCCATCTCCGAATCGGAAGGCGGCATGTACGGCAAGCGCGTGGATGTGTCGTACCGCTGGAGCATGAGCTGGTTCATCTTCTCCGAAGTGATGTTCTTCGGTGCGTTCTTCGGTGCGCTCTTCTACGCGCGCGCCATCGCGCTGCACGAACTCGGCAGCCTCGATTACAAGCTGATCTGGCCGGACTTCTCCGCCGTGTGGCCGAACAACGGCCCGGCCGCGCTGGTCCCGCACTTCCGCGCGATGGTGCCGTGGCCCCTGCCGACCATCAACACGGCGCTGCTCTTGAGCTCCGGCGCAACGTTGACGGTGGCGCACCACGCGCTGCGTGAGGATCATCGCAGGAAGGCGATCGGCTGGCTCGCGGCAACGGTGCTGCTCGGCGTGACCTTCCTGTTCTGCCAGGGCTACGAATATTTCCACGCGTACAACGAACTGAACCTTACGCTTGCATCGGGCGTGTACGGCTCGACGTTCTTCCTGCTGACGGGCTTTCACGGCTTTCACGTCTTCCTCGGCGGCACGATGCTGGCCGTGGTGATGGTGCGGCTGATTCGCGGGCATTTCACGCCGGAACATCACTTCGCGTTCGAAGGCGCCGCGTGGTACTGGCACTTCGTCGACGTCGTGTGGCTCGGGCTTTACGTCGTCGTCTACTGGCTGTAAGCGGATGTCAGCGGGCGCTTTTGCCCGCAGCCGACCGAGAGCGAGAGTCCAAGCACGCCGCCCCGACGTTCGAGGGCGGCGTTTTGCTTTCGGGCGTGCGAGATGCACGGGAGAGGCGCGGGAGAGGCGCGGCGCCGCGACAATCGGTCTCGTCTGAACGCGGCGCGAGCGGGTTATCGTCCGAGCGGAATGCCGGTCGACTGGATCCAGCCCATCCAGTGCGCGAACAGGATGAACAAAAAGAGCGAAATCGACAGCCCGACGCGCATCGCCAGCGACCAGACCATGCGCTTCGTTTTGCCGCGGTCGGTCATCATGAAATACAGCGCCGAACCCAGGCTGCCGAGAATGAGGATGAAAGCGATGGCGACGATAATGTGCATGAAACCAGCCGGCAATGGCGCTCGAGTTGCCCGGATAACGCATTGAGCAGTATGGAAAAGAGTCGTCTCATTATCTCACTCGACGCGTCGCGGCGCGCGGCGCCGGGTTCTTTCTTGCGGCAGAAGCGGGCATGAAGATACGTTTCTGGCCCACGGTTCTGATTCTCGTCGTCGTCGCGGTGACGGTGCGTCTCGGCTTCTGGCAGCGCGACCGCGCGCATCAGAAAGAAGCGATCAACGCGCGCATCGTCGCAATGGAGAGCGCGCCGGCGCAGCGTGTCGGCGTCGATCCGATGCCGCTGAAATCCGTCGAATTTCATCGCGTGATGGCGCGCGGCGAGTTCATGCCGGAGCGCGTCGTCTACCTCGATAATCGTCCGTATAACGACCAACCTGGTTTCTACGTCGTGATGCCGCTTAAACTCGAAGGCGGCGGCTACGTGCTCGTCAACCGCGGATGGCTGCCGCGCAATCTGGCGGACCGCACCGGCATCGAGCCCTACGAGACGCCGAAGGGCGTCGTCGACATCGAGGGCGTCGCCCGCGCGAATCCGTCGCAGGCGTTCGAGCTCGGCAAGGGTGGATCGGCGGCGCACCAGCAGATCCGGCAGAACCTGAGCATTCCCGCCTATGCCGCCGAAACCGGCCTCGCGTTCCAGCCGTTCGTGATTCAGCAGACGAGCGCCACGCATGATCGGCTCGTGCGCGACTGGCCCGCGCCGACTCAGGGCGTCGAACGCAATTACGGCTACATGCTGCAGTGGTGGGGCATGGCCGCCGCCGCCATCGGCTTCGGCCTTTATGCTGCACGCCGCGCCGCGAAGAAGCCCGACGCGTCCGGCGCCGACGACGAAGCCGCCGATCACGCGTGAACCGAGCACGGCTCGCGCATGACCCAACCCCGAAAGAAACTCTGATGCAACCTCAACGCCCCACGACCGCCGCCGACAAGACGCCCACGCGCCAACGCACGCCTTCGAAAGGCTCGTGGATCAGCGGCCGCTGGATGCTGGTGCTGCTCGCGCTCGTGTGCGCGGCGCCGGTGATCGCCTCGTATCTGATGTACTACGTGTTCAAGCCGGCCGGCGGCACGACGAGCTACGGCACGCTGATCGAGCCGCAGCGCCCGATTCCGGCGCAACTCGTCGTGACCGACGAAAACGGGCGCGCGATGCCGCTGAAATCGCTCGAAGGAAAGTGGCTGATGATCACCGTGAATAGCGGAGATTGCGACGAGCAATGCGTGACGCGCCTCTACTACATGCGGCAAGTGCGTGTGCTGCAATCGGCGGAACGCGACCGCGTCGTGAACGTCTGGCTGCGCACCGATGCCAAGCCGGTGACGGACGTCATCAAGACCGCATATCCGCAGCCGGACACGCGCATGTTGATGGCCGATCCGCGCGCCGTCGCGGAGTGGCTGCCCGTCGCGAACGGCACCAAGATCACGGATCACATCTTCCTCGTCGATCCGAACGGCAATCTGATGATGCGTTTTCCCAAGAATCCCGATCCGAAGAAGATCAACGCGGACCTGGCGAAGCTGCTGAAGTGGTCGCGCATCGGCTGAAGGCCAAATCGAAGGTAAAAGTATGTCTGGTATGTATCTTTTGCAGCTCGGCCTGATCGGCGTGTGCATTGCGCTGTTGCCGCTTTCGTTCGTCTGGGTGAAGGCCGACGACAACAAGTTCAGAAAGCTCGTCTGGCTCACGACCTTCCTGACGCTCGATCTCATCATGTTCGGCGGCTTCACGCGCCTGACCGATTCCGGCCTCGGTTGCCCCGACTGGCCCGGCTGCTACGGCACGTCGTCGCCGTTCATCGCGCATGCGCAGATTTCCGCCGCGTATCAGGCGATGCCGACCGGCCCCGTCAGCATGGTCAAGGCGTGGATCGAGATGCTGCACCGCTATTTCGCCATGGCGATCGGCGTGCTGATCATTGCGCAGGTCGCGATCGCGTGGACCGCGCGTATCAGGCGTCGCGCGCTGCACGTATCGCCGTGGTGGCCGACGGGCATCCTGCTGCTCATCTGCCTGCAAGGCGCGTTCGGCGCGTGGACCGTCACGCTGAAGCTACAGCCGGTGATCGTGACGACGCATCTGTTGCTCGGCCTCGCGCTGCTGGCGGCGCTCGGCTGGCTCGCGGCGCGTCAGACGCCGATTCCCTCGCTCGATTCCGCTGCGGCGCGCTGGATGCCCGCCGCGCTCTTCGGGCTGGCGCTGCTCGTCGTGCAGATCGCGCTCGGCGGCTGGGTGAGCACGAACTATGCTGTACTCGCCTGCACGGACTTCCCGCTTTGCAACGGTCAATGGATTCCGCCGATGAACTTCGAACACGGCTTTCACCTTTGGCGCGCGCTCGGCATGACCGGCGAGGGCGACGTGATCTCGCAGGACGCGCTCGTTGCGATCCACTGGACGCATCGCACGTTCGCGGTCGTCGTCGTGCTGTATCTGCTGTGGCTCGCGGCGAAACTTCGCCGCTTCGAGTCGCTGCGCAAGCCGGCGAACGGCGTGCTCGCGGTCATCGTGATCCAGTTTCTTACGGGGCTTTCGAACATCGTCCTGCAATGGCCGCTGCCGATTGCCGTCGCGCACAACGGCGGGGCGGCCATCCTTTTGCTTCTGCTCGTCATGCTAAACTTTCGAATCTCCTCCAGCCGTCCCGGCCGCGCCGTGCTCCCTGCACGCGACGTCGTTTCAGCGTGATTGCCCATTCCCATGGATAGCACGACACTCAATTCCCCCCTCGGCAGCCGCGTCTCGCAGTATGTTGCGCTGACCAAGCCGCGCGTCACCCAGCTCGCCGTTTTCTGCGCCGTCATCGGCATGTTCCTGTCCACGCCCGGCATGGTGCCGTGGACGAAACTGCTCGGCGGCGGCATCGGCATCTGGCTGCTCGCGGGCGCCGCGTTCGCGATCAACTGCCTCGTCGAGCAAAAGGTCGATGCCAAGATGCGCCGCACCGCGTGGCGTCCGTCCGCGCGCGGGCAAATCACCAGCGCGCAAATTCTGACGTTCTCGGCCGTGCTGGGCGGCATCGGCATGTGGACGCTCTACACGTTCACCAATCCGCTGACGATGTGGCTCACCATCGCGACGTTCGTCGGTTACGCGGTCATCTATACGCTGCTGCTCAAGCCGTACACGCCGCAGAACATCGTGATCGGCGGCGCGTCGGGCGCCATGCCGCCCGCGCTCGGATGGGCGGCGGTCACGGGCGCGGTTCCCGGCGACGCGTGGATTCTCGTGCTCATCATCTTCGTGTGGACGCCGCCGCATTTCTGGGCGCTCGCACTGTATCGCCGCAAGGACTACGAAAACGCGGGCCTGCCGATGCTGCCGATCACGCACGGCGAGAAGTACACGCTGCTCAACATCTTCCTCTACACCATCGTGCTGTTCGCCGTCACGTTGATGCCGTTCGTCTCGGGCATGAGCGGCGTCGTGTATCTCGCATGCGCCGTTGCGCTCGGCGCGGTGTTTCTCGGCTACGCATGGAAGCTGTACCGCAATTACTCGGATGCCCTCGCGCGCCGGGCGTTCCGTTATTCGATCGTGTATCTGTCGCTGCTCTTCGGCGCGCTGCTCGTCGATCACTACGTTCGCACGGTGATCGGCGCATGACGGGCACTCTTCGCCGGTGGTTCGCGCTTCTCGTCTGCGCGGCGCTGTTGTCCGCGTGCGAGAAAGCCCCGGATTTCAAGAATCTCGACATCACCGGCAACAAGCAGTTCGGCAGCGATTTCTCCCTGCCCGATACGTCCGGCAAAACGCGCACGCTCGCCGACTTCAAGGGCAAGGCCGTCGTGCTGTTTTTCGGCTATACGCACTGTCCGGATGTCTGCCCGACGACGCTCGCCGAACTCTCGCAGGCGATGCAGCAATTGGGCGACAAGTCGAAGGACGTGCAAGTGCTGATGGTCACGGTCGATCCGGCGCGCGATACGCCGCAACTGCTCGGCCAGTACGTGTCGGCGTTCAACCCGACATACATCGGGCTGCGCCCGGCCAACGACGCCGAGCTTCAGAAGGTCGCAAAGGACTTTCGCGTGTACTACGCGAAGGCGGCGGGCAAGACGCCCGGCGACTACACGATGGATCACACCGCCGCCAGCTACGTCTTCGACAAGGACGGCAAGCTGCGCCTTTTCGCGCGCGACGGACAAGGCGTCGACCCGTGGGTCCACGATCTCAAGCTGCTCATCGACTGATTCGCGGGCGGCACCGACTGCCCGCTCAGAACTCCGCTGGCACGGGCAGAGTCATTCCTGGCGCGAGACGCGTGGCCTTGAACTCTGTGATGTCGTAGTGCGCCAACTGCTGACGGGCAAACGGGTCCTCGGCGATGATCTCGTCGAGCCGCGCGCGATCGATGCCCGACGCGATGATGATGCCGCCGTCGCGCGGCACCTTCGGCCCGGCCATCACGAAGACGCCCGCCGCGAAATAGCGTTCGAGGAAGGCGCGGTGCGCGTCGAGCGCATCGTCTATTTCGGCGAGCGCGCCGGTGTAACGGAGATTGATCACGTACATGAGTGCCGTCCGCGGAGTCGGTTCGTTCGGCCATTCTAGCCTCGCCACGCGCGGATATTGACATGAGCAAACTGTATTTCCACCTGCACCGGCTCCGTGCGAACATTCGCGCCCTCGGTCTGTCACGCGGGCCGAAGTCGTATCAGTTATCCCGCAGTCATTGCTTTTGAAACAGGAAGACCATGCAGCGCAGAAACTTGCTTAAAGCCCTGGCCGCCGTCGTCGCGTCGGCCGCGTTCGTCACGAGCTTCTCGGCTCATGCCGACGACAAGGTCATCAAGGTCGGCACGATCAGCGGCCCCGACGCTCAAATCTGGGAAGTCGTGCAGAAGGTGGCCAAGCGTGAAGGCCTCAATGTGAAGGTGATCGAGTTCAACGACTACGTGCAGCCGAACGCCGCGCTCGACGCCGGCGACCTCGATGCGAACAGCTTCCAGCATCAGCCTTACCTCGACAGCCAGGTCAAGCAGCGCGGATACAAGATCTTCACCGCTGGCCTGACGTACATTTCGCCGCTCGGCGTGTACTCGAAGAAGCTGAAGTCGCTCAAGGACCTGCCGCAGGGCGCGAAGGTCGCGGTGCCGAACGATCCGTCGAATGAAAACCGCGCGCTGCTGCTGTTGCAATCGCAAGGCGTGATTAAGCTGAAGGCCGGCGCGGGCACCAATGGCAACAATGCGACCGCGCTCGACGTGGCGGAGAATCCGAAGAAGATCAAGCTCGTCGAACTCGACGCCGCGCAGCTTCCGCGCACGCTCGCTGACGTCGATGCCGCCGCCATCAACACGAACTTTGCGCTCGCGGCCGGCCTTCAGCCGACGAAGGACGCCATCGCGCTGGAAGACGTGCATAGCCCGTATGCGAACCTGATCGCCGTGCGCGCGAAGGACAAGGACCAGCCGTGGGTGAAGAAACTCGTCGCGGCGTATCAGTCCGAAGACGTGCGCCAGTTCATCAAGACGCAGTTCAAGGGATCGGTGGTCCCTTCGTTCTAAGCGGCCAGAGCGACTGATCGCAATACGGCGTCCCGTGCGGACGCCGTTTTTTTGCCCGTCTCAGTCCGCGTAGATGCGCCGCAGCTCGCGCTCCCAGACGACGCCCGCGTCATTCGCCTGCTGCGCCTTGAAGCCCGTACGCATGAAGAGACCGCACAGGTCTTCGCGCGCTTCGTCGAGCCGGCAGACGACGCTTTCGTATCCCGCGCCCTGCGCGAAGTTCATGCACGCCGCAACGAGCCGCTCGCCGAGGCCGCGGCGGCGCGCGCCCGGCTCGACGAACAGCAGTTCGATGCACGCCTGACTCTCCGATGCCGCCGTGAGCAGCGCCGCGCCGACGCGGGCATTGCCGTCGTGCTCCGCCACCCAGCACGCGATACGCGGCGTATTGCTCTGCAGGGCGCCGAGAAAGCGCGCGATGACCGTGGCCGCGTAGGCCTCGTTCGACAGGCTCGCGCCTTCCCCGATGTCGAGATGCGCGTGACGCTCGATGATCCAGCCGAAATCGCCACACCGCGGGCTGCGCAGGCGCGTGCCGACTTCGTGGAAACGCGGCGACAACAGGCGTTCGATATCGGCCATTGCCAGGGACAACTGCTCGATTTCGCCGGGCGCGAGACGATTGAGCAGCGAGGCGGTTTCAGACGAGACGTGCAGATCGAGTTCGTCGACCTGAGCGCGGGCCTCTTGCGTCACGGTCAGCAAATGAGCGCGGCCGTCCGATTCGTTCTTGCGCCGCACGATGAGCCCGAGCTTCTGGAAGTTCGTGATGAGCCGGCTGAGATAGCCGGTATCGAGCCCCAGGTTTCGCGACAAGTCGGCAGCGGTCAGCGCGCGTTCATGCGCCAGCTCGTGAAGAATGCGGACTTCGGTCAGCGAAAAGTGACTCTTGTGAAGTCGTTCGTGGAAGGCGCCCGCGTGGCGCGCGTAAAACCGGTTGAAGCGTCGCACCGCTTCGAAGGCCCGACTCGGATCAAAACAGCCCATCTGCGTTTGCTCTCTCAAAAATTTGTTTTTAATTGAATTAGTTTCGATTCCGAACTAACGGCGCATTGTGCCAAAGAAAGCACGGTCGTGCGAATGCGAGAATGCCCGAATGCGGATGCGTGAATGCATGGCGGACGCACTGGTTACATCGGCGGCTTATGCGGGTAAGTCCGGATGTGGGAACTCTTCCAAGATTACTTGCTGATCGACTTGTAACTTATTGATTGTGAGCATGAAATCCGACGGGCGACGGTCCGGCCGCGCCGCGTTGACTGGTATTATGTTGGTTATATAATGGGCTCCACGTCGATGCCCGGGACGCATTTCGTGCGAATTTGCTGATGCTGTCCGAAGCGCGAGGTAAGGAGCTGGGTTCCGCTTTCGGGGCGAGTCGTGTGGGCGGCTCATCCCGGCAATCACTAACGCGCGCATTCCTGGCAACGCGGCGGCGTCCGCACACCAGCCAGCAGCGCCGGTCGGTCGCCGGAACGGCCATCGCGCGTCGGAAAGTCCCGTGCAATTCAGCGGACGGCCACCTGTTGCCGAGCGCGAAGCTGCATCGACAAGACGCCTCCTGACGTTTCTGCGCCTTGAACGAGGCTCATCAGAAGAGAGCAAAAAGAGAACGAGAGGACCAGACAAGCCGTCCGCAGGCCGCGCACCGGATCACGCGCGGCCACCTGCTCGCAGCATG
Source organism: Caballeronia sp. Lep1P3 (assembly GCF_022879595.1). NCBI lineage: Bacteria > Pseudomonadati > Pseudomonadota > Betaproteobacteria > Burkholderiales > Burkholderiaceae > Caballeronia > Caballeronia sp. Lep1P3. The sequence continues at coordinate 2,841,323 of NZ_CP084265.1, read as the reverse complement.
GCGCGGATCGCCCGAGCCTCATCACGCATTGCCTACTTCCCCGAGAACTTCATGCTGAAAGGAAACATACTGACGAACGACGGCTGGATTCACGGCTCCGTGCGCTTCGAGAACGGCCGCGTGACGGCGCTCGAGGGCCACATTGCCGATCCGTCGACGAACGACGCGCCGTACATCCTGCCCGGCTTCATCGATCTTCATGTCCACGGCGGCGGCGGCCGCGACATCATGGAAGGCGGCGACTCGGCCGACACCGTCGCGCGCGAGCACGCGAAGCACGGCACGACGAGCCTGCTCGCCACCACGATGACCGCGCCGCGCGACGAACTGATGCAGGTCGTCGCCGGTCTGGGCGAACAGGCGAAGCGCCGTGCCGCATGCGGCGCGCGCGTGCTGGGCGTGCATCTCGAAGGCCCGTACATCAATCCGGGCAAGCTCGGCGCGCAGCCGGACGCCGCCGCCGTCGCCGTGCGCGACGAAGTGCTCAAGTACCTGGAACTCGCGCCGATCCGCGTCGTGACCATCGCGCCGGAAATTTCGGGACACCTCGACATCATCGCGGACCTGGCCGCGCGCGGCGTGCGCGTGCAGCTAGGCCATTCGCTCGGCACTTACGACGACGCCGTGAACGCGCTCAAGCACGGCGCGCGCGGCTTCACGCATCTCTTCAACGCGATGTCGCCGCTGCATCATCGCGATCCCGGCATGGTCGGCGCGGCGCTCGCGCATGCAGAGTACGCCGAACTGATTCCCGACCTGCTGCACGTTCACCCCGGCGCCATTCGCGCCGCGATGCGCGCCATTCCGCGTCTTTACGTCGTCACCGACAGCACGTCGGCGGCGGGCATGCCCGACGGCGAATACCGCCTCGGCAGCCAGCACGTCACCAAGTGCATGGGCGGCGTGCGCCTCGCGGACGGCACGCTCGCCGGCAGCACGCTCACGATGGATCAGGCGCTGCGCAACCTCGTCTCGCTGGGCATTGCGCTCGCGGACATTTCGAATCGCCTGTCGCGCTATCCCGCCGACTACCTCGGGCTCGAAGACCGCGGCCGCATCGCGCGCGGCGCGTGGGCCGATCTCGTCGTGCTCGACCGGGATTTCGCGCTGACCGCAACTTATGTCGAAGGAGAATCGATTGTCGAATATGCTCAATGAGGCGCTGGAGTCCGCGGATGTCGTCGCGGCGCAACTCGCCGATACCTCGCGCATCGAAGCGCTCGCCGTGAAGCTCGCCGAGCAGCCGCGCCATGTCGCGCTGACGGTCGCGCGCGGCAGTTCGGATCACGCCGCCAGTTACTTCGCAAGCCTGACGATGAGCCGCATCGGCGTGCCCGTCGCGTCGCTGCCGATGTCGGTGGCCACGTTGCAACAGGCGCCGCTGCGCGTGTCGGGGCAGCTTGCCGTCGCGTTCTCGCAGTCGGGCAAGAGTCCCGATCTCGTCGGCACGATGCAGGCGCTGCGCGAAGCGGGCGCGTTCACCGTCGCCGCCGTCAACGTCGCGGGTTCGCCGCTGGAAAACGCGTGCGAATACTTCCTGCCGCTGCTCGCCGGGCCGGAACTCTCGGTTGCCGCGACTAAAAGCTATATCGCGATGCTATCGCTTTCGGCCATCGTGATCGCGCACGTTCAGCGCGACGTCGAACTGCTCAACGCGCTCACGACGCTGCCGGACGCGCTGCGCGCCGCGGGCAAGCTCGACTGGACGCGCGCCGTCGATGAACTGAAGGGCGTCGATCGCATGATCGTCGTCGGGCGCGGGCTCGGGCTCGCCATCGCGCAGGAAGCCGCGCTCAAGCTGAAGGAAACGTCGGGCATTCAGGCCGAGGCGTTTTCTAGCGCGGAAGTGCGTCATGGGCCGATGGAAATCATCGACCGCGACTATCCGCTGCTCGTATTCGCGCCGCGCGGACCGGAGCAGGCGGGTCTCGTGCAGCTCGCCGCCGACATGCGCGCGCGGGGCGCCCGCGTGCTGCTCGCCGCCCCGGACGACGTGTCCGATGCCGACCTGCCGCTCGTCGCCACCGATCACCCGGCGCTCGATCCGATCGCCGCGATCCTTTCGTTCTATGTGATGGCCGCGGGTCTGGCCGCCGCGCGCGGGCGCAATCCCGACTCGCCGCGCCACCTGAACAAGGTCACCGAAACCCATTGAGTGAGAAAGCCGATGCGTCGCGCCGAGGAGTCCCTGTTGAACCATTCCACCGATAACCCGAGCGATATCGTTCTGCTCGCTCCGTTTACCGGCCCCGTCGTGCCGCTCGCCGACGTGCCCGACCCCGTGTTCGCCGAGGGCATGTTCGGCGACGGCATCGGCATCGATCCGCTCGATAACGTGCTGCTTTCTCCGTGCGACGGCACCGTTACGCATCTCGCGCGCACGCATCACGCGGTCACGCTGCGCACGGCGGAGGGCGCGGAAATTCTCGTGCACATCGGCATCGACACCGTCGAGCTTGGCGGCAAGGGCTTTGCGCCGATGGTCGAGCAGGGCGCGAGCGTGCGCGCGGGCGACCCGCTCATCGAATTCAACGCCGACTTCGTCGCCCAGAACGCGCCGAGCCTCGTCTCGGTGATCGCGGTCGCCAACGGCGATGCGTTCGATGTCGCCGAGCGCCCCGGCCGCGGCGTGCTCAAGGCGGGCGCGCGCATGCTGGTGCTGCGCGCGAAAGACGGCGCGGCGGCGCAGGCGGCGCGCTCGTCGTCGAACGTGATGACCGAAGCGCGGCGCAGCGTCACGCTCGCGCACTCGGGCGGTTTGCATGCGCGCCCGGCGGCGCGTGCGCGCGAAGCGGCGCGCGGCCTCGACGCCAAGGTCGAAGTGCGCTTCGAAGGCCGCAAGGCGCCGGTGGAAAGCGTCGTCGGCCTGCTGGGTCTCGGCGCGGGCGAAGGCGCGACCATCGAACTCGTCGGCATCGGCGCACAGGCGCAGGAAGCGGTCGATGCCGTCGCCACCGAATTGCTGCGCGCCGCGCAAGGCGAAGTGGAAGAGACGCCCGCGCGCGAAAAGTCGCCTGCGCCGGTTGCGGCTGCGCGCGCATCGGCACAGCCGCTGCCGCCGAACACGCTCGCGGGCGTTTGTGCCGCGCCGGGCATCGCGGTCGGAAAGCTGGTGCGCTGGGACGACCAGGAAATCGTGCCGCCCGAACAGGCGAGCGGCGCGTCGGCGGCGGAAAGCCGTGCGCTCGACCGCGCGATCGCGCAAGTGGACGCCGAACTGGAAGACACCGTGCGGACCGCTTCGCAGCGCGGCGCGGTGGGCGAAGCGGGCATCTTCGCGGTGCATCGCGTGCTGCTCGAAGACCCGACGCTCGTCGATGCCGCGCGCGATCTCATCAGCCTCGGCAAGAGCGCGGGCTTCGCGTGGCGCGAGGCGATCCGCGCGCAGATCGCGCTGCTCGCCAACGTGAAGGACGCGCTGCTCGCCGAACGCGCCGCCGACCTGCGCGACATCGAAAAGCGCGTGCTGCGCGCGCTCGGGCTCAAGAACACGGCGGCGCGCGCGCTGCCGGACGAAGCCGTGCTCGCGGCGACCGAATTCACGCCGTCCGATCTCGCGTCCATCGACCGCACGCGCGTGACGGCGATCGTGATGTCGCGCGGCGGCGGGACGTCGCATGCGGCGATCATCGCGCGTCAAACCGGCATTCCGGCGCTCGTCGCGATCGGCGATGCGCTGCATGCGATTCCCGACGATACGCAAGTGGTCGTCGACGCATCGGCGGGCCGGCTCGAACACGCGCCGACCGCACTCGACGTGGAACGCGCGCGCCACGAGCGCGAGCGTCTCGCGGGCGTGCGCGAGGCCAACCGCAAGATGTCGCAGCAGGCGGCGGCGACGCGCGATGGCCGCCACGTCGAAATCGCGGCGAACATCGCGACGCTCGACGACGCGAAAGCCGCCGTCGAAAACGGCGCGGACGCGGTCGGCTTGCTGCGCACCGAACTGCTCTTCATTCACCGCCAGGCCGCGCCGAGCGTGGCCGAACACGCGTCGAGCTATCAGGAGATCGTGGAGGCGCTCGCCGGACGCAGCGCGATCATCCGCACGCTGGACGTCGGCGCGGACAAGGAAGTCGATTATCTGACGCTGCCGCCCGAGGAAAACCCGGCGCTCGGCTTGCGCGGCATCCGCCTCGCGCAGGTGCGCCCCGATCTGCTCGACGACCAGTTGCGCGGCCTGCTCGCCGTGAAGCCGGCGGGCGCCGTGCGAATTCTTCTGCCGATGGTGACGGACGCGGGCGAATTGCAACGCCTGCGCGCGCGCATCGACGAACTGGCGCGCGAAGCGGGCCGCACCGATCCCGTCGAAGTCGGCGTGATGATCGAAGTGCCGTCCGCCGCGATGCTCGCCGACCAGCTTGCCAAGTACGCGGATTTCTTCTCGATCGGCACGAACGATCTCACGCAGTACACGCTCGCGATGGACCGCTGCCAGCCCGATCTCGCCGCGCAGTCCGACGGCCTGCATCCGGCCGTGCTGCGGCTCATCGAGGCGACGGTGCAGGGCGCGGAGAAGCACGGCAAGTGGGTCGGCGTCTGCGGCGCGCTCGGCGGCGATCCGCTCGCGGTGCCGCTGCTCGTCGGCCTCGGCGTGACCGAGCTGTCGGTCGATCCGGTCGCCGTGCCGAGCATCAAGGCGCGCGTGCGCAATCTCGATTACCAGCTTTGCCGTCAGCGCGCGAAAGACGTGCTCGCGCTCGAATCGGCGCAGGCAGTCAGGGCGGCCAGCCGCGAAATCTGGCCGCTCGACTAATCACGCAGGCGAGACGCAAAACCGTAACACCACCCCGAGCAGCAACGACAAGACCTATATCTTTTGGAGAACCCGATGGACGCCAACCCGTTTGCAAAAATGCAGCGCCTAGGCCGCGCCCTGATGCTGCCGATTGCCGTATTGCCGGTGGCCGGCCTGCTGCTGCGTTTAGGCCAGCCCGATGTCTTCAACATCAAGATGATCGCCGACGCCGGCGACGCCATCTTCTCGAACCTGCCGCTCTTGTTCGCGATCGGCGTGGCGGTCGGCTTCGCGAAGGACAACAACGGCACGGCGGGTCTCGCCGGCGCGATCGGCTATCTGATCGAAACCGCCGTGATGAAGGACATCAACGACAAGCTCAACATGGGCGTGCTGTCGGGGATCGTCGCCGGTATGGTCGCGGGCTATCTCTATAACCGCTACAAAGACATCAAGCTGCCCGAATATCTGGCGTTCTTCGGCGGTAAGCGTTTCGTGCCGATCGTCACGGGCGTCGTGTGTCTCGTGCTCGGCATCGTGTTCGGCTACGTCTGGCAGCCGATTCAGGCGGCCATCGACGCAGCCGGCACCTGGCTCACCACTGCCGGCGCGATCGGCACGTTCGTGTTCGGCGTGCTGAACCGGATTCTGCTCGTGACGGGCCTGCATCACATCATCAATTCGCTCGCGTGGTTCGTGTTCGGCTCGTTCACGCCTCCGGACGGCGGCGCGGTCGTGCACGGCGACCTGCATCGCTTCTTCGCCGGCGACAAGACGGCGGGCGGCTTCATGACCGGCTTCTTCCCGATCATGATGTTCGGCTTGCCGGCCGCATGCCTCGCGATGTTCCACGAAGCGCCGAAGGAGCGCCGCGCGGTCGTCGGCGGCCTGCTGTTCTCGATGGCGCTGACCGCGTTCCTGACGGGCGTGACCGAGCCGATCGAATACAGCTTCATGTTCCTCGCGCCGGTGCTGTACGGCATTCACGCGGTGCTGACGGGCCTGTCGCTCGCGATCTGCTCGGCGCTCGGCATTCACCTGGGCTTCACGTTCTCGGCGGGCGCGATCGACTACGTGCTGAACTACGGCTTGTCGCAGCGCGGCTGGCTCGCGATTCCGATCGGTCTCGTGTACGGCATCGTGTATTACGGCCTGTTCCGCTTCTTCATCCGCAAGTTCAACATGGCGACGCCGGGCCGCGAGCCGGCCACCACCGACGCGCAAACCGACGCCACGCCGGTCGGTGTTCCGGGCGTTGCCGGTGGTTACGCGCCGGCAGCGGCGAACACGCGCGCGGCGAAGTACATCGCGGCGCTGGGCGGCGCGTCGAACCTGACGCTCGTCGATGCCTGCACCACGCGTCTGCGTCTTTCGGTGGCGGATACCGACGCCGTGTCCGAGCCGCAGTTGAAGACTATCGGCGCGCGCGGCGTGCTCAAGCGCGGCAAGACGAACGTGCAGGTCATCATCGGACCGGAAGCGGACTTGATCGCCGATGAAATTCGCGGCGAACTCGAGCATTCGTCGACGCGCGGCGCGACGCCGGCTTCGTCGGCTCCGGCGCAGCCCACGGTGGCGGCGGCAGGCGCCGTCGATCAGACCGCCGGCCCGCTCGATCCGGACCCGCTGCGCTGGCTCGCCGTTTTCGGCGGCGCGACGAACGTCGCTTCCCTCGATGCCGTGGCGCAGACGCGCCTGCGCGTGGTCGTGCGCGACCCTTCGGCGGTCGATAAGCAGCGCCTGTCGCAACTGGATGTGGCGTGGGTATCGGCGGATACGTTCCACATCGTCGTGGGTTCGGCGGCGCAGCGTTATGCGGCTCAGATGGCCACGCGGCTGTCCGGCAACGGCGGCGGCGCGGCACCGATGCCGGCCTGATCCGGCCGAGCGGTCGTTCATGCAGAAACGGCGCCTTCGGGCGCCGTTTTTCTTTTCCGCACGCGGCGGGCAAAGAAAAACCCCGCTGTCTTTCGACAGCGGGGCTCGAAGGTTCCTGCTAAGTCTTGCCTGAAGCGTTACGCGTAGTCGTGCAGCGCGGTGCGCATCTTCTTCATCGCGCTCGCCTCGATCTGGCGAATGCGCTCCGCCGACACGCCGAATTCGTCGGCCAGTTCGTGCAGCGTCTTGCCGCCCGAGCCGTCGTCTTCGACATCCAGCCAGCGCGCCTTGATGATGCGGCGGCTGCGTTCGTCGAGCGATTCGAGCGCGGTCGAGAGGCCGTCGCTTTGCAGCTTGTCGAACTGGCGCGAGGCGATCACGTTCGTCGGCTCGTTATGCGAGTCCGCGAGATAGGCGATAGGCGCGAACGCTTCCTCGCCGTCCTCGACCTGGCCTTCCAGCGCGATGTCGCCGCCGGACAGACGCGTTTCCATCTCCGCGACTTCCTCGCGCTTCACGTTCAGCTCGCTCGCGAGACCTTCGATCTCGCCCGGCGTGAACGCCGCGTGACCGGTCTTGTGGCTGCGCAGGTTGAAGAACAGCTTGCGCTGCGCCTTGGTCGTCGCGACCTTCACCATGCGCCAGTTGCGCAGGATGTACTCGTGAATCTCGGCCTTGATCCAGTGCATCGCGTAGGACACGAGGCGCACGTTTTGCTCCGGGTCGAAGCGCTTCACGGCCTTCATCAGACCGATATTGCCTTCCTGGATCAGGTCCGCGTGCGGCAGGCCGTAGCCCAGATAATTGCGGGCGATCGACACGACGAGACGCAGGTGCGACAGCACCAGTTGCTGCGCCGCGTACAGGCTGCCGTGTTCGCGATATTCGGTGGCGTACTGACGTTCCTCTGCCGGCGACAGCATCGGAATGCGGTTCACTGCTTGTATATAGGAATCGATGTTGCCGATCTGACCGGTCAGCATCGACGACTGTGCGTACGTCAGCGCGCCTGCCGAAGATGCCTTGGCAGGTGCCGCGCCTACAACATTCGGAAGGGTCATCGCATTGGTCACGCTCATAAGCTCCTTTTCAACGTATCGCCTGCTGCCGAACGGCGACAACAGGCCAGTCACGATATTAGCACTCCCGTCAAGTGAGTGCTAAGTGTTAGAGGGCAACGAAATGTGAGAGTTCCCACAAAGCTATCGACTTTGTGAGATTGATAGGCGCGAAGCGCGGTCGATGATGTCGAACTTACCGAAGTGCCCGATAAATTCGAACGAATTACCGTTTTGTTCGTGGCGGCGCGCAATAATTCAATTAAATGCGTCGAGAAAGGGCGATTGTGCAAATATCTGTCAGTCGAAATACAATGCGCCGAACCACCGCTCGGCGGACGTGCAACACAACCCATAAATGGGGCGCTCATGCAGAAAAACAAAGCTCTCTGGCGCAGTTTGTTGTCTCGCGGCGCAATTGCGCTTTCGCTCGGCCTCGCTTCGGCGGCGGCGCACGCCGACCGCTTCGGCCTCCAGATAGCCGGCGGCGTGGCGAACCACGACTTCAAGAAAGCCGACCTCGGCGTCGTCTGGGACCCGGATCTGACGTGGTGGGAGATCGGCGGGTTCCACTTCACGTTGCTTGGCGAAGGCCACGTCGCCTATTGGCACACGAAGGAAAGCAACGCGGTCAATCCGAACGTCTGGGAATTCGGCGTCACGCCGGTCCTGCGCTTCGTGAAGAGTTCCGGCTATATCCGGCCGTTCGTCGAGGCGGGCGTGGGCGTGCGGCTGCTTTCGCACGCGCGCATCACCGAGAACTTCACGGTGTCGTCGGCGTTCCAGTTCGCGGACATGGTCGGCGTCGGCGCGATCTTCGGCGAGAAACAGAATTATCAGGCCGGATTCCGCTTCCAGCATCTCTCGAACGCGAGTATCAAAGAGCCCAATCCTGGTATAAATTTCAGCCAGCTATATCTGCAATACAACTTCTGACGAGGCGCCGGCGCATCGGTTCCTCGACGCAAGGGGAACCGACAGATGCCGGCAAAGACCCTGGAGGCCATCCGCGGCCTCGAGCGCGACCGTTTCCGTGCGATGGTGGAAGGCGACGGCGCGACGCTCGAAGCGTTGCTGGCCGAGAACGTCAGCTACGTCCACACCAACGGCAAGCGCGAAACCAAGCGTCAGTTCATCGACGCCATCACGGCGGGCCGCCGCCGCTACCGCCAGATCGAGATCCAGTCGCAGGACGTGATTCCAGCCGGCCGCGACGGTTGCCTCGTCGCGGGACGCGTGCTGATCGAGATGGAATCGAAGAACGGCGCGCTGCTGTTTCCAATCGCTTACACGGCCATTCACGTTCAGACCGACGGCCAATGGCTGCTGCTCGCTCTGCAGGCGACACGCGTCGCGCTCGAATGACGCGCGCCGCCGGGCGCAGGCTGTCGCGTCAGGCTTCCACCGCCTCGTCCTGCCGCCGGTTCTCCACGATCCGCTTCGAGCGATTGACCGCGCTCACCACCGCATCGACGATCGCGAGCGCCGGATTCGCGTGCACCGCGACGCCGAAGCGCGTCGGTTCGTCGCCGAAGCGGCAGCCGACGAACACCGCCGTATCGCCGCTCGCCGTCAGCGTCGATTCGAACCAGCTCACGCCCGCGCCCACATCGAGACACGAGGCCGCCGCCTGCGCGTAGTGCTCCTCGCTCGCGACGTTCGATGCAGAAGGCATCGCGATGCGCCGTCCGAACGCCGAGAGCGTCGACGCATCGACGCGCGAAACCTCACCGCCCGCATCGAAATATTCGCGCTTGAAGAGGGCGCAGATCGCGTCGCCGGTGATTTCCTCGCCGGATGCGTCGGCGAGCGCCTGCACCGCGTGGCTGAACTCGATCTGCACGCGGCGTGGCGGCGTAAAGCCGAGCCCGCGCTCGAGCAGATACGTCGCGCCGCCCTTGCCGGACTGACTGTTCACGCGAATCACGGCGTCGTAGCTGCGGCCGAGATCGGCGGGATCGATGGGCAAGTACGGCACGTCCCACGGCGTGCCGGGCACGCGCTGCGCGAACCCCTTGCGGATCGCGTCCTGATGCGAACCGGAAAACGCGGTGAATACGAGATCGCCGGCATACGGATGGCGCGGATGCACCGGAAGCCGATTGCAGCGCTCGACGACGCGGCGCACCGCATCAATGTCCGAGAAATCGAGGCCGGGATCGACGCCTTGCGTGTAGAGATTCAGCGCGAGCGTCACGAGATCGACATTGCCCGTGCGCTCGCCGTTGCCGAAGAGACACCCTTCGACGCGTTCGGCGCCCGCGAGCAGCGCCAGCTCGGCCGCGGCGACCGCCGTGCCGCGATCGTTATGCGGATGCACCGACAACACGATGCTGTCGCGAAAGCCGAGATTGCGGTCCATCCACTCGATCTGGTCGGCGAACACATTGGGCGTCGCCGCTTCGACCGTCGCGGGCAGGTTCACGATCATCTTGTGATCGGGCGTCGGACGCCACATTTGCGCGACGGCATCGCAGACTTCGCGCGCGAACGGCAACTCCGTCATGCTGAACGTCTCGGGCGAATACTGGTAAGTCCAGCGCGTGCCGGGCCGCGCCGCCGCGCATTCCTTGATGATGCGCGTGCCTTCGACGGCGAGCGCCTTCACCTCTTCTTTCGACTGATTGAAGACGATCCGTCGGAACGACGGCGCGATCGCGTTGTACAGATGCACGATCACCTTGCCCGCGCCTTCGACCGCCTGGAACGTGCGCTCGATCAGCTCGCGGCGCGACTGCACGAGCACTTCGATGGTCACGTCATCGGGAATGCGCTTCTCGTCGATCAGCGTGCGAACGAAGTCGAAATCCGTCTGCGATGCCGACGGGAACCCCACCTCGATTTCCTTGAACCCCGTCGCGACCAGCATCTCGAAGAATTCGAGCTTGGCGGCAATGCTCATCGGCTCGATCAGCGACTGATTGCCGTCGCGCAGATCGGTGCTCATCCAGACGGGCGCTTTCTCGATCGTGCGGTTCGGCCAGCGGCGGCCTTGCAGACGGACTTGCGGGAACGGACGGTATTTCGCGGCGGGGCTCGGCATCATGATCGTCGGTCTCTCGTAGGACGGTTTGCGTAGCGTCTGCGAGAGCGGCCGTGGCCGGCGGCTGGCCGGCTGCGGCGCGATGCGTCCGATGCGCCGACACGCGCGCGATCCCATTGCGCACCGGCGACGGTGACGCCTGCGACCAACGTGAACGTGCGCGAAGCAGCGTGCATGTGACCCTCGCGTTCTCGTTTCGCGGGATGCGCGAACGGAAAGCTGACGACTACAAGTGTAAGGAAAGGAACTGCGGGAACTGCTGGGAGGACCGCGCGTGCTGGGAAGACCCCGCGACGCACGGCGCTACGTCCGGCGACTTACGCTAGACGTAGCGATAGGGGCCGCGCTAGGCGGCCCGAAATAATTCGGAGGGAGGAAGGCTGGGTGAAACGCATCGGTCCACTTTAAACCAGCGTTGGAGCGCGTGTCAAATGCGTGCGGCGAAGCGCTAGACCGGCTTGCGCACGATATCCGCGATCAGTTCGACCTGACGCGCAACCGCCGGCGGCACGGGCACATCGCCGCGCATCACGTCTTCGATCCAGCGCGCGGTGGTCGCCGCATCGAGTGATTCCGGCAGTTCGATGGCGGGCGCATCCGCCTGCGAACGTTCGGATGAGACGAGCGTTTCGGCGCGGCCGTCGTGAAACCAGTCGATCTGCACCTGACGGCGCGTGTCGGCGACAGCTTCGCCTTCGGTCCCGCGCGCAAGCAGCGCGCCGCCTTGCGCGGCCTCCGGATGCTCGGTGAAAAGCTGCGTCAGGCTGTCGCGATACTCCGGATGCGTATAGTTGACGAGCCTCAGCCCCGGTTCCGCGAACGGCTGAAGAATCTTGACGAGCGTGTGCGTCGAGTTGCGCACGCCCATCACGCGCCGCAGTTCGAGCAAACGTGCGAGCTTGGGCGCGAGCGAGTCGATCGGCGCGAAGGCGAGCCGGCGCGACGCGAGGTTGTCCTCGATTTCATCGCGCGATGCCCTGTGCGGGATGCCGAGTTCCGCGAAGATCTCGGCGCTCGTCACGCGGCTGGGGTCGTCGGCGACGCCGTGCACGAGCACCGGCACGCCCTCGCGCGCGAGCAGGAGCGCGAGCAGCGGCGTCAGGTTCGGTTGCTTGCGCGCGCCGTTATAGCTCGGGATCGACACCGGACGCGCATGTTCGCGGCCTTCCTGAACGTGTAGCGGCTCGAACGAAGCATGCGCTGCCGCGAGCATCGCGGCGAGTTCGGCGGCGGTCTCGCCCTTGACGCGATAGGCGAGCAGCACCGCGCCCAGTTCGATATCGGACACGCGGCCGTCGAGCATGGCCTCGTAGAGCGAGTAGGTGTCGTCGCGGGACAGCGCGCGCGCGCCGTTGGGGCCGCGGCCGATTTCCTTGATATAGCGTGCGCAGGAGAAAGAAGGGGCTGGAATGTCGGTCATCGGATGCGTGCGCGGACGGGGGTTCAGTTCCGGGGTCGTGGGCGGCGCCGTCGCGAGTCGAGAGGCGGGAATGTCTCTGAGTATCGCATTTGAGCGCCGCTTGCAAGCTTCGGCGGCCTTCCGGTGACGAACATCGCGTCGCGCCGGATGCGTCGGCGCGGCGCATGGACCGATTCGCGAAGGCCAGCCGAAAGCTCGCGCGCCCGCGCCGGACAAGGCTCGCCACGATTCGCGCGCGCACGTTACACTCGCTCTTCCGGCCGGCTGCACGTGGGCGCGCGTCGGCGAGCGAATAACATCGGATGGACGTTGCCAGCGAGCGCAGCGTCCGGCCAACAGGAGAACAGGATGACTTACGTGTTTCCCCCGGCGCCGGCAGCGGCCGTGCCGGTTGCGGGTTCCAGCGAGCAGTTTCCCGTGCGCCGCGTCTACTGCGTCGGACGCAACTACGAAGCGCACGCGCGCGAAATGGGCCACGATCCGGATCGCGAGCCGCCTTTCTTCTTCAGCAAGCCCGCCGATGCCGTGCTGTACGTCGCACCCGGCGCGACGGGCGAATTCCCTTATCCGCCGCAGACTAAAAACCTGCACTTCGAGATGGAGCTCGTCGCGGCCATCGGCAAACAGGGCAAGGATATTCCCGCCGGCCAGGCGCTCGACTACGTGTACGGCTACGCGCTCGGCCTCGACATGACGCGTCGCGACCTGCAAGCCGAAGCGAAGAAGCTCGGCCGTCCGTGGGATACCGCGAAAGGCTTCGATCATTCCGCGCCGCTCGGCCCGATCCATCCGGTATCGAAGGTCGGGCATCTGGAAAAAAGCGCGATCTGGCTCACCGTCAACGGAGCGGAAAAGCAGCGCTCGGACATCTCGCAACTGATCTGGTCCGTGGGCGAAACCATCGCCTATCTCTCGACGCTCTTCGAACTCTTTCCCGGCGATCTCATCTTCACCGGCACGCCCGAAGGCGTCGGCGCGGTCGTGAAGGGCGATCTCCTGACGGGCGGCGTGGACGGCATCGGCGAATTCTCAGTGCGCGTCGTATGAAGCTGTACAGCTACTTTCGCAGCTCGGCTGCGTATCGCGTGCGTATCGCGCTGAATCTCAAGGGCCTCGATTACGAATACGAGGCCGTCCATCTTCTGCGCGAAGGCGGCCAGCAACTGAAGCCGGAATATCGCGCGGTCAATCCAGACGGCATCGTGCCGGCGCTCGTCGATGGCGGCGACGTCCTCACGCAGTCGCTCGCGATCCTCGAGTATCTCGAAGAGACGCATCCCGAGCCGCCGATGCTGCCGCGCGGTCCGTCCGATCGCGCGTTCGTGCGCTCGGTCGCGCTGCAGATCGCGTGCGAAATCCATCCGCTCGACAATCTGCGCGTGCTCAAGTACCTGAAGCATCAGGTGAAGGTGCCGGACGAAGCGAAGGACGCGTGGTATCGGCATTGGGTGGAAGCGGGCTTCGCCACGCTCGAAAAGCGGCTCGCCGGCGATTCGCGCGTCGGCAAGCTGACTTTCGGCGATACGCCGACCATCGCCGATCTGTGCATCGTGCCGCAAGTGTTTAACGCGCGGCGCTTTGGCATCGACCTCGCGCCTTATCCGACGATCGAGCGCATCGCCGACTACGCCAACGGAATCGACGCCTTTGCGCGGGCTGCGCCGGCACAACAGCCGGACGCGGAATGACGGCGGCGGTTTCTGCGGGAGCGCTGTCGAGTTATCTGGCGGGCGCGGGACTGGGGGCGAGCCTGATCGTCGCGATCGGCGCGCAGAACGCGTTCGTGCTGCGGCAAGGCTTGAAGCGGCGGCATGTGGGCATCGTCGTGGCGATTTGCGCGTTCATCGATGTCATGCTGATCGCGCTGGGCGTCGGCGGAATGGGCGCGCTCATCGCGCGTGCGCCGTTTCTGCTGGAAGTGATTCGCTGGGCGGGCGCGGCGTTCGTGTTTCTTTACGGCCTGCGCGCCTTTCTCGCGGCATGGCGCGGACCGGGCCACCTGGACGCCTCCGACGGCGATTCGCAAACGGCAATGGGCGCGGCGTCCACGGTGCTCGCGCTGTCGCTGCTGAACCCGCACGTCTATCTCGATACCGTCGTGCTGCTGGGCGGCATCGGCGCGCGCCACGCGTGGCCGGGCAGCGCGTGGTTCGCGGCGGGCGCGATGTGTTCGTCGATCGTGTGGTTCACGGCGCTCGGCTACGGCGCGCGGCTTCTGGAGCCGTGGTTCCAGAAAGACGTCTCGTGGCGCGTGCTCGATGTGATCGTGGGCTGCGTGATGTGGTGGATTGCGGCGGCGCTGGTGTTCTCGCGCTAAAACGTGCCGATGCAAAAAAGGCGTCCCGAGGGACGCCTTTTTTATCTTCAGCCGAGCAGAGCGTCGGCGAATTCGTCGGCCTTGAAGGGCTGCAAATCTTCGACCTTTTCGCCGACGCCGATGAAGTACACCGGAATCGGCCGCTGCCGCGCGATGGCGGCGAGGATGCCGCCTTTCGCGGTGCCGTCCAGCTTCGTCACGATGAGGCCGGTGAGTCCGAGCGCGTCGTCGAATGCCTTCACTTGCGCGAGCGCGTTCTGACCGGTGTTCGCATCGATGACGAGCAGCACTTCATGCGGCGCGTCGGGCATCGCCTTCGCAACGACGCGCCGGACCTTGCGCAACTCTTCCATGAGATGAAGCTGTGTCGGTAGCCGGCCGGCGGTGTCGGCCATCATCACGTCGATCTTGCGCGCGCGCGCCGCGCCGACCGCATCGAAGATGACCGCGGCGGCATCGCCGCTTTCCTGCGCGATGACCGTCACGTTGTTGCGCTCGCCCCAGACGGTGAGCTGTTCGCGCGCGGCGGCGCGGAACGTATCGCCGGCGGCGAGCAGCACCGACTGGTTGAAGCTCTGCAAATGCTTGGCCAGCTTGCCGATGCTCGTCGTCTTGCCGACGCCGTTCACGCCCGCGATCATCATGACGAGCGGCTGCGCGCGGCCCAGCATCAGCGATTTCTCGAGCGGACGCAGCAGATCGACGAGCAGCGCACGCAACGCGGCCTTCACCTGCGAGGCGTCCGTCAGCCGTTCCGTGCGCACTTTTTCGCGCAGCGATTCGAGCAGATATTCGGTGGCGTCCACGCCGGCGTCGGACATCAGCAGCGCGGTTTCGAGTTCTTCGTACAGGTCTTCGTCGATCTTCGCGCCGACGAAAATCCCGGTCAGGCTGGAACTCGTTTTCGACAGGCCGTGCCGCAGCCGCGAAATCCACGACTTGCGCGCGGCGGCGTCCGGCTCTGGCGGCGGCACGATTTCTTCGCTCGCCTCGTCGGTTTCGGGCGCGCGCAGCCATTGCGACTGCGTGCGGCCCTGCCAATACGGCTTCGCCTGTCCGCTTGCGGCGGGCGTCGCGGATTCTTCCGCGGGCGCGGGATCGGCGGGCGGCGGCGCTTCGGGCGGAATCGCGGCGTCGACGGCCGGCTCGCGCTCCAGTTCCGCCTCGATCGCGGTGTCGTTCGCGGCCTCGTTCGCGGCCTCGTGCGCGAGGTCAGGCGCGGACGCTTCCTCGTCCTCGGCGGCTTCGGTCGTCTCGTCGGCGGACGTCTCGGGCGGCGCGTCAGCCGGCTTTTTGAATCGTTTGAAAAAGCTGAACATGGGTCTCGGACGATGATGCGCGTCATTCGATGGCCCGGCGCGCTCACGCTGAACGCCGCGCGCAACGGCCCGCGCAGAAGGAGTCAAGCCGCGTATTTTATCAGGCGCGGCCTCGCGCGCTTGTGCGCGAGCCGCCTGTGGTAACGTTCGCCTCATTGCCCCTGGCCGCCGCGAAACACGCGTCGCCAGCGGCGCGTGCCCCATCTCGACGCTCTTCTCATGCCCCGTCCCGCCGCTACACGTTCGCCTCATTCCGCCGCTGCTGGCCGCGCTCCGGCGCGCGGCGGCAAGCCGCATACGATCCGCATCATCGGCGGAAACTGGAAGCGCACGCCGCTGCCCGTGCTCGATCTCGACGGCCTGCGCCCGACACCCGATCGCGTGCGCGAGACGCTCTTCAACTGGCTCGGCCAGGACCTCGACGGCCTGCGCTGCCTCGATCTATTCGCGGGCAGCGGCGCGCTCGGTTTCGAGGCGGCGTCGCGGGGCGCTGCGCGCGTGCTGATGGTCGAGCGTAACGCGCGCGCCGCCGCGCAATTGCGCGCGAACCAGCAACGGCTCGACGCGCGCAACATCGAGATTGCCGAAGCGGACGCATTGCGACTCGCCGCCGGCCTCGCTCCCGGATCGTTCGACGTGATCTTTCTCGATCCCCCGTTCGGCGACGAAGCGCTGCTCGCCCGCGCGCTCGACGTTGCCGCGCCGCTTGCCGCGCCCGACGGTGCGATCTACGTGGAATGCGGCGATCCGCTGGAACCGGCGCGCATCGACGCGCTATCGGGCTGGAGCGTCGTGCGCGAGGGGAAAGCCGGGGCGGTTCGCTATCATTTGCTGCGTCGTCAAAATGAGGAATAATGCGCCTGCCCCGTTCTGGCCCACGCCGCGCGCGGCGAATCGGCAACGCGGGGAATGACGGTCGCCACGCGGCTCAAGGTCAATAAAAGAGGAGAAGCTCATGGTTGTCGCCGTGTACCCGGGAACATTCGACCCGCTGACGCGCGGGCATGAAGACATCGTGCGGCGCGCATCGAGCATTTTCGATACGCTGGTCGTCGGCGTGGCCGACAGTCGCGCGAAGAAGCCGTTCTTTGCGCTCCAGGAGCGGCTCGATATCGCGCACGACGTGCTCGGGCACTATCCGAACGTGCAGGTGAGCAGCTTCACCGGGCTTCTCAAGGACTTCGTGCGAAAGAACAACGCGCGCGTGATCGTGCGGGGCCTGCGCGCCGTCTCCGACTTCGAATACGAATTTCAGATGGCGGGCATGAACCGCTATCTGCTGCCCGACGTCGAAACGATGTTCATGACGCCATCCGATCAGTACCAGTTCATCTCGGGCACCATCGTGCGCGAGATCGCGCAGTTGGGCGGCGACGTGAGCAAGTTCGTGTTCCCGTCCGTCGAAAAGCGGCTGATGGACAAGGTCTCGGCTTCCCAGCAAAAAGGTCCCGCTGCGCCCTGACGGCGCAACCGGCGACTTCTCTATGAACGGCCGCTATTCGCGGCCTTGGCGAACGCTTCGGCGAGCTTGTCGAAGTGTCTGAGCGCGCCGGGCGTCAGTTCGATCTGCTTTCGGCGCGTGTCTTCCGTGTCGCTCAGCATGATCCAGCCTTTCTCGCGCATCGACGTGATGCGGGCGTGAAGCGTGGCGGGCGAGCCGAGCTGGCTTTGCGCCATCATGTCCCGGACCGAAAGCCGTTCGTTTTTCTGGCTCATGCGCGCGACGAAGTCGAGGATCCGTTCTTCGAGCGGATCGAGCGCGGGAAGCGAGGGCAGGCCGCGCAGCGTTTCGGCGAGTTGAAGAAATCGGAGGTAGATGTCGGCGGGGCGTGTCATGCCTGTGCGTCAGCCGGTGTGAAGGCGCGCCTGGCTTCAACTGCATAAGCTATGATGCAAGCCGGCGAACAACGAGTGACCGACATTCTACCTCCATGTCCAACCTGAGTTTGCGGGCCGTCTCCGTGCTCGGCACGGCGCTCGTGTTTGTCTTGTCGCTCTGGGCCAATCAGGAAATCTTCACGCATACCGAGTTCGTGCGGGGCGTCAACTGGATCTATCTGCCTTCGGGCGTGAGGCTGCTCAGCACGCTGCTGCTGGGCGGCGACGGCGCCGCGGGCCTGCTGCTCGCAAGCTGGCTCGTCGACTTCTTCTACTTCTTTCCTCAAGACCCTGTCCGGTCATTCGCTGGCGGAATCATCGCGACGGTCGCGCCGTATGCCGCTTATCGACTCGCGAGAGAGTGGTACGGGCTCAAGGCGTCGCTATCGAACCTCACGCCGAAACGCCTGCTGATACTCGCCGTCGCCTATTCGGTTGCGAATCCGCTGCTGCATCACATCTGGTTTGCGCTGCGTGGCGACACACAAAACATCGTCGAGCGATTCTTCGTGATGGTCGCGGGCGATCTCGCCGGCGCGCTGATCGTGCTGTATCTCGCGAAAGCGCTGCTCGCCGTGGTGTTCCGCAACGGCGTGCCTCGCGGTCCGACGCTGGAATGACACGCCGCCCATTCTTAGCGCGGATGATGCATGAACGCGTTCGGATACAGGAGCGATAGCGTGACGATTGCGATGCAGAACATCGACATGATGAGATAAAGCCTGCTGCCGAGCGGGGTCAGCTTGTGCCGCCTGTTGGACGACCTGGCGACGGTGAACAGACTGACGCCAGGCCGGCGACAGGTTGCGCAAATCAAGAGCAGCGAGAAGCATCCGACTAGGCCAAGAAGCGCAAGCATGGGTCGCCCCAACGGTGATGAAGGTTCGCTGGCGAAGCGTCGAACCGGTATAAAAATTATATCGATTCGAACGCAACGGGAGGTATGCATCGTCCAGTGCTCGTTTACGGCTGTGGTTCGAACAACTTTAGGCGCGCTGCTACGCGCGGTGGGCGCGTCCGATCGGCGCGTCGCGTGTGCCGGCGCTATAATCGATTGTTTTCAAACGCGAAATTGGCAGCAGCATGTCCCTGATCATCACCGACGAGTGCATCAACTGCGACGTGTGCGAGCCCGAGTGCCCGAACGACGCCATTTCGATGGGACCGGATATCTACGTCATCGACCCGAACAAGTGCACGGAATGCGTCGGCCACTTCGATGAACCGCAATGTCAGCAAGTGTGCCCGGTGGAGTGCATTCCGCGCGATCCGGCGCACGCGGAAACGCCCGAGCAATTGCTGACGAAGTATCACGCGCTGATGGCGGCGAAGGGCAAGTAAGCCCGTCGCTCGCTCAATCGCCAGCGATTTCCTTCAACGCCCCGACGAGCGCATCGCATTCCGAGTCGGTGCCGATCGAAATGCGCAGATGCTGGTCGATGCGCGGCAGCCCGAAGTGCCGCACGAAAATCTCCCGTTTTCTGAGCGCGGCCGCCAGCGTTGCGGCGTCGCGAGCCGCGTGCTTCGCAAACACGAAATTCGCCGCGGACGGCACCACGTCGAAACCGAGCGCCTCCAACTGTGCGGTGAGCCGATTCCGGCTCGCGATGACCTTCGCGCAACTTTCCTCAAACCACGCGCGATCTTCGTATGACGCGATGGCCGCGACTTGCGCGAGGCGATCCAGCGGATACGAGTTGAAGCTGTCCTTCACGCGCCTGAGCGCCTCGATCAAAGCGGCATCGCCGAACGCGAAGCCCACGCGCATGCCCGCGAGCGAGCGCGCCTTCGATGTCGTCTGCACGACGAGCAGGTTCGAATACGCGTCGATCAGCTTCACCGCCGATTCCGCGCCGAAATCGACATACGCCTCGTCGATGATCACCGGCACATCGGGATTCGCCTTCAGCAGCGCTTCGATATCGGAGAGCGGCAGGGCGCGGCCGGTCGGCGCGTTCGGATTCGGCATCAATATGCCGCCGTTCGGCGCGCGGTAAGCGTGAACGTCGATTGCGAAATCGGCATCGAGCGGGATCGTCCGGTATTCGACGCCGTATAACTGCGCATACACCGGATAGAAGCTGTATGTGATGTCCGGGAAGCAGATCGGATCGGCGCGCTTCATCAGCGCCTGAAACGCGTGTGCGAGAACTTCGTCGGAGCCGTTGCCGGCGAAAACCTGCTCGATGCGCAAGCCGTGATGCGCGGCCACCACTTCACGCAGCGCGCGCGCCGTCGGGTCGGGATATTTGCGCAGCGATGCGCCGTCATCGCAGAGTTCGCGGCGAATCGCATCGACTACGCGCGGCGACGGCGAATACGGATTTTCGTTCGTGTTCAGCTTGATCGGATGCGCGAGCGCGGGCTGCTCGCCCGGAACATACGGCGTCAGGCGGTGAACGATATCGCTCCAGAAGCGGCTCACTGTCGGCTCCAGATGAGTGGTCAGGAATTGCGGTGAAGGTTCATCATCGCGCGCTCGGTTTCGCCCGCGACGACGAACGGCATGACGGCGAGGGCGCGTTCGATCGACTGATCGATCACGTCCTGTTCCTCGCGTCGCGGCGGCTTCAGCACGAAGTTGGCGACATCGGGCTTCGCGCCGGCGCGCGCGCCTTCGGGAATCAGATCGCGTGGATGTCCAATGCCGATGCGCAAGCGCCAATATTGCTGCGACGACAAATGCGCCGAAATGTCCTTGAGCCCGTTATGGCCGCCGCTGCCGCCGCCGAGCTTCATCTTGACGGTGCCGGGCGGGAGATCGAGTTCGTCGTGCGCGACGAGAATCTCGTCGGGAAGAATCTTGAAGAACTGCGCGACCGCCACGACCGACTGTCCCGAGCGGTTCATGAAAGTCTGCGGTTCGAGCAGATGGATTTCGTGGCCGTGCAGCCGCCCCTTGCCATAGTGACCGTGAAAGCGGCGTTCGTCGCGCAGCGTCGCGCCGGAATCGCGCGCGAGTTGGTCGACGAACCAAAACCCGGCGTTATGCCGCGTCGCCGTATATTCGGCGCCCGGATTGCCCAGGCCTACGATCAGCTTGATCATGTCGAATCATCGCGAGCGTGCGCGCCCGCTTGGGTAGGGTGCGAAAAAAACCCGCCGGGCTTGCACTCCGGCGGGTCGCGTCGACCGTTCGGCAGAACGGATCGAGAGGATACTTCAGCGTGCAGAGGACGCTCAGGCAGCCGGCGTTTCGCCTTCCGCTTCGCCCGCCGCATCCGACTGCTTCGCAGCCGGCACGGTAGCCGATGCGACGACCGGGTTTTCTGCTTCGACGTGGGCGGTCAGCGCGACGCCCTTCGGCAGCGCGATGTCCTTCGCGTGCATCGTCTGGCCGGCTTCGATCTTCGCCAGATCGATTTCGAGGAATTCCGGCAGGTCGCCCGGCAGGCATTCCACTTCCAGTTCGGTGACGACGTGCGAAATCACGGCGCCCGCCAGCTTCACGGCCGGGTTCGTCTCCTGATTCATGAAGTGCAGCGGCACCTTCGTGTGCAGCTTCTTCGTCGAATCGACGCGCTGGAAGTCCACGTGCAGCACGAGCTGCTTGAACGGGTGATATTGCACGTCGCGCAGCAGCACTTGCTGCGACTGGCCCGCAACTTCCAGGTCCAGAATCGACGAATGGAACACTTCCTTCTTCAGGGCGTGCCACAGGGCGTTGTGGTCCAGTTCGACCAGCTGAACGTCCGCGGCGCCACCGTACACGATACCCGGGGTCTTGCCCGAGTTGCGCAGGCGGCGGCTCGCACCCGTACCTTGCTTGCTACGCTCAAAAGCGACGACTTTCATCTTTGACTCCTTGATCTGCCCGCGACCAGGCAGGGAAACCGGGATCATTCGAATATGCGATCCCAAAACAAACGGCGCGAACCTTCGTCCGTTCGCGCCGATCATGCAAAAACGCGAAGTGTGAACTTCGCGTTTATTGCCGATGCTTTAGCCTTCGGCGAAGAGCGACATCACCGAGTCGCCGCGCCGGATTCGCGAGAACGTCTCCGCGAGGAGGCCCGCGCTCGACAGCAGACGAATTTTCGGGCACGCGAGCGATTCCGCCGAAAGGGGAATGGTGTCCGTCACGACGAGTTCGTCCAGTTGCGACGATGTGATCCGCTCGCCCGCGCCGCCCGACAGCACCGGATGCGTCGCGTAGGCGAAGACCTGCTTCGCGCCGCGGTCCTTCAGCACTTGTGCGGCCTTGCACAGCGTGCCGGCCGTATCGACCATGTCGTCCATGATGACGCAGGTGCGGCCTTCCACTTCGCCGATGATGTTCATCACCTCGGCGACATTCGCCTTGGGACGGCGCTTGTCGATGATCGCGAGGTCCGTGTTCAACTGCTTCGCGAGCGCACGCGCGCGCACCACGCCGCCGACGTCCGGCGACACGACCAGAAGATGGTCATGGTTCTGCTTGCGCAGGTCGCCGAGAAGAACGGGGGTAGCGTAGATGTTGTCGACGGGGATGTCGAAGAAGCCTTGAATCTGGTCGGCGTGAAGGTCCATGGTGATCACGCGATCGACGCCGGCAATTTCCAGCATGTTCGCGACGACCTTCGCCGAAATAGCCACGCGCGCGGAACGCGGACGGCGATCCTGGCGCGCATAACCGAAGTAGGGGATGGCTGCGGTGATCCGGCCTGCGGATGCGCGCTTGAGCGCATCGACCATGATCATGAGTTCCATCAGGTTATCGTTCGTCGGCGCGCAGGTGGACTGAAGAACGAATACGTCTTTGCCTCGAACGTTTTCCTGAATCTCGACCATGATTTCGCCGTCGGAGAAACGACTGACCATCGCTTTGCCGAGAGGGATTCCAAGGATCTTGACGACTTCCTGAGCAAGCGCGGGATTCGCGTTGCCAGTAAAAACCATCAGGCCGTCACTGCTCATCGTGCACCTGTCTGCGGCTGGAGGCGTGAGGAAAACGCGAGAAAGAATGGCAGGGGAGGAAGGACTCGAACCCTCGCATGCCGGAATCAAAATCCGGTGCCTTGACCAACTTGGCGACTCCCCTACACTTAACTTGAATCTTGCCGGGGAAGTGTAGGACATACCCGACAAAACAAAACCTATGACGCGAAAGCAAAGAGAGGATGCGAATCCAGGCTGCTTGTCACGACACTCTTCCAGCTTGCCGGCAGTTTGGCTTGCGCCAACTCTGCTTCAGCCTGGCTGGTGAAAGCGGCGAACACGCTTGCTCCAGATCCGGTCATTCGCGCCGGTGCGAGATTGGAAAACCACTCGAGCACCTTGGCAACTTCCGCGTACCTTCTTGCAACTACAGCCTGCATGTCGTTTCGACCGAAGCTGTCGGGCCAGTTAGCGTCTGACCTTTGCTGTGCAAGAAAGTCCGTAATTGTGACGACTTCCGTATTCCGTGTCAAGCTCTTTTCGGAGAAAATCGCCGCGGTCGGAACGTGAACCGCAGGAGTCACCACCAGGAAGAAGCGTTTCGGCAGTTCGACCGCCTGCAGCGCCTCACCCACTCCTTCAGCAAACGCATTTTGCCCGAAGACAAAAAACGGCACGTCCGCGCCGAGTTGCAGGGCGAGATTCTGCAGAGTTTTGCGCGAAAGGTCAACTCCCCAGAGACGATTCAACGCTAAAAGAGTCGTTGCAGCGTCGGAACTTCCTCCGCCGAGGCCCGCGCCCATCGGCAGACGCTTGTCGATCTCGATGTCCACGCCGAAACGGCTGCCTGCATGCTTCTGGAGCAATCGCGCGGCCCGCACGACGAGATCGTCGTCCGCGGCCACGCCGGGCACGTCCGTCTCGCGCATGACCACGCCGTCCTCGCGGCGCGTGAAGTGAAGCACGTCGCCCCAGTCGAGTAGCTGAAAGACCGTCTGCAGCGCGTGATAGCCGTCCGGACGGCGGCCCGTGATGTGCAGAAAGAGGTTGAGCTTGGCGGGCGCGAGGCAGTCGCGGATCGAATCGTTGGACGGGGACATACGCGAAGCGAAAGAGCGTTATTGATCGAGCACGAGTTTGATGTCGAGCGGCGGCTCGCTGCGCGTGAGATTCACGCGCTTGACGCCGGTCGCGGGCGCATCGGCATAGGCGAGATAGTCGATCGTCCAGCCGTCCTGCCGGATCTCCTTGGGACGGCCGGTATCGGACGCGGGATCGGGCGTCGTCTGCGCGCGCGAACTGGGCGCGGCGGACGGCTGCAGCCAGTAGCGCAAGCCTTGGACCGGCAACGCAAAGCCGAGCGTGTTCTGCATCAGATCCGACACGTTGTCCGCGTTCACCGGCTGGCGATTGGGCAATTCGAGCGTGGCGAGTGACGGCGACGACGTGACGATCGCCATCGTCTGGCCGAGCGGATTGCGCAACTGCAGCGTGACCGTATCGCCGGTTTCCTGCCAGTCGAAGTTGCCGTAGGCGTTGCGCTGCACGCCGTTCTGGTCGTTGTACTGCACCGCGAAGCGGCCGTGATACATGCGGCTCGTCTGTGTCGCGAGCGAAGTCGATGCGTTCGACGTGGTCGGCACGCGCGGTTGCAGCGCGCAGCCGGAGAGAACGAGCGCGGCGGCGGCCGCGAGTCCGGCGGCGCAGCGCCGAACGTCACAACGCTGCGCGCCGGCGAAGAAATCGAATGCCATCAAAGATCGTTCACCTGAAGTCGTTTCAGCGTTTTGACGAGCGTGTCGTTGTCCGGTTCGAGCTTTTGCGCTTGCCGCCATGTCGCGCGCGCCTGATCCTGCTGGCCGGACTTCCACTGCACTTCGCCGAGATGCGCGCCGATCTCCGCATTCGGCTGAAGATCGTAAGCATTCTTGAGAATTTTCTCGGCTTCCGCCGCGTTGCCCTGACGGAAGCGCGCCCAGCCGAGACTGTCCATGATGAACGCGTCGTTCGGTGCGAGCGACACGGCTTTTTCGATCAGCTTCACCGCTTCGTCGAGCCGCTGATTGCGATCGACGAGCGAATAGCCGAGCGCGTTGTACGCCTGCGGATTGTTCGGCTGTACACGCATCAGCGCGCGCAACTGCGTTTCCATCACGTCGTAATGGCCGTTCTTTTCGGCGGCCATCGCGTAGTCGTAGATCAGGTCGGGATCGTCCGGAAACGCGGCGACGGCCTTCGCGAGATTCGCCTCGGCCTCCTCGTAGCGATGCGCCTCGAAGAGAATGGCGGAATCGGTGCGCGCGAGCATCGCGAGATCGCGCGGATCGGAGCTTTGCAGGCTGTTGATGAGCGCGCGCGCTTCATCGACCTTGCCCTGCTTCGCGAGCAGTTGCGCGCGCGTGACCTGCGCCGGCAGATACTGCTGGCTCGTGCGCGGGATCTTGTCGAGCCACTGGGCCGCGCCCGCATCGTCCTTCTGTTCGAGCGCGAGTTGCGCGAGATAGATGTACGCCTGACCGGGGTCCGCGCCCGGCGTATTCTGCGCCGCCTTGGCGTACTGGTTCAGATAATCCTTCGCCTTGTCGATGTCCTTCTTCTGGATGTCGATGAGCGCGAGCGCCATCAGCGGCGTGAGGTCCTTCGAGTCGTTCTTGCGCATGATCTCGAACTGCTTCTGCGCGTCGTCGAGCCGGTCGGACGACAGATACAGTTGCGCGAGCGCAAGCCGCGCATCATGCGATTTCGGGTTCTTGTCGAGATACTTCTCGAACGAAGCGATGCCTTCCGCGCGCTCCTGAGGCCCCATGCGCGCGAGCGTCAACGCCGCGGGAAGATAGTCGGGGCGCAGTTGCAGCGCCTTTTCGAGCGATGCCTTCGCGCCCGGCTGATCGTCTGCGAGCAATTGCTGGCGCGCGAGCGCGAGCTGCGCTTCGGGGCGGTCCTGATCGTTCGCGGTGAGATCCTTGAGCACGTTGAGCCCGCCGACGCGGTTCGGCCCGCGCGCGAGCAGCGCTTGCAGCGAAAGGAGCGCGTCGCCGCGCTGCTCCGGCGCGACTTTCGCGAGTTCACGCTCGAGCGTGGGCTTCGCGTCGTCCGGCTTGCCGGACACGATCAGCAGCGATGCACTCAACTGCGCCGCGCGCTCCGAATGAGGCGCGAACTGCTGCCAAAGCTGCGCGGACGTGAGCGCGTCGTTCGGGCTTTGCGCGGCGATGGCAATTTCCGTTGCGCGCTGCGCGAAACGCGGGTCGTGCGTGTCGCGGGCAAGCGCGAGATATGTCTGGAAAGCAGGCGCGGGCTGTCCGCGCTGAAGCGCGACTTCGGCGGCCAGCACCTGAAACACGATCTGGCTCGACATCGAGACGTTCGGCAGGTCTTGCTGTTCGGCGCCGCTGACCGGTGCGGTCAGCGCGTCGGCGGCGGTTTGCGCAGCGGAATCGTCATCGCTCGGAACGGGCGTCGCGCCTGGCGACTGCGCGTGAGCGGGCGTGAACGCGAGCCCGGCCACGGCGAACGCCGCCGCAGCGGCGACGCGCGACATCGGCATCGCGAACGATTGCGCCACGCCGGTCTGACGCTTCGAAAACAGCTTCTTGACGAACGAGTTCATGGAAATCCAGACGATGTTTCGGTCGATTGTAACGCGGTCGCTAAAATACCGGCACACTCGCCCCCAGCAAGTCTCTCTCCAGGAAAATGCCCGAACTGCCGGAAGTCGAAGTCACCCGCCGGGGAATCGAACCCTATGTCGCGGGAAGGCGCGTCGAGCGTGTCGACGTCCGCACGCCGGCGCTGCGCTGGCCCATCCCGACGCATCTCGCGAAGACGCTCGGGCATCTGAAAATCGAGAAGGTCGAGCGGCGCGGCAAGTATCTGCTGTTCGAGACGGCGCAGGGCTGGCTGATCGTCCATCTCGGAATGACCGGCACGCTGCGCGTGTTGCGCAACGTCCCGCGACCGCCCGATGCCGCGAAGCACGATCACGTCGATCTGATCTTCGACGAGTTCATCCTGCGCTTTCGCGATCCGCGGCGCTTTGGCGCAATTCTCTGGCATCCGCGCGAAGACGGCGACGTGCTCGATCATCCGCTGCTCGCGAGTCTCGGCGTCGAGCCGTTCTCGCCCGAGTTTTCGGGCGCGCTCCTCTTTCGCGAGACGCGCGGGCGCAAGGTGTCGGTGAAGCAGGCGCTGCTCGCGGGCGGCATCGTCGTGGGCGTGGGGAACATTTATGCGTCGGAGAGTCTCTTTCGCGCGGGCATTCGGCCGACGACCGCCGCCGGGCGCATCTCGCTCGTGCGCTACGACCTGCTCGCGGACGCGGTGCGCGTGACGCTCGCCGCGGCCATCGACAAAGGCGGCAGCACACTGCGCGACTTCGTCGGGAGCAACGGCGAATCCGGCTACTTCCAGCTCGACTACTTCGTCTATGATCGCGCCGGCTTGCCGTGTCACGTCTGCGGCACGGCCATCCGCCAAATCGTCCAGGGACAGCGTTCGACGTATTTCTGTCCGCGCTGCCAACGCTAATTCCGATGCTCGCACTCACCGATTTCTCCACGCGCCTGATCGCGTGGCAACGCGTTCACGGCCGCCACGATCTGCCGTGGCAGAACACGCGCGACGCGTACCGCATCTGGCTGTCGGAGATCATGCTGCAGCAGACGCAGGTTTCGACGGTGATTCCCTATTACGCGCGCTTTCTCGAACGCTTTCCGACCGTGACCGCGCTCGCGGATGCGCCCATCGACGACGTCATGGCGCTCTGGGCCGGCCTCGGCTACTACTCGCGCGCGCGCAATCTGCATCGCTGCGCGCAGGTCGTCGCGCGCGAACATGGCGGCGCGTTCCCGCAAACGGTCGATGAACTCGCGCAGTTGCCCGGCATCGGCCGATCGACGGCGGCGGCGATCGCATCGTTCGCTTTCGGCGCGCGCGCGACGATTCTCGACGGCAACGTGAAGCGCGTGCTCGCGCGCGTGTTCGGCGTCGAGGGTTTTCCGGGCGAAAAGCGCGTCGAAAACGCGATGTGGACGCTCGCGGAATCGCTATTGCCGGACGCCGCGAACAAGGACGACGTCACCGCCTACACGCAAGGCCTGATGGACCTCGGCGCGACGCTTTGCGTGCGCGGCAAGCCGGATTGCGCGCGCTGCCCGTTCGCCGCGGATTGCGTCGCGAATGTCGAAGGCCGGCAGCGCGAACTGCCGGCTGCGCGCCCGAAGAAAACCGTGCCGACGCGCAAGACGTGGATGCTGGTGCTGCAGGACGGCGATTCGGTCCTGCTCGAAAAGCGCCCGCCGACAGGCATCTGGGGCGGCTTGTGGAGCTTGCCCGAAGCGTCCGACGAAGCCGCGCTCGCGGCTGTCGCGCATGGCTTCGGCGGCGACGAACATCTGCAGCGTCTCGCGGCTTTCTCGCACACGTTCACGCACTTCAAGTTGGAAATCGAGCCTCGGCTCGCGCAGGCGCGCGCTCAGTCAATCGAAGCAATGGACGGGCGGACCGTCTGGGCGCCGCTTTCGCGCATCGATTCCTTCGGCGTTCCCGCGCCTGTCCGGAAGCTCCTCGACGCGCTCACCGGCTCGCTCCTCTAAAGCAGCTGATGATGCTGCATGTAGTGATGCACGACGTCGATGCGCGCGCCCGCATCGAGCAACTCCATGAGCTTCTGGCGCGAGCGCATCGGGATCGGCAGGATCTCGGCGAGGCGGTTCGAGACCCAGCTCGGATCGTCGAAGAGAAAAGGCTCGATGAAGGGCAGATTCTGCGGCTCGCGCGTCTTGATCGTATCGATGATGCGCTCCAGCACTTCCGCGCACGCGCCGAACTTCGCGAGCGCCTCGGCGCCCTGGAGAGGGCGGTCGTCGCCGTATAGCTCCGCCTCGGCGACGAGCAGATTGCTCGGCTCGACGCGATGCGACAGCAGCCGGAAGCGCTCCGTGCCGCGCGCCTGCACGAGCAGCAGGCCGAATGTATCGACATCGCATTCCGTGATCTGCGCGAGACAGCCGACGCTCTCGGGCACCGAAGGATCGCCCGGCGACGCGATCTCGTGCCCGCTTTTCAGCAGACACACGCCGAAGGGCGTGTTCTCGCGCAGGCAGGCGCGCGCCATGTCCAGATAGCGCGCCTCGAAGATCTTGAGCGGCAGGAGGCCGCCGGGAAACAGCACGGTGTGAAGCGGGAACAGCGGCAAGTCGGCGATGACAGGATTCGCAGGACTCGCAGGATTCACGGGATTCGAGGACATCGCGCCCCTCCAGTGGGGACCGCCTGCGTAGCGGTCAGGTTCGCGTGGTGCTGGCGCCCTCATCGACGGGAATGGGCGCATCGCGGTGCCGCACGATCACATTCGCCTTCTCGCGAAAGCGCGCGGCGAGCGCTTCCGCGATGTACACCGAGCGATGCTGCCCGCCCGTGCAGCCGATGGCGACGGTGAGATAGCTGCGGTTGTCCTCGCGAAAGCGCGGCAGCCACTTGCCGACGAATTCGCCGATGTCGTCGATCATCTCGCCCACCATCGGCTGCGCGCGAAGATAGTCGATGATCGGTTGATCGCAGCCGGTGAACGGGCGCAACTCGCGGTCGTAGTACGGGTTCGGCAGCGTGCGCACGTCGAAGACGAGATCGGCATCGAGCGGCACGCCGCGCTTGAAGCCGAACGATTCGAACATCAGCGTGAGATCGGCGGCGTCCGTTTCGACGAAGCGCTTGACCCACGCGCGCAGCACGTTCGCGCGCAGATTGCTGGTATCGATCTGATGGCCGTATTCGGCTAAGCCGGCGACGAGTTCGCGCTCGCGCTCGATCGCTTCGGCGAGCGAATTTAGCGCGCCGACACTCGCGTCCTGCACCGGCGGGCCGGATAGCGGATGGCGGCGGCGCGTCTCCGAGAAGCGCTGAATGAGCGATTGCGTGCTCGCGTTGAGAAACAGCACGCGCAGGTCGTAGGCGCTCGACAGGTTTTTGATGATCGCCGGTACTTCGTCGAGCGAAAGACTGGAACGCGCGTCTATTGCGACGGCGAGGCGCTGCTGGCCTTCGCCCGCGAGGTACGCGGCCAGTTCGGGCAGAAAGCGCGGAGGCAGGTTATCGACGCAGTAATAGCCGCCGTCTTCGAGCGCGTTGAGCGCGACGGACTTGCCGGAGCCGGAAATGCCCGTAATCAGGATGATACGCATGGGGGTGTGCTCGTTCGCTTTATCTTAGCACCTGCATATGATCCGGATTCCCTGCCGATTCCGCGAAGATGTGCGTGCTTCAGATCAATTTGCCCGGAAACTGGCTGTCCGGGTCCTGCATGGCAAGACGTTGCCGGTCCATGAAATCGCGCAAGGTGTCGATGCCGCGCAACTGCAGGATCGTGTTGCGCACCGCGGCTTCCACCAGCACAGCAAGGTTGCGGCCTGCCGCGACCTGAATGGTCACTTTGCTGATCGGCAGGCCCAGCACGTCGACCGTCTGGCTTTCCAGCGGCAGGCGCTGGAACTCGCCGTCCGGACGGCGCACGAGCTGCACGATGAGCTTGAGCTTCATCTTCCGGCGCACGGCGGTTTCGCCGAAGATCGTCTTGATGTCGAGCAGGCCGAGACCGCGCACTTCGAGCAGATTTTGCAGAAGCGGCGGGCAGCGTCCCTCGACGAAATCCGGACCGAGGCGCACGAAGTCGACGGCGTCGTCGGCGACGAGACCGTGGCCGCGGCTGATGAGTTCCAGTCCGAGTTCGCTCTTGCCGAGACCGGAATCGCCGGTGAGCAGCACGCCCATGCCGAGGATGTCGATGAACACGCCGTGCAGCGTCGCGCGCGGCGCGAGGATGCGCGACATGTACGCGCGCAGGCTGTCGATCACCGCTGCCGCCGACATGCGCGTCGTGAAAAGCGGTGTCGACGAGCGCGTGCAGCGAAGCACGAGTTCGGGCGGCGCGCCCACTTCGCCCGCGACGACGAGAAACGGCGGCTCGAGCGCGATCAGCTCCGCCATGTGGCGCGAGCGGTCTTCGTCGGACTGGCGCTGGTAGTAGTTGATCTCGGCGTCGCCGAGCACCTGAATGCGGTTCGGGTGGATGAGATTCAGGTGGCCGACGAGGTCGGCGCTCGATGTCGCGTTCGCGACGGTCTCGCTCGAAAACCCGCGTTCCCAGCCTTCATGCCCGGTGAGCCAACTGAGCTTCAGAGCGGCGGCGTTGTCGTCGAAAATACTTTGGGCGTTGATGCTGGACGTATCCATGAGGCCGGAACTCCGTTGGAAGCCGGGCGCAGCCAGCGCGCGCCGGACCGATTTGTTCCGATTCGACGCCTGGCCATGCGTTTTGACCGATTGTGCCGCAGAAGCACCGCGCGTGCGAGGCGCGCATGCGCGCGAGAGCGGCCCGGGGCACGCCTCAGATGCTTTTTGCGGAGGTTTTTGCGGCGCTCACGGTTGCCATTGCGTGAGCACTTGATGGAGCGCCTCGCGGTTCTCTTCCTTATGCAGGCGCTCGCGCGCTTCGCTGTCGGAAAGCAGTTGCGCGATCTCGGACAGGATTTCGAGATGCTGCTGCGTGGCCTGCTCGGGGACGAGCAGGAAGATGAGCAGCGAGACCGGCTGGCCGTCGGGCGATTCGAACGCCACCGGTTCGGCAAGACGCACGAAGGCGGCGAGCGGCTGCTTGAGCCCCTTGATGCGACCGTGCGGAATGGCAACGCCTTCGCCGAGGCCGGTCGAGCCGAGGCGCTCGCGGGCGAAGAGGTTGTCGGTGACAATGCTGCGGGCGATGCCGTTCTGATTCTCGAAAATCAGGCCCGCCTGCTCGAATACGCGTTTTTTGCTTGTAACGGACAGTCCGAGAACGACGTTCTCGATGGGAAGAAATTTGGCTAAACGATTCATGTTGGCAGGCTGATGCGTGGCCTGATAGCTCCTCATCGTGGTGCTGTCTGAAAGCGCTCACGGCGATGGTGAAACGGAAGATGCGCTTGCGGCGTTCCCTGCAGCGTTCCTGTGCGACCCCGATAATAACCGGCCCATTATAGAACAGGCTAACCGGCGATGGTGCGGCGCGCCATTACGCTGCTTGTGAGCAAATGTGCAGTACAAAGTGCGAAAAATCAACGCCTTGTGCTACCCGTGCGATGGCGAGACAACGAAAAAGCCGCCAGCGGCGGCTTTTCGGGGCTGGGCGGTGTCCCGGATTCGAGGGAGTCCTCGAATGACACTCGCTTAAGGTGCGATGCTCAGGGCGACGGCGCTTCGATACCGCGCGCTTCATCGCGATACTTCGCGGCTTCGTGGGCGTGGCCCTGAATCTTGTCCTTGTGACGAATGACCTGGCGATCCAGCTTGTCGACCATCAGGTCGATCGCCGCGTACATATCGGCGTCACAACTCTCGATGAAAATGTCCTTGCCCTTCAGGTGCAGGTTGATTTCCGCCTTGTTCCGCTTGTCCTTTTCCCTATGATTGTCGACCGAGAGGACCACGTTGCCGTCGATCACTTGATCGAAATGACGGAGTACCCTGTCCAGTTTCGTGATCACATACTCGCGCAACGCAGGCGTCAATTCGAGGTGGTGTCCACTGATCTTCAGATTCATAGTTGCTCTCCAAGCTAGTGACCGTTAATCACGGCGGCTCGTCCGATACCGGTCGGTTGTGCGGTCCGCCGATGCACGATGCTTGTACGCGCAAGGAATGGGCCGCACGGGCCGGCTCGTCCGCGCTTTCGCGATGCGGCCGGTAAAAGTCCATCGCGGTATGCGATGAACCACAGAGACGGGTCAAAGAGACTTGCGCAGATTCACTGCGGGGATTTTGAGCGCTTCGCGGTATTTGGCGACCGTGCGCCGGGCAACCACGAACCCCTGTTCCGCCAGCAGTTCGGCGATGCGGCTGTCTGAAAGAGGAGTCTTGGGGTCTTCCGCTCCTATCAGTTGCTTGATGAGGGCCCGGATCGCCGTGGACGATGCCGCGCCTCCCGTGTCGGTAGAAACATGCGATCCAAAGAAGTACTTAAATTCAAGCGTCCCGAATGGGGTGAGCATGTACTTCCCTGTGGTCACACGAGAAACTGTCGATTCGTGTAAGCCCAGCGTATCAGCAATTTCCCTTAAAACCAAGGGGCGCATGGCGATTTCGCCATGCGCAAAGAAGTTCTTCTGACGCTCGACAATAGCCTGTGCGACGCGAAGAATCGTCTCGAAACGCTGCTGGATATTCTTGATCAGCCAGCGTGCTTCCTGAAGCTGTTGACGCAGCGAACCGCTGCCGGGATCGCCACGGTTGTTGCGCAAAATATTCGCGTACAAGTGGTTGATCCGCAGCCGCGGCACGATCTCCGGATTCAGCTCAGCCGTCCAGCCGCTCGCCATCTTGCGCACGAGAATGTCCGGAACGACGTAGTCCGCTTCGCTCTTGCCGTATGCCGCGCCCGGAAACGGCTCCAGCGAACGGATCAGCAAATGCGCGTCCCGCAGCGCGTCGTCCGTCGCCTTCAGTTGCTTGCGCAGGCGCGTGAAGTCGCGCGCGGCCAGCAATTCCAGGTGATTCGTGACGATTTCGAGCGCGAGCGTGCGTGTCGGCGATGCGTCGAGCCGCAGCAATTGCAGCTTCAGACATTCCGATGCCGACCGCCCGCCCACGCCCGGCGGGTCGAAACTCTGGAGCAAAGCGAGTGCCGCGCTCAGTTCGTCGACATCGACTTCCAGTTCTGCCGGCAAATCCGCCTGAATCTCGTCAAGCGATGAGGTGAGGTAGCCGTCCTCGTCCAGCGATTCGATGAGAAACGTGATGAGCGCACGGTCGCGCTGATTCGCCTGCGTCATGCGCATTTGCGCAGTCAGGTGATCGCGCAGCGTCGTCGTGGATTCGTGGATTTGCAGCGGGGGGAGGTCGTCGTCGTCGGATGCGTTGTTCGAGCGGCCGTAGTCCTCGAGATTCCAGTTGCTGGAGTCGGCGCCGCCATCGGACGCCATGCCGTTATATTCGTCGACGCCTTGCGGCTCGCTGCTCTCGGAGCGTTCGGAACTCGACGAACTCGACGTCGAGCCGTTGCTCATCATCGGTTCCGGCGCCGTACTGCCGGCGGCCGTGGACGCGATGAGCGAGCCGTCCGACGCGACGCGCAACGGGCTTGCGATCCAGTCGTCGTCGTTCTCCAGCAGCGGATTTTGCGCGACGGCCATCGCCACTTCCTGCTGCAGTTCGAGCGTCGACAGCTGCAGCAGCCGGATGGACTGCTGCAGTTGCGGGGTCAGCGCAAGATGCTGCGATAGGCGGAGTTGGAGGCTGGCTTTCATGGCAAAGTTTTAACCATTGTAGAGAGTTTGCCACGCGCGCGAAACCTCGCGGCCAATCCAAAAAAGCGCGTGCCGCCTCGAGGGCGGCACGTAAGTTTTGCTGTTTTCGCGCGTCGCGTTGCGGTAATTCATCGCGTGCACCGCGCGGATCGGCAGGGGTTCACATGCGGAAATGCTCGCCGAGGTAGACGCGCCGCACGCTCTCGTTCTCGATGATCTCGCTGGGGGCGCCGGCCGCGAGCACGCTGCCGTCGCTGATGATGTACGCGTGGTCGCAGATGCCGAGCGTCTCGCGCACATTGTGGTCCGTGATCAGCACGCCGATGTTGCGCTGCTTCAGGAATTTCACGATCTTCTGAATTTCCAGGACCGCGATCGGATCGACGCCCGCGAACGGCTCGTCGAGCAGAATGAAGCTCGGATTGGTCGCGAGCGCGCGCGCAATTTCCACGCGACGGCGTTCGCCGCCAGAAAGCGAAAGCGCGGGATTCTCACGCAGATGCGCGATCTGCAGTTCGTCCAGCAACGCTTCCGCGCGCTGCGTGATGGCGTCCTTCGTGAGGCGCTTGCCCGCTTCGTCCGTCTGAAGTTCCAGCACCGCGCGAATGTTCTGCTCGACGGTGAGTTTGCGGAAAACGGACGCTTCCTGCGGCAGATACGAAAGACCGAGATGCGCGCGCTGGTGGATCGGCAGGAGACTGATCGAGTTGCCGTCGAGATCGATCTCGCCCGCGTCGAGCGGCACGAGGCCGACGATCATATAGAAGGACGTCGTCTTGCCCGCGCCGTTCGGCCCGAGCAGACCGACGACTTCGCCGCTTTTCACGTCGAGCGACACGTCTTTCACGACCGTGCGCGAGCCGTAGCGCTTCTTCAGATTGCGGACGACGAGCGAACTCGACTTGCCTTCCGGCTTGCTTTGGGGCATGGCGGGGGCGTTCACTGCTGCGGCGTTCCTTGAATGGTGGTCGACGGCGCGAGGGTCGCGGGCGAGCCGTTGAGCGGCGCGGCGCCGCCCGAGCGCGGCGCGAGCATGGCGCGAACGCGGCCGCTCGGATTGCCGGGGCCGGCGACGTCCTTGCCGGCGCTCGCGGTGTAGAAGTCTTTCTGGCCGTCGTAGGTGATGACGCTGCCGCGCACTTCGTCCTGGACGGTCGTCAGTCCGGCGAGGCGGCGCACGACCGCGCGCGTCGTGAGCTTCGTGAAGTCGTTCTTGCCGTCGTAGTCGATGCGCACGGCGTTGCCTTCGATGTACTCGTTCACGCCGTCGCGCTTCTGGCGGAAATACGAAAGCGTGTTGCCGGAGGACGTGCCCGTCGCGTACTGATAGCCCTGCGGGTCTTGCGTCACTTCGACGCGATCCGCCTTGATGATGATGGTGCCTTTCGTCGCGACGACGTGACCGGTGAAGATGTTCTTCTGGTTCAGATCGTCGTAGGACATATTGTCCGCTTCGATGTTGAGCGGCTTGTCGCGGTCGGCCTTTTCGGCGTGCGCGGCCGGCGCGAATCCCGCGAACGGCAGCGCGGCGAGCGCGGTGACGGCGGCGGCCAGCGCGGCTCGCATCGCACGCCTCGCGCGCGCGCTGCGATGCGCGAGCGTTGCGCGCACGGGGCCGCCGTCGGGACGAGGGAAGCTTTCGTTCATGCAGTCACAATTAGGATGGAATCCCGGGTTACTTGGAAGAGCCGCCGTTGATGTCCGAGGCGGCGATGGCGCCGCGCACGTTACCGAAGAGCTTCATTTCCCGGGTGACGTTGTTGTAGTTCATGCCGCTCGCGGTCATCACGGACGGACCGCGCTGAAGTTTAACCGGCTTTTCCGTTTCGATGACATCGTCGTTCACCAGCACGCGAAAATGCTGCGAATCCGCCTGCATCTGCGGATCGCCGAAACCGGCGGCGCGCAGAATCCGCGCGTTGTCGTAAAGATCGACGATGGAAACGTCGCCATTCACCGTGCCGCGCGCGGCCGTGGCGGTCACGGTCGGCTTCTGCGGCTGGAACATTCGCATGGCGGGCTGCGTCAGTTCGCTGTTTTCGTCGTCTTCGTAATGGAGCATCGACTTCGCCGTCAGCCGGTATTGCGTCGTGCCGCTCGTGTCCAGTTCGGAGACGGAGAAATTGTTCGCGAAGTAGTCCGGCGTATGGCGCTTCGGCTGCTCGGGCGCTTCGGGCGCGGAAGGCAGCGTCGCCTGCAAGAGCCAGTAGGTGATGCCCGCGAGCGCCGCCATCGCGAGAAGCGGCAGCAGCGAGGCCAAGCGTCCCGTGCGCGGCATCGCGTCAGTCTCCGAGCGCCGCGGCGAGCAGCGCGTCGTAGTGGCCCTGCGCGCGGACGATCGCGTCGCAGACTTCGCGCACCGCGCCGTGACCGCCGCGTGCTTGCGCGACCCAATGCACGCGCTGGATCACTTCGGGATGCGCGTTGGCGGGCGCGGCGGCGAAACCGCAGCGTCGCATCACGGCGAGGTCGGGCCAGTCGTCGCCCATATAGCCGCATTCTTCCGGCGCGATGCCGGTGGCGTCGAGCAATTGCGCGAGCGCGACGGTTTTGTCCGCGACACCCTGATACAGATGCGTGATGCCGAGTTCCTTCGCGCGCGCCGCGACGATGCCCGACTGCCGCCCGGTGATGATCGCGGTCTGCACGCCGGTGCGTTCGAGCATCTTCACGCCGTGGCCGTCGAGCGAATTGAACGACTTCATCGTGTCGCCGTCGGCGGTGAAGTACAGACTGCCGTCGGTGAAAACGCCGTCGACGTCGAAAATCATGAGTTTGATGCGGCTCGCGCGTTCGGCGGGAGAAGGCTTTTGTGCCATCAGATTACCTTCTTGGAGAAGAGGTCGTGCATGTTCAGAGCGCCGATCAGCGTCGCGTCGGCGTCGACGACCAGCATCTGATTGATGCGATAACGCTCCATCAGTTCCACCGCTTCGACGGCGAGATGATCCGGGCCGATGGTGCGCGGATTGCGCGTCATCACGTCGGCGAGCTTCAACGCGCGGAAATCGCCGTCGCGCTGGAGAATGCGGCGCAGGTCGCCGTCGGTGAAGATGCCTTCCACATGACGATTGCCGTTGATGACCGCCGTCATGCCCATGCGCTTGTCGGTGATCTGGAAGAGCGCGTCGGAAACCGTGGCGTCGAGCGGCACGACGGGCACTTCGTCGCCCACGCGCATCACGTCGCGCACATAGGTGAGCAGGCGCCGCCCGAGCGCGCCGCCCGGATGCGAGCGCGCGAAGTCTTCCGGGCCGAAGCCGCGTGCGTCGAGCACGGCGACGGCGAGCGCATCGCCGAGCGCCATCGCGGCAGTGGTGCTCGCGGTGGGCGCGAGATTCATCGGGCATGCTTCCTTTTCGACGCGCGCGTTCAGATGCATGTCCGCAAGTTGCGCGAGGCTCGATTCGGGCCGGCCCGTAATAGCGATGAGTTTCGCGCCGAGGCGCTTGATGAGCGGGAGAATGGCGACCAGTTCTTCGGTTTCGCCGGAGTTCGACAGCGCGATGAAGATGTCGTCCGCCGTGACCATGCCGAGGTCGCCGTGGCTCGCTTCGGCCGGATGCACGAAAAACGCGGGCGTGCCGGTGCTCGCGAGCGTGGCCGCGAACTTGCGCGCGACGTGTCCCGACTTGCCGATGCCCGAAACGACCACGCGGCCGCGACAGCCCAGAAGGGCTTCGACTGCGTTCGTGAAGTTGTCGTCGAGAAGATCTGCGAGGCCGCGAACAGCGTCCGCTTCGATGTGGATTACGTTGCGAGCCAGCGCCAGTGCCCGGCCGCCATTGATTTTCGCTATCATTCGCGGAGTATAGCAAAGGCGTTTCTTCGCCGCGCCTTACGGTGCGCGGCGCGCCGCCGCCTATCCGCCCCCGCAAGCCCTGGCGTCAGGGGCTTTCTTAGAGACCGAAAACGCAGGCAAAAACGCGCTTCGGAACACTGACGAACGAGGACGCTAGACGGATGACTTCTCCGCTCGAAATGACGCTGTTGTTGCTGCTGTGTTCGGTGGCGGGCGTCGTCGTATTTCGCTTTCTCAACCTTCCGCCGATGCTCGGTTATCTGGCGGTCGGCATCATCGTAGGTCCGCATGCAGCCGGTATCGCGCCCGATACCGAGCGCGCCCAGCATCTCGCCGAATTCGGCGTCGTGTTCCTGATGTTCTCCATCGGTCTCGAATTCTCGCTCGCGAAGCTGCGCTCGATGCGCCGCATCGTGTTCGGGCTCGGCGCGAGTCAGGTCGGCGCGACCATCGCGTTCGCGCTCATCTTCGGCTGGATCGCGCACTTCTGGACGAGCATGTCGTGGCAGGCGAGCTTCGCGCTCGGCGGCGCGCTCTCCATGTCGTCCACGGCGATCGTGAGCAAGCTGCTCGCCGAGCGGCTCGAACTCGAATCGGAGCATGGCCGCAATATCTTCGGCGTGCTGCTGTTTCAGGATCTCGCGGTCGTGCCGCTGCTCATCATCATCGCGGCCTTCGGCAACGGCAATTCGTCGCAACTGGCGATGTGGCTCGGCATCGCGGCGATCAAGATCGTCGTCGCGCTGACGGTTTTGCTCTTTCTCGGCCAGAAGTTCATGACGCGCTGGTTCGATCTCGTCGCGCGCCGCCGCTCGCAAGAGCTTTTCATGCTGAACCTGCTGCTCGTCACGCTGGGCGCGGCGTTCATCACGGACAAGTTCGGGCTGTCGCTCGCGCTCGGCGCGTTCATCGCGGGGATGCTGATTGCAGAGACGCCGTACCGGCATCAGGTGGAAGAGGACATCAAGCCGTTTCGCGACGTGCTGCTCGGCCTCTTCTTCGTGACGACGGGCATGCTGCTCAATCCGCGCGTGATCTGGGAGCATCCGGTTCTCGTGCTCGCGTTCTTCGTCGTGCCGATCCTGCTGAAGGCCGTGATGATCACCGGGCTCGCGCGCGCGTTCGGTTCGCCGCCGGGCGTCGCGATGCGCACCGGCCTCGGGCTCGCGCAGGCGGGCGAATTCGGCTTC
The DNA here is from genome assembly GCF_022879595.1 of Caballeronia sp. Lep1P3. Classification (NCBI taxonomy): domain Bacteria; kingdom Pseudomonadati; phylum Pseudomonadota; class Betaproteobacteria; order Burkholderiales; family Burkholderiaceae; genus Caballeronia; species Caballeronia sp. Lep1P3. The sequence goes on along the minus strand of NZ_CP084265.1, from coordinate 2,802,547 downwards.
GTGCTGCTGAATCTGATTCTGGATTCGCATCTCGTCGACGCCACCATCCTCCAGGCGCTCCTTTCCGCGATGCTGCTTTCGATGCTCGCCGCGCCGTTCATCATCCAGAACGCGGATCGGATCGTGCTGCGGCTGTCGTCGACGGAGTGGATGCTGCAATCGCTGCAAATGACGAAGATCGCGACGCAAAGTCTCAAGCAAAGCGGCCACGTCATCATTTGCGGCTACGGCCGCGCCGGGCAGAACCTCGCGCGCATGCTGGAACAGGAAGGCATTTCGTACGTCGCGCTCGATCTCGACCCGGACCGCGTGGCGGCGGCTGCGGCGGCGGGCGAATCCGTCGTGTTCGGCGATGCAGGGCGGCGCGAGTCGCTTGTCGCGGCGGGCGTGAATCGTGCGGCGGCGATTGCGATCACTTACGCGAACACGCCGTCCGCGATGCGCGTGCTGCACAACATCCACGAACTCGCGCCGACGCTGCCGGTGATCGTGCGCACCGTCGACGACGCCGATCTCGAAAAGCTGACGGCGGCCGGCGCGACGGAAGTCATTCCGGAAATCGTCGAAGGCAGTCTGATGCTTGCGTCGCATACGCTCGTGCTGATGGGCGTGCCGATGCGCCGCGTCGTGCGGCGCGTCGAGGAAATGCGCGACGCGCGCTACAGCCTTCTGCGCGGCTATTTTCACGGCGCGGACGACGTCGACGACGACGATGGCCACGAGCAGGTGCGGCTACAATCCGTACCCATCGACGAGAATTCGGAGGCGGTCGGGCATTCGCTCGACGATCTGGGGCTCGTCGGCAACGGTGTCGAGGTGACCGCGATCCGGCGTCACGGCATCCGGGGCGTCGAGCCGGACCCCGAAACCAAGCTGCGCGCGAACGACATCGTCGTGTTGCGCGGCCTGCCCGAAGTGCTCGCGCAAGCCGAGGAACGGCTCTCGCGCAATCGCCGGGCGGCGTAACGTTCCATTCATCAGGCAGGCGCGGCCTCGCAGCGCGGATTTCCCGGAGAAGTCATGTCCACTTTCCCTTCGAGCGCTTCGTCCGACGCCGCGCGCTTCATCAAGGAGCGCGTGCGCACCGTCGAAGACTGGCCGCAGGCCGGCGTGCAGTTTCGCGACATCACGCCCGTGCTTCAGGACCGGCGCGCGCTGCGCACGCTCATCGACCTTTTCGTGCAGCGATACATCGACGCGAATCTGAACGTGATTGCCGGCATGGATGCGCGCGGGTTCATCATCGGGCCGATTCTCGCGTATGAATTGAGTCTCGGCTTCGTGCCGATCCGCAAGAAGGGCAAGCTGCCGTACAGGACGCTCTCGCAGTCGTATGAGTTGGAGTACGGCAGCGCGACGGTCGAGATTCACGAGGACGCGTGCAAGCCGGGCGACCGCGTGGTGATCGTCGACGATCTCGTCGCCACCGGCGGCACGATGATGGCCGGCAAGATTTTGCTGGAGCGGCTCGGCGCGGAAGTAGTCGAAGCGGCGGCGATCATCGATCTGCCCGATCTCGGCGGCTCGAAACTGCTGCGCGACGGCGGGCTGCCGCTCTTCACGGTCTGCGAATTCGGCGGGCATTGACATGCCGAACCTGCTGCTGTTTCTCGCGGCGTCCGTTGCGATCACCGTCGCGCCCGGCCCGGACAACTTGCAAGTGCTCGCGCGCGGCATCTCGCAAGGGCGGCTTGCGGGCGTCGTCGCGGCGCTCGGCTTCGCGTTCGGCGTGATTTTCCATACGACGCTCGCCGCGTTGGGCGTCGCGGCGCTGCTGCGCTCGTCGCCGCTCGCGTTTCAGGCGGTGAAGCTCGCGGGCGCGGCGTATCTCGTGTGGATCGGCATCAAGGCGTTGCGAAGCCACGGCCTCGCCACCGCGCACGAACGCCCGAGCCAGCCGCTTTCGACCGTGTTCCGCCAGAGCGTAGTCGGCAACATGCTCAATCCGAAAGTGACGCTCTTCTTCATCGTGTTCCTGCCGCAATTCGTGGATCCGCACGGCGCGCAAAGCGTGATGCTGCAGATGTTCGAACTCGGCGGCGTATTCATGCTGCAAACCGTCGCGGTGTTTTCGCTCTTCGGCATCGGCGCGGGGATGATCGGCGCGTGGCTCAAGCGCCGTCCGCGCGTCGGCGTCTGGCTCGACCGGCTCGCGGGCGTGACGTTCATCGCGCTCGGCATTCGTGTGGCGCTCCGCGACTGAATCTGCCTCGCTGAGCGCGCGTCGTCGTTTTTCTTCGCCATCGAGTCCGCCGGAGCTTTCATGACTTTGCCTTCCATCGTCGCCGCGCGCCGCTTCGACGTCGCAGCGCGCGTGCCGTTCTTCATCGGCGACGAGCGCGTCGGCTGGATACGCGCAGCCGGCGTGCCACTGCTCGCGCGCTGGCCCGAAACCTTCGATACGGGCGCGAACGCGGTGTGCTTGCAACGCTCGCTCGACACGGTCGATGCGCGCACCGCCGCGCTCGCCACGGTCATCGAAGCGCTTCACGCCGACGGCAACATCCCCGGCTGGCGCGATGAAATCTACGGAATCCGCAATCGCTTCGAGGCCGCGCCGCTCGCGTTCATCGAGCGCGCGGCGTCGCGCTTCTTCGGCACGATGACTTACGCGGTGCATCTGAACGGCATCGTAAAATATCGAGATAGCGCGCCGCAGTTGTGGATCGCGCGCCGCAGCGACACCAAGGCGACCGATCCCGGCATGCTCGACAACGTCGTGGCGGGCGGCATCGGCTGGGGCTTCGGACTGATGCCGACGCTCGTGAAGGAGTGCTGGGAGGAGGCGGGCATGAGCGCGGAACTCGCGTCGGGCGCGACACCGGGCGGCACGTTTTACGTGCTGCAGTCGCTCCCGGAAGGCACGCAGGCGGAGCAGATCTTCGTGTACGACGTCGTGCTGCCGGAAGACTTCACGCCGCGCAATCAGGACGGCGAAGTCGGCGAGCATCGCCTTGCGCGCATCGACGATGTCGCGCGCTGGATCGAAGAAGGCAAGCTGACCGTGGATGCCAGCCTCGCGACGCTCGATTGCATGCTGCGTCACCGGTGGATCGACGAAGACGCCTGCGAGGGTCTCGCTGCGCTGTACACGCCGCCGCCAATCTGAATTTCAAGCATTAACGCATTGAGGAAGGAGTAACCGGTTCATGTCGACCGAACATAGTTTCATCCTGAAGTTGTCGTGTCCGGACCGGCCGGGAATCGTGCATGCCGTGTCCGGTTTCCTGTTCGACCTCGGCGCGAACATTCTCGATTCCGCGCAGTTCGGCGACAGCCACACTGGTGAATTCTTCATGCGGGTGCATTTTCAGGAAGTGGGCGGCGATCCGGGCCTCGACGCGCTGCGCAAGTCGTTCGCCACGCTCGCCGACGAATTCGGCATGCGCTGGGAATTGCACGATGCATTGGTGAAACCGCGCGTCGTCATCATGGTGTCGAAAATCGGGCATTGCCTGAACGATCTGCTGTTTCGGTATCGCACCGGGCAATTGCCGATCGAGATTCCGGCGATCGTCTCGAATCACAAGGATTTTTATCAGCTTGCCGCGAGCTACGACATTCCGTTTCATCATCTGCCGCTGAACGGCGGCACCGCGCAGGCGAAGGCCGCGCAGGAAGCGCGCGTGATGGAAATCATCGACCAGCACGAAACCGATCTCGTCGTGCTCGCGCGCTATATGCAGATCTTGTCGCCCGAAATGTGCGACAAACTCGCGGGCCGCGCGATTAATATTCACCATTCGTTTCTGCCGAGCTTCAAGGGCGCGAAACCGTACTATCAGGCGTTCGACCGCGGCGTGAAACTGATCGGCGCGACCGCGCATTATGTGACGACGGATCTCGACGAAGGCCCGATCATCGAGCAGGAAGTGGAGCGCGTCGATCACAGCATGACGCCGGATCAACTGACGGCCATTGGCCGCGATGTCGAATGCGTGACGCTCGCGCGTGCCGTGAAGTGGCATGTGGAGCATCGCATCGTGCTGAATGGAAGCAAGACGGTCGTGTTTCGTTGAAACGATTTTCGCGCTTTGCAAGAAGCCGCTGATTATCCAGTCAGCGGCTTTTTTTATACGAGCCGCAGATAAATCAGCTCGCGCTTGATATACGCATAGAAAATGGGCGCCGCAATCACGCCCGGCAAGCCGAATGCAGCTTCCATTGCGAGCATGGCGAGCAGTAGTTCCCACGCGCGCGCTTCGATTTGTCCGCCGATGATTCGCGCGTTCAGAAAGTATTCGAGCTTGTGTATGACGATGAGAAACCCAAGCGATGCGACCGCCGTGCCGAACGACACCGAAAACGAAATCGCGACGATGATCGTGTTCGAAATCAGATTGCCGATCACCGGCAGCAGTCCCACGATGAACGTCACCAAAACGAGCGTCTTCGAAAGCGGCAGCCGTTCGTGAAAGATCGGCAGCGCGATCAGCAGATAAAGCGCGGTGAACACGGCGTTGATCGCCGAAATCTTGATCTGCGCGAATACGATGCGCCGGAACGCATCCGCGAAGCGCGACACGCGCGTGACGAGCGCCGTGGAGAGCGGCAGCCGATGCACCTGCTTCGGCACACCCACCGCGATGATCGCGCCGATGATCATGCCGATCAGAATATGCCCGAAGCCGCGCGCCACGTCCCGGCCGCCTTCCTGCAACTGCTCGGCGTGCTTGTGCATCAGTTCGGCGGCGCGCTCCTTCATCTGGCCTGAATCGACCGGCAGATAATTCGCGATCCAGTTCGGTACCTGAAGCCGCGCATGCGACGTGATGCTCATCAACTGGTCGAGCAGCTTTTGCAGGCTCGGGACGTCGTGCTCGAAATGCTCGATGATCGCGATGGTCGCGCCCGTCAACCCGCCGATGATGATCGCCGATATGAGCACGACCGAGATCAGCCGCGCGCCCTTGCTCATGATGTGCCGCTCGATGACCGGCGCGATCATGTGCACGAGCTGGAACACGAGCATGCCCGCGAGCAGCGCGCCGAGCAGCTTCAGATGCAGCACGAGGAACATCGCCGCGAACGCGGCGAGATAGCTGCCGATCTCCACGGCGGGGAGTTTGGGCATGCTCATGTCGCTCGTCAGCCTGACGGGGCGTGCCGGCAAATCCCGTACACGTCGCTCCTCGTTGGCCGCTTCGTTGCGCTTCCCCATGACTGCGTTCCCTTTTCGCTGCTGGATACAACGGTTGTTCGTGCGCGGCGGCCGGCCTCGCCAGCCGTCAGGCCGCCGACTTCGGACGCTGCAGCAACGGGGCGAGATAACGGCCGGTGAAGCTCGCCTTCGACTTCGCGACCTGCTCGGGCGTGCCCTGCGCGATGATCTGTCCGCCGCCCGCGCCGCCTTCCGGACCGAGATCGATCACCCAGTCGGCGGTTTTGATCACGTCGAGATTATGCTCGATGATAACGACCGTGTTGCCTTGATCGCGCAGCCGGTGAATCACTTCGAGCAAAAGCGCGATGTCGTGAAAGTGCAGGCCCGTCGTCGGTTCGTCGAGGATATAGAGCGTCCGACCGGTATCGCGCTTGCTCAGTTCCAGCGAAAGCTTGACGCGCTGGGCTTCGCCGCCCGATAGCGTCGTCGCGGACTGGCCGAGACGGATATAGCCGAGGCCCACGTCGAGCAACGTCTTGAGCTTGCGCGCGACCACCGGCACGGGCTTGAAGAACTCGTGCGCGGCTTCCACCGTCAGGTCCAGCACCTCGCTGATGTTCTTGCCCTTGTACTGGATGTCCAGCGTTTCGCGGTTGTAGCGCTTGCCGTGGCACACGTCGCACGGCACGTAGACATCGGGCAGAAAGTGCATTTCGACCTTGAGCACGCCGTCGCCCTGACAGGCTTCGCAGCGTCCGCCCTTTACGTTGAACGAGAAGCGGCCCGCTTCGTAGCCGCGCTCTTTCGCCGCCGGCACGCCTGCGAACAACTCGCGGATCGGCGTGAACAAGCCGGTATAAGTGGCCGGATTCGAGCGCGGCGTGCGGCCGATCGGCGATTGATCGACGGCGATCACCTTGTCGAAATGCTCGAGGCCTTCTATGGACTCATACGGCGCCGGCTCCGTCGACGAGCCATACAAATGCTGCGCGACCGCGTGCTGAAGCGTGTCGTTGATGAGCGTCGATTTGCCCGAACCGGAGACGCCCGTCACGCACGTCAGCAGCCCGACCGGAAGATCGAGCGTGACGTTCTTCAGATTGTTGCCGTGCGCCTCGACGATGCGCAGCCGCCGCTCGTCAGGCGTGTTGCGCTTGTCCGGATAGCTGATGGTCCGCTTGCCGGACAAATACTGTCCCGTGATCGAGTTGGGATCTTTCTGCACCTGAACCGGCGTGCCTTGCGCGACGATCACGCCGCCGTGCTCGCCCGCACCCGGTCCCATGTCGACGACGTAATCGGCCATGCGGATCATGTCCTCGTCGTGTTCGACGACGATCACCGAATTGCCGATGTCGCGCAGGTGCTTGAGCGTGTCGATCAGGCGGTCGTTATCGCGCTGATGCAGCCCGATGGACGGTTCGTCGAGCACGTACATCACGCCGGTGAGTCCCGAGCCGATCTGCGACGCGAGCCGGATGCGCTGCGCCTCGCCGCCCGAAAGCGTTTCCGCGCTGCGTTCCAGCGACAGATAATCCAGCCCGACGTTATTCAGGAACGACAGCCGCGCGACGATTTCCTTCACGACCTTGTCGGCAATTTCGCCTTTCGCGCCATCGAGACGCAGGGTCTGGAAATAGCCGAGCGTGTCGCGCAGCGGCCAGCCGCTGACTTCGTAGATGCCGCGCGCCTGTTCGCCCGCGCCGACCTTCACGAAACGCGCTTCGCGCCGCAAGCGCGTGCCTTCGCAGGCCGGGCACGGCTGATTGTTCTGGTATTTCGCGAGTTCTTCGCGCACGGCGGCGGAATCCGTCTCGCGGTAGCGCCGTTCGAGATTGGGGATGATGCCTTCGAACGCATGCTCGCGGACCGACGCGCGACCGCGCTCGTTGATGTACGAAAACGGAATCGACTGCTTGCCCGAGCCGTAGAGCAGCGTCTTGCGCACTTTCTCGGGCAGTTCCTCGAAGGGCGCTTCGGTGTCGAACTCGTAGAACGCCGCGAGGCTTTGCAGCATCTGAAAGTAGAACTGATTGCGCCGGTCCCAGCCCTTCACGGCGCCCGCCGCGAGCGATAGCGACGGATGCGCGACCACGCGTTTCGGATCGAAGAACGTGATCTGGCCGAGGCCGTCGCATTCGGGACACGCGCCCATCGGATTATTGAACGAGAAAAGACGCGGCTCGAGTTCCTGCAGCGAGTACGAGCAGATCGGGCACGCGAATTTCGAGCTGAAGAGCTTCTCGTGGTCGGTGTCCATTTCGAGCGCGATTGCGCGGCCATCGGCGAGACGCAGCGCCGTTTCGAACGATTCCGCGAGACGCTGCTTCATGTCCGGGCGCACTTTCAGGCGGTCGATGACCACGTCGATCGTGTGCTTGTCGTTCTTTTTGAGCTTCGGCAGCGAGTCGACCTCGTAGATTTTCGCGACGCCTTCATTGGCGGTGCCGCCGCCCGAGCGAATCCGGAAACGGATAAAACCCTGCGCCTGCATTTCCTCGAATAATTCGACGTGCTCGCCTTTGCGGTCCGCGACGACAGGCGCGAGAACCATGAGCTTGGTTTCTTCGGGCAGCGCGAGCGCGGCATCGACCATTTGCGAGACGCTTTGCGCTTCGAGCGGAATCAGATGCTCGGGACAATATGGCGTGCCGACGCGCGCATATAAAAGGCGCAGATAATCGTGAATCTCGGTGACGGTGCCGACCGTCGAGCGTGGATTATGCGACGTGGCCTTTTGCTCGATCGAAATGGCGGGCGACAAACCTTCGATCAAATCGACGTCCGGCTTTTCCATCAGCTGCAGAAATTGCCGCGCATAGGCGGACAGACTTTCGACGTAACGGCGCTGGCCTTCGGCGTAAAGCGTATCGAATGCGAGCGACGACTTGCCCGACCCGGACAACCCCGTAATCACGATCAGCTTGTGACGCGGCAAGTCGAGACTGACGTTCTTCAGATTGTGGGTGCGAGCCCCACGAATACGAATTTCTTCCACGAGTTTGTTCCGGCGGCGAGCGCGAATTAGAGGGGGCCAAACCTGCTACTATAACGACTTTTGCTGGGCGCAGCGCCCGCGCATCCAGCAACGAGCGCACGGGCAGCACGCCCGGCGAGAGCGGCGGCGCTTCGGCCAATTCGTCGCATATAGTGCCGTTTCGAGCAAGAACAAGGCGGCCGCGCCTGGCGTCGCAACAGGCCGGCGAGACGCGACCCTCATCCATTTCCCGTTCCTGATGTCCAATCCGTCTGCCACGTCCGCACGTCTTTCCGCGCCGGAACTGCGCGCGACCGTGTCGCTCGCCGCCATCTTCGCGCTGCGCATGCTCGGTCTCTTCATGATCATGCCGGTGTTCTCGGTCTACGCGAAAACGATTCCCGGCGGGGACAACGTCGTGCTCGTCGGCATCGCGCTCGGCGCTTACGGCGTCACGCAGTCGATGCTCTATATCTTCTACGGATGGGTGTCCGACAAGTTCGGACGCAAGCCGGTGATCGCGTTCGGGCTGCTTGTCTTCGCGCTCGGGAGTTTCGTCGCGGCCGTCGGGCACTCGATGGCGTGGATCATCGCGGGCCGCGTGATTCAGGGCATGGGCGCGGTGTCCTCGGCCGTGATCGCGTTCATCGCGGACCTGACGCACGAGGAAAACCGCACGAAGGCCATGGCGATGGTCGGCGGCAGCATCGGCGTCTCGTTCGCGGTGGCGATCGTCGGGGCGCCGGTCCTGTTCCACTGGGTCGGCATGAGCGGCCTCTTCGCGGTGATCGGCGTGCTGTCGATCGTCGCGGTCGGCGTGGTGCTATGGATCGTCCCCAATCCGCCGATGCCGCCGGTCCACGTCAAGGCGCCCTTCGCCGAAGTGCTGCACAACGTCGAGCTGCTGCGCCTGAACTTCGGCGTGCTCGTGCTGCACGCCACGCAGACGGCGCTCTTTCTCGTCGTCCCGCGCATTCTGGAGGCGGGCGGGCTGCCGGTCGCGTCGCACTGGAAGATCTACCTGCCCGTGATGGCGCTCGCTTTCGTGATGATGGTGCCCGCGATCATCGCCGCGGAAAAGCGCGGCAAGATGAAGAGCGTCATGCTGAGTGCGATTGGGCTTATCCTGATCGGACAGTTGTTATTAGGCGCGGCGCCCCATACGCTATGGTCCGTGGCCGCGATTCTGTTCGTGTACTTTCTCGGCTTCAACGTGCTGGAGGCGTCGCAGCCGTCGCTGGTGTCGAAGCTCGCGCCGGGCACGCGAAAGGGCGCGGCAGCAGGCGTCTACAACACGACGCAGTCGATCGGCCTCGCGATGGGCGGGGTCATCGGCGGGTGGCTGCTCAAGCTCGACGGACCGAGCGCGGTGTTCTTCTCGTGTTCGGCGCTGGTGCTGGCGTGGCTCGTCGTTGCAATGTGGATGAAGCCGCCGCCGCGCAAGACCGGGCCCGCGGCTTGACGGAATCTTTTAATCATTTGAATTGAATCAGACGTGCTGTCAGGCTTCGGCTCATGAGCGAGGCCCGCTTGAAGAGCGCTGCACGACTGACAGTAGGCAAAGAATCAACCGGAGAAATCATGGCATCTGTCAACAAGGTCATTCTCGTAGGCAATCTGGGCGCTGACCCGGAAACGCGCTACCTTCCGAGCGGCGACGCCGTGGCCAACATTCGTCTCGCGACGACCGACCGCTACAAGGACAAGGCGTCCGGCGAAATGAAGGAGCTCACGGAATGGCATCGCGTCGCGTTCTTCGGGCGTCTCGCGGAAATCGTCAACGAGTATCTGAAGAAAGGGTCGTCGGTGTATATCGAAGGGCGAATCCGCACGCGCAAGTGGACCGATCAAGCGGGCCAGGAGCGTTATTCGACGGAAATCGTCGCTGACCAGATGCAAATGCTGGGCGGCCGCGGCGGTGCGGGCGCCGGCGACGACGGCGGCTACAGCCGCAGCGCACCGATGGATCGTTCCGGCGGCGGCAGCCGCGCCCCGTCGGGCGCGGTCGGCGGACGCGCAGGCGGATCGGGCGGCGGTTCGGGCGGCGGCAGCAGCCGGCCGAGCGCGCCGGCGGGCGGCGGCTTCGACGACATGGACGACGATATTCCGTTCTGACGCGGCCATAACCGCGAGTTCGCTAAAAAGGGTCTTCTGCGTTTCGCAGAAGGCCCTTTTTTCATTTCCGGGTCGCTGATTTTCTTTGCCCAGAGTCGCGCCTGAATACTCCCAGTGCGCCGAGCAAGAAGTCCTAAATATGCTGCCGACAGGCACCGATAAAATACTTAGAAAACCTAATCGGATTAATCCGATGGTTCGAAGTTTAATACCGCCTTATTTTGACGAAACGCGCTCGATCTAGCGTAAACGTTTCAACTGCTCAAAGTCATCTAAATTGTCCGGACATGCGTGCGCGGTCAATCGATTTAGCTTCAGGCATTGGGCTTCGTTAATCGGGCTATCGTCATAAATCAATGATGTCAAGCAGATGCCTCGGCTCTGGCCGGTCGAGAGGCGTCGCAATAAAAGCATATAACTGGGGGGCTCTTGATACTTCGTGTAGTTTTGGCGGACGACCATCCTTTCGTCCTGCTCGGGATGAAAGCGTTATTTCACGCCGACAAGGGATTAACGGTAGTTGGAGAAGCACCCAATGCAAGCACGCTGCTCGCCGTGCTGGCAAAAACACCGTGCGACGTGCTCGTCACTGATTTCGCGATGCCCGAACCGGGACCGGACGCGCACGACGGGCTGCGGCTCATTCGCACGGTCCGGCAGGAATGGCGGGACATCGGCATCGTGGTGCTGACGAGCGTCAGCAATGTCGCGATTCTGCGCTCCATCCTGAATGCCGGCGCGATGGGGCTCGTCAATAAGGCAGAGCCGATCGAACTCGTGCCGACGGCCGTCCGGCACGCGAGCATGGCGCGCCGCTACGTGAGCGCTTCTTTCGTCGCGGCGCTCGCCGAGGCGGGTAAGGAACGCGAATTTTCGCCGGAAGCGCCGCGGCTTTCGCCAAGGGAAGTAGAAGTCGTCAAGCTGTTCGCAAAGGGCAGGTCAATCACTGAAATCGCAAAGGAACTTCAGCGCGACGTGCGAACCATCAGTCGTCAGAAGCGCGACGCGATGCACAAGCTCGGAGTGAGAAATGACCCGGGTTTGTTCGCTTTTGTCAGAGCGCAGGGACTCGGCTGAATTGAGCGGCGATGCATTTTGATTTCGGATGCATCTTATGTCTTTTGGGGGTGCGGTATCCGATGCTTGTATTTCGCGGCTTAAAGCGATGTAAGGTCGCATAACGTTGGGGTTAGTTTCGATGGAATTCGGGAATGAGAGCCACCTTTTTTCGCACGCAAAGCGGATAAGGCTGGCCATAGCGGACGATCATCCGCTTGTCACACTCGCAATCGAGGGGCTTGCGGGGAACTTCCCTAATGTGGAAGTCGTGAGCCGCAGTGCGGATTCAACGCAATTGGACGAGTCGCTTGCTCGCAGCGAATGTGACGTCGTTATCGTGGATTTTTATATGCCAGGCGGCCGGTATGGCGATGGCGTACCCATGATTCAACATATTGCGCATGCTTATCCGGAAGTTAGAATCGTCGTCCTTTCGCGCAGCGATAGTCCCGCGCTCGTCAGGCAAGCATTGGAGGCCGGCGCGCATGCGTTCCTGAGCAAGGAAGACCGGCTCGACCTCATTTACGTCGCCATCGTTTCGGCGCTCGCGAACGAAACCTATCTCGGGCCGGCCATTCGCCGCACGCTCGCCGTCGCGAATGTGGAAAGCCGCGCGCGCTTCATTCGCCAGCGGCTGACCGGTCGCGAACTCGAAGTCATCGAGCGCTATGCGCGCGGTTCGAACGTCACCGAAATCGCGAAAGAATTGGGACGCAGCGTGAAGACCATCAGCGCGCAAAAATGTGCCGCAATGCGAAAGCTCGATTTGTCCACGGACGCCGATCTTTTCCGCTTTATCGCAGACAGCGATCTGATTTAAGGAATACGGGAAATATCCCGGTTCCGACTTTTCGACTCGCACAGAGCCAGCGGGGTTCATGCCGAAAACTGCTGCTCGCTCGAATCAGAACTAAAAAGATATGAGACAGACATCGCCGCTGAGGGCCATTATCGCGGACGATCATTCCGCCGTCGTAAAGGGCATTCAATGCTTTCTCGAGCGCGACGGTGCAATAGAAGTAGTCGCCACGGCTCATGACACGCTCGGACTCGCCGAGGCACTCGACGCCGCGCCATGCGATTACGTCTTCGCGGACATCGGCATGCGCGGCATCGATGGCGAGAGCAATTCGATCGCGTTTCTCAGGCGTCTGTCGTGGCAGGAGCGGCGCCCGAAAGTCATCGTGGTGACGATGATTTCCCATAGCCGGATGCTCGCGGGCTTGCTTCAGTTGGGTATCGACGGAATCGTCGACAAGCGCGATCCGCTGGAATGCCTGATGGACGCCGTCACGGTCACGCGGGGCGGTGGCTCATTTCTTTCGCCGTCGGTCGCGCAGGCACTGAACGGGCTTCCGGGTGCGTCGCCTGCGCGCGCCGGAGTCCTCAGCAAGCGCGAGTGGGAAGTCTTCCGTCTGTACGCGAGCGGGCTTCTGATCCACGAGATCGCCAAGCATTTCGGCCGGAGCAGCAAAACCATCGCAACGCAGAAGAGAAGCGGCATGCGCAAGCTCGGCCTGGATACGGAAACGGAACTCGTCGAATACTTGCGTCAGGTCGGACTCGTCTAAGCCACGTAACTGCGCATTTTCGGAGCGTCCTAAGAATTATTTCGGACACCTCCGATTCTCCTCGGCCGCACGCACGGTCAGACTCTTAAGTTTTGCCATCGCTGCGCCGTCGCCCGGCGCCCGAGCGCCTACTTCCCAGAGAGCCGAGATGAGATCCTTGCTGGCGCGTTACTGGTTCGTCGTTTGTATCCTTGCATCCGCCTTCGGTCTTGCGGGCGCGCGCGATGTTTGGGCGTCCGACCGGAATCCGTCAACGCCTTCTCATCTGGTCGCGGGCGCGCAGCACGCATCATTGGATAAGAGTCACGATGTCTTGCGCCCCTTGCAGCAGACGGTCGCACAAGGGGTCCCTCGTTCTGCCGGCATCAGCGCGCTGCGCCTGCTGCCCATACTCATCGGCGTGGCCGCGGTGCTGCTGGTCACGCTGCGCGCATTCCTGCTTCTCCAGCGCGAGATGAACCGGCGCGTCCTGACCGAACAACGCCTCGCCACCCAGCTCAGTTTTCAGCAGACGATGATGGAGGTGGTTCCATATCCGCTTGTCGCGAAGGACACGGAGAATCGGTATATCGCTGTCAACCGGGCGTTCGAGGAGACGCTCGGCGTGCGGCGAGAGGACATTATCGGGCGCGATTGCGTCGAAGTCGGCGCGTGGGGCGAGGGGCCGAGCCGTCTGCTCGACGATATCTCCGCGGCAACGCTCAATTCCGGCAAGCGTCATCAGATCGAAGCCGAATTCGTCGACAGCCGCGGCCGCGCGCGTTATGGCCTCTTCTGGACGGGCGCGTTCTCCTCGTCCAACGGCGAGCGCGTGGGCGTCGTGGGGACGATGATCGACATCACCGATATCCGCGACGCCGAACTGCGCGCGCGCGAGACCGAGCAGCGCCTGCAGGACGTCACGCGGTCATTGCCCGCCGTCGTGTTCCAGTTGCGCCGGACGAGCAATGGCAGATACAGCCTTCCCTATATCGACGGGGACACGCGGCAGTTACTGGGCCTCGACCTCGCCGCGCTTGCCGACGATCCGACCAACGTCCTTCGACACGTCGATGCAGCGGACAGCGGCCGCCTGCTCGAAGAGATCGAAGCGTCGTCGCGCACGCTGGAGCCGGTGCACACCGAGTTCCGCTCCGCCGTCAAGGGCACGCTCCGGTGGATACGCGCGGACCTCGTCGCCCACCGCGAGGAAGACGGCTCGGTTGTGTGGAGCGGCTATTGGGCCGATGCGAGCGTCGAACACGCGCGAGCCGAAGAACTCGCGCGTGCGCGCGACGCAGCGGAGGCGGCGTCGCGCGCGAAGGACGACTTCCTCGCGATGATGAGTCACGAGATTCGCACGCCGATGAATGGCGTGCTCGGACTCGTCGAAGTCATGGAAAACACGCCGCTCAATGCGGATCAGTCGCAGATGCTCGGCATGATTCAGGACTCCGCGGGCGCGCTGCTGCAGATTCTCGACGACCTACTCGATTACACGAAGATCGAAGCCGGGCGCCTCTCGATCGAATCGACACCGATCGACTTGCGGGAACTCGTGGATAACGCCGTCGGCCTGCTCGCCGGGCGCGCGCACGAGAAAGGCTTGCGGGTGCGCGTGGAAGTCGCGCCGGACGTGGCCGCGTCCCTGCGCTGCGACAGCGTGCGCCTGCGTCAGATTCTCTTCAATCTGATGAGCAACGCGATCAAGTTCACCAACAAGGGCGAAGTCGCGGTGCACGTGAGCGCGGTGCAAGCGCGCGGCGCGGAGCAGGTGATCGAACTGTGCGTGAGCGATACGGGCATCGGCATCGATCCGGCGGCGCAGGAGAGACTTTTCGAGCCGTTCGTCCAGGCGGAGACGTCGACCACGCGTCGCTTCGGCGGCACGGGCCTCGGGCTTACGATCTGCAACCGCCTCGTCGATCTCATGGGCGGCACGCTTGCGCTGCGAAGCGAAGTCGGCACGGGCACGTCGATGACCGTTCGGCTCAGGATGCCCGTCGAGATGCAGCACTATCAGATGGACGGACTGCGCGGCCGGCGCGGCATCGTCGCGGTCGAAGACAACGGAGTCGCGAGCGCGCTGCTCGGTCACGGTCAGGCGCTCGGACTGGAACTGGAGCGCATTGCGCCTGACGACGCGCGGCTGCGCGACATCCACACGTTCGATGGCGTCGATCTCGTTTTCTTCAGCGAAACGCGCAAGGCGTCGCTGCCGCTCGGATCGCGCGTGATCCACGTCACCGAGAAACCGAAGCCGACCGGCTATCGCATTCTCGAGGACCACATCCGCGTGAGCGTGAACCCGCTGTCGTGGCGCGGGCTGGGCGCGGCGTGCGTCGCGGCGCTGACGGGCATGCCGCAGGTCGCCGTGCGCGCAACGCTCGCTCCGGCAGGGCGGATGGAGCCGCCGTGCCGCGAACAGGCGCTGCACAGCGGCAATCTCGTGCTCGTTGCCGAAGACCATCCGGTGAATCAGGAGTTGATCCGGCATCAGCTTTCGCTGCTCGGCTTCGCATGCGATGTCGTGCAGGACGGCGTCGAGGCGCTCGCGGCGCTCGAGACGACGCGCTACGGCTTTCTCATCACCGATTGTCATATGCCGAACATGACCGGCTACGAACTGGCGAGGCGCGTTCGCGCGAAGGAGCGCGGCAGGGCGGCGCGCCTGCCGATTCTCGCCATTACCGCGAGCACGTCCGCGTCCGAGTTGACACGTTGCCGCGAGGCGGGCATGGACGATTGCCTCGTCAAGCCGACGCGTCTTGCCACGTTGCGCGAGCATCTGAACCGATGGAAAACGCCTGAGCGCGCCGATCAGCGGCACGAAGCGCAGCGGCACCGCGCGTTCGAGCCGAAACGCGGCGATGACGACGAACTGGACCTGAGCGCCATGGCTCAGTTATGGGGCAGCGAGGCGACGGTGAAGGCGCTGCTGGACGCCTTCGTTTCTTCGTTCCGCGACGATCTAAAAGCGCTCGAGCCGCTGCTGGAACATGGCACCGTCGAGCATCTGCGCGAGTGGCATCATCGCGTGGTGGGCGCCGTGAGCGTGCTGCAATATCGTCCGTTGCTCGCGGCGCTGGAGGCGTTCCGACGCGATTTGCCGAAGAAGGACCGCGATGCCTGGCGGCGCGACGGCAGGGCACTGATCGAACGATGCACCGCGCTGCTCGAGCGCATCGAGGCGAAGGGCGCCGCCATCGCATAGTGCGGCCAAAGCGCGATGTCCACGCATCGCGCTTTTCCTTGCGCTGGGCCGCTAATCCGCTGCGCCGGCCACGCCCGGTTCGGCGGGCACGCGATCTCGAAAGTACGCGAGCGCGAAATCCACGAACGAGCGCGTCTTCGCGGAAACGTGCCGGCGCCCCGGATAGACGATCGACACTTCCTTGTCCGCGTCCTTGACCGTATGGCCCGGAAACAGGCGCACCAGCGCGCCGGTCTCGATGTCGCCCGTCACGTAACTGAGAGGCAGCACGGCCACGCCCATGCCGCAGAGCGCCGCCTGCCGCAGCATGGGCGAACTGTTCACCGTATAAGCCGGATCCAGCGACACGTTTTCCTGTACGCCCGACGGACCGACGAACGTCCACGTCGAGCCGTGCATGTCGGCGGACGGCGCGACGAAGTCGTGTTTCGACAGCGCGGACGGTCGCGCAGGCGTGCCGCGCCGGTGCAGATAGTCGGGCGACGCGATGAGCGCCGCCGCCACCTTAAACAACGGCCGGTTGATGAGCGTACCGCTGTTCACCAGATGCGGCACGACGATGCCGGCATCGAAGCCTTCGTCGACGAGATCGACCGGACGATGCAACAGCGTGAGACGCAGCTTGACGCTCGGATAACGGTCGCGATAGGCGCGCAGCATGGGCGTCAGTTCCAGCAGCGAGAACGACGCCGATGCGACGATCTTCAGCGTTCCTGACGGATCGACGGAACTTTTCGCCACTGCCGCTTCGATGGATTCCACCTGTTCGATCACCGCGCGACAGCCATCGGCATACGCCCTGCCGGCTTCGGTGAGCGACAAGCTGCGGGTGGTGCGGTTCAGCAAGCGCGTGTTGAGGTGTGTCTCGAGCAACGAGACATAACGCGTGATGACGGCGTTGGAGAGATCGAGCGCCGCGGCCGCGCGGCCGAAGGACTCGGTTTCGGCGACTTTGAGGAAGACGCGCATCGCCTGGAGTTGGTTCATGTTACGGACAACCTTGCGAGCGATGGACGGCGCTCTTTGCTTGATGGATGGAGCGCAGACAGCGTCGCTCTCGCGTGCGCGATGTTAATGGTGTCCGTCGAGCAAGGTAATCGGAGCAGTCCGACTGTGACGGCGTGTGGTTATGAGACCACTGTCGCATGTCCGCAACTCGCAGGGCGATCGCGTGAGCGAGGCAAGATTTCACCGCTGCGGTAAGTGCAGGCGGCCTAAGCGTTTACTCATATTGAAATTGCACTTTTCGAATTTTTCGAAAATATTTTTGTGTGTTCGTGGGGTGGTGGCTGCAAAAAGGCGGGCCATAAACTTTGGGCTGCCGAATATCGGCGAAAGGCATACGAAGGGAGTCGATCCCGAGATGTCGTGACGCCGCGAGCAACCCTATCGAGTCATACGACTCTTTCAAAGGAACACACATGAAAAAGACTCTGATTGTAGCGGCCGTGGCTGCATCGTTTGCGACCGCTGCCAGCGCGCAGAGCAGCGTTACGCTGTAT
The DNA here is from genome assembly GCF_022879595.1 of Caballeronia sp. Lep1P3. Taxonomy (NCBI): domain Bacteria; kingdom Pseudomonadati; phylum Pseudomonadota; class Betaproteobacteria; order Burkholderiales; family Burkholderiaceae; genus Caballeronia; species Caballeronia sp. Lep1P3. The sequence continues at coordinate 2,785,026 of NZ_CP084265.1, read as the reverse complement.
GGCCTGGTCGATGCGGGCTTCACGTATGTGAACAACGTTCAGGCACCGATTGATGCCGACCACTACAAGAACAACTCGTGGAGCATGAGCGGCGGCAACGCCCAAATGAGCCGTTGGGGCCTGCGCGGCGCCGAAGATCTGGGCGGCGGCATGAAGGCGATTTTCCGCCTGGAAAGCGGTTTCGACGTTGCAAACGGAAAGAGCACCGATGGCCGCATGTTCGGTCGCCAAGCCTATGTCGGTCTGTCGACGCAAGCCGGCACGGTGACGCTGGGCCGTCAGACGGACGCCGTGGCGGATTACCTCGGCCCGGTAAGCGCAACGGGTACCTGGGGCGGCAAGTACTTCGCTCACCCGGGCGACCTGGACAACCTCGATGGCGACGCTTTCCGTGTCAACAACTCGGTGAAGTTCGTCAGCGCTAACTACGCAGGTCTGTCGTTCGCCGGCGCTTACGCGTTCTCGAACACGTCCGGTGGCTTCGCGGACAACCGTGCATACAGCCTGGGCGCTGGTTACGCGAACGGTCCGTTCAAGGTCGGCGCAGCTTATACGCAGGCAAACGGCCTGAATGCAAACGGTGACGGAGCGATTACGGAAGACGTCGCGACGCCGCTTACCTCCGCCTTCATGTCGACCGAACGTCTGCGCACGTTCGGCGCAGGCGGCAGCTTCTCGGCTGGCGCGATGACGTTTGGTCTGTTGTGGACGCAGACTCGCGAAGACAACAACAACGCGTTGTACGACTTCTCCAACATCGTCAACAACTACGAACTCAACGCTCGCTATGCAATGACGCCGGCGTTGTCGCTGGGTGCTGCGTACACGTTCACGAACGCGAAGACCAACAATTCGCTGGAATCGACCCGCGTCCGTTATCACCAATTCGGTCTGCAAACGGACTACGCACTGTCGAAGCGCACGGACATCTATGCTGAAGGCGTGATGCAAATCGCCAGCGGTCTGCCGGAAGGACAGTATCCGGTGGCAAGCATCAACGGCGCGACCGGCCCCTCGTCGAGCAGCCGTCAGCTTCTCGTGACGACCGGTATCCGTCACCGCTTCTAAATCGGCTTAAGCAGTACCAAGCCGTAGCAAGCTAGCAAGGAAAGGGCGCCGCAAGGCGCCCTTTCTGCGTTTACCGGTCGAGGAAGCAGCGAACTGCGCCTCCCATCCGGATGCACTACCATTCACGATGCGACCAACGCATCCCCACCGCGCCGGCTCGCGAGAAAAAGGAGACCGGGAATGATCTCGACGCGCAGTCCAGTAGTAACCGCAGCATTCATCCTCGCGCTTCTCGGCTCGAACGCCGCTCACGCCGACACCGTCGCGCTGAAAGCCAACCTTCAGCCATCGAGCGAAGTTCCGCCGCGCGTCAGCAAGGGACACGGCACGCTCGACGCCACCTTCGACACCGACAGCAAGGTCCTGACGTGGACCGCGACCTACGCCGACCTCTCCGGTCCCGTCACGATGGCGCACTTCCACGGCCCGGCGCCCGTCGGCCAGAACGCAAAGGTGCAGGTTCCCGTCGACAAGCGCGCGCTCGCGAGCCCGATGAAAGGTCGGGCGACGCTTACCGAGCAGCAAGTCGCCGATCTGATGGGCGGCCAGTGGTACTTCAATATTCATACGCAGGAGAACCCGACCGGGGAGATTCGCGGTCAGGTGATGCCGTCCAACTAGGCTCCAGCGAACGATGAGCTGGCAAAGCGCGCTCGCGTGCTGGGCAGTGCGGCGCCGCATGCGCCCGGAGACGGCCAAGCCCGAACTCGACGTCGGGCGAGCCCGCGCGTACACGTCGCGTCGCTTATGGTCGCCGGGCGTGCCCGATGGCTGGCGTCTTCAGACCGGCGATGACGGCGAATGGCTGCGCAACGCCACATCGCGCCGGACGATTCTGTACTTGCACGGCGGCGGCTATTACTTCTGCTCGCCGCGCAGTCATCGCGCGATCAGCTTCGGACTCGCGGTGCGCGCGCGGGCGAACGTCTTCTCGCTCGATTACCGCCTCGCGCCCGAGCACCGCTTTCCCGCCGCCGTGGATGACGCCGTCGCCGCCTATCGCGCGTTGCTCGCCGATGGCATCGCGCCCGAAGCCACGATCATCGCCGGGGATTCAGCCGGCGGCGGTCTCGCGCTCGCCACGTTGGTCGCGCTGCGCGATGCGGGCGACCCGCTTCCCGCAGGCGGCGTGCTTTTCTCTCCGTGGACGGATCTGACGTGCAGCGGCGCGTCGATGCGGACGAACGAGGGCCGCGATCCCATGTTCCACGCCGCAGTGTTTCCGCAGGTCGCTGCGCAATATCTCGGCGATGCCGACGCCACGCATCCCTACGCGTCGCCGCTCTTCGGCCGTTTCGACGGCTTGCCGCCGCTGCTGATTCAGGCGGGCGATACCGAATTGCTGCTCGACGACTCCACTCGCGTCGTCGAAAAAGCGCGCGCGGCGGGCGTTCGCGCCGAGTTGCAACTGTGGCGCAACGTGCCGCACATCTTCCAGATATGGGCGCCGTTCATGCCCGAGGCGCGCGAGGCGCTCGCGCTCGCGGGGCGCTTCATCGGCGAAGTCGCCACCGCGCCGGCACGCGATCATCGCGCGCCCATCACCTCGATCGTCTGATACGCGCGCTCGACCGCCGCCGTCCCGTACTGGCGTTCCAGGCGCCGCACGGTGAAGTGTCCGTGCGCCATCTGCTGGAAATGGTCGATGAACACCGTGTTGACCATCGCGCCCAGCACCGCGCCGATGGCCGGAATCGACTTGGCGGCGACCTGTTCGCTGACCTGCACGGAGAAGCGCGAGGCGATGGTCTGGAGAAACTTGAGGAGCGCCGTCGATCCGTGGCCGCCAAGTCCCTTCGCCGTGATCTCGGTCGTCGCGCGCGACACCGATTGCGCGAGCGCGCCGCGCACGATGAAGTAGCCGAGGTCGGCGTTGTCGTCGTCGCGACGCGTGCCGCCCATGCCGAGCACCATCATGCACTGAAGCTGCGTTTCCACGCGATGCACGTCCTCGCCCTCGCTGCGCGCGATGTCGCAAATCGAGCGAAACATGAGCGTCGTCGTGACAGGCAATTCGACCGGAAGCGCGAGCAGTCCGAACGCGCCACCCGCCGCGCCGGTCGTCGCGACGGCCAGCTTGTGCAGGAAATTGCTGGGCTTGTCGGGCGGCGGCGCGAGCAGCGAATCGGCGGGCGCGCCTTTGCCGAGCGTGCGCAGCGCGAGCTGCAGGCACTTTCGCAGCGCGAGCTGCGTGGCCTCGTCGACCTTTTCCTGCGCGGCACCGGGCAGGCGGCCCATCAGTTTTTCAATCGGCGCGCCGATGACGCTCGCGAGCTTCATCGTCAGCGACGGGCTTTCGAGCGCTTCCTTGGCGCGGGAGAGGGCGGCGAAGTCCTCGGGCGTGAGCGGCGAAGTGATGATGGGCGTCGGTTCCATGCTTTGTTTCTTGATCCGGAATGAGTGATTGACCACGCAACTTAGAGCGCAACAGCGTGCTATGATTCACTTTCCGTTGACTAGTCAATCATTGCGTCTACAAAAGATGGCCGTTCATACAGCCGCGCATCATTCGAGCGGGCAAGTTCTGCCGTTTCGCGAGTCCCTCATGGCGATGCTGGGCATTTCCTTCGTCACCATGCTGGTCGCACTCGACCAAACGGTCGTCGGCACCGCGCTGCCGACTATCGTCGCCGAGCTTAGGGGCTTCGACCTCTACGCGTGGGTGGCGACTTCCTATCTTCTGACATCCGTCATCACCGTGCCCATTTTCGGGCGGCTCGGCGATTACTACGGCCGCAAGCCCTTCGTGATCGCGTCGATCGTCGTGTTCACGGTCGCCTCGGTGCTGTGCGGGCTCGCCAACAGCATGATGTTCCTCGTGCTCGCGCGCGGCTTGCAGGGCATCGGCGGCGGGATGCTCGTCGGCACGGCGTTCGCGTGCATCGCGGATCTCTTCCCCGACAACGTCGTGCGTCTGCGCTGGCAAGTGCTGATGAGTTCCGCGTTCGGCATCGCAAATGCGGTCGGGCCGTCGCTCGGCGGCATTCTCACGCAGTATTACGGCTGGCGTTCAGTGTTCTACGTCAATCTGCCGGTCGGCGTGCTGTCGCTCTTTTTCGTGTGGCGCTTTCTGCCGCATCTGAGGCACGTCGCGCACGAAGGCAAGATGCGTCTCGACTGGCCGGGCGCCGCCCTGATCGCCATCGCGCTCGGCGCGCTGCAATTGTTCGTCGAATTGTTGCCGAAGCACGGCCTCGGTCCCGAGAGCATCGCCTTGCTGGCGGCGAGCGTCATCGCTGGCTACGCGCTCTGGAAATGGGAGATGCGCTGCGACTACGCGATCCTTCCCATCGACATGTTCCGCAATCAGAGCCTGGCTGCGCTTTTCACGCTCGCGATGCTCGGCGGCTTCACGATGTTCTCGCTGCTTTTCTATGCGCCGCTGCTCTTTCAGGGCGGCTTCGGGATGTCGCCGAAAGACGCGGGCATGATGATTACGCCGCTCGTCGTGTTCATCACGATCGGCAGCATCCTGAACGGGCGCATCGTCACGCGTCTGCCGAACGCGAATCCGATGCTCTATATCGGCTTCGCCTGCCTCGCCGTGTCGTGTCTCGGCGTGGTGATCGCCACGCACGCGATGCCGCGCGGGCTGCTGCTCGTGTTCATGCTGCTCGGCGGGCTCGGACTCGGCTTCGTCATGCCGAACCTCACCGTGTTCGCGCAGCAGACGGCGGGCCGCCAGCATCTCGGCATCGCGACGGCGCTCCTGCAATCGCTGCGCATGATCGGCGGGATGATCGGCACCGCGCTCACCGGCACGCTCGTGAGCCATCTTTATGCGAGCGGCGTGAGCCTCGCGCTGGAAAAGGACCACGCGACGCGCTGGTTCGGCGATCTCTCCGATCCGCAGATCCTCATCAATCACGAAGGGCAACAGACGCTGCTCGCGCAGCTCGCGGCGGCGGGTCATGACGGCGCGCTGCTGCTCGAAGCGGCGCGCGAGGCGCTCGTCGCCGCCATTCACATCGGTCTCGCGGTTGCCGCGGTGGTCGCGGTGATTTCGGTGTGGCAGTCGCGCCGGGTGCCGCCGGTTCGCTTGAAAGGACCGCAGGAACCGGTCATCCTCGCCGAGTGAGAAAGATGAAAGCGAAAGATGGAAGCCCTGACATGAACGAACAGGACCGTATCGCCGTGGTGCAACAGTTCGGGCGCACGTATCGCGCGTTCATGTCGGCGTTCGAATCGGCGGTCGGCCAGCCGATGCCGCGCTGGCGCATCCTGCTCGCGCTGCACGAGCGCGCGGGCGTGGTCTCGCAGAAGACGCTCGTCGAGCGTTTGCGCGTCGATCCCGGCGCGCTCACGCGCCAGTTGAAGACGCTGGAAGCGCTCGGCTGGGTCGTGCGCAGCGTCGATGCGCGCGACAATCGCGTGTCCAACGTCGCGCTGACGGCGCAAGGCCGCGCCGCCGCCGAAGAAAGCCTGCCGCGCCGCAATGCGTTCCTGCACGACACGATGGCCGCGATGCCCGACGACGCCATCGAGGCGCTCTCGGGCGCGCTGCACATGCTCGAAGCGCGCATTCAGGAAGTGGCCGCGGCGAACGCGGCGGCCACCGTCGGCGACAAGGCTTAGAAGAACGTCTCGATCACTTCCGTCACGCGATATTTCGGATCCACGACGAGAATCTGACGCCACTTGTCGAACGTGAGGCACGGATGCGAAATGTCGAACGCGATCATGTCGCCCACTTTCACGTCGTCGCCCGGCTTGATGCGCAGATACGCGTGCTGATCCATCAGGCCGAAAATCTCCCAGCCTTCGTCCGCTGACACGTCGCGCGGCGCGTCGTTGCCGGGCCGATAATGCTTCGCCGGCTCCGGCATGCCGGCATCGAACGCGGAATCGCGCTTGCCGAGACCGATGATCGCGCGGTCAGGCTCGGGAATCGACTGCACATAGGCCCACAACTGCAGCGCGGGCTTCAAACCCTGCCCCATCTTCTTCGCGATCGGATTGCGCGCGAAAATTTCGTTTTGCGCCTTCTTGTAGATGCCGACGTCGTGCGTCAGATAGCAGCCGGGACGCAGCACGACTTCGATGGCGTCGCTGTTCGCCTTGGCGAATTCGTCGGCGACGACGTCGTACCACGCCGATCCCGCGCCCGAAAGAATGGCCGGCTTGCGCGCGATCCTGCCTTCCGCGATCAGCTTGCGCGTGACGTCCACCGCGCTCTTCAGGAATTCGCGCACCTTCGATTCGTCCTGCAGCACGCCTTCGTACAACTCCACGCCCGCCAGTTCGATGACGCCCGGCCACCGCGCGATGGCCGCGAGTACCGCTTCGCGCTGCGCATCGTCGCGCACGCCGGTGCGTCCGCCGGGCACGCCCAGTTCCACGAGCACGTTCAACTTCTTGCGCACGTCCGAAAAGAACGCGCCGAGTTGATCCACGCCGTCCGCCGAATCCACGAGACAGAAGAACTCGAAATTCGGATCGGTCAGCAGTTCCGCGATCATGCCCATGTTGCGTTTGCCGACGAGCTGATTGGCCATCAGGATGCGATGCACGCCGCCGCGATACGCCGCGCGCACTTGATGCGCCGTCGCGAGCGTGATGCCCCAGGCGCCGGTGTCGAGCTGTCGGCGAAAGAGCTGCGGCGCCATCGTCGTCTTGCCGTGCGGCGCGAGCTTCACGCCGTACTCGCCGACGAACGCCTGCATCCACTTCAGGTTGTGCTCGATGCGTTCCGCGTACAGCACGGCGGCGGGCAGGCTCACGTCCTCGTCGAGCAGGTTCCATTGCAGGCGGCCGGCGTCGCCTAGCTGGATGCCTGTGCCCGGCACCATGCCGAGACCCTTGCCGAACGGGTCGATCGTCGCGCTCTGATAGTTTGTAACTTTCATGTGCTGCTGCTCCATCGTTCGAATAGATGCCTTTCTGTCGGCGCTCGATACAAGCGCCTGTTGACGGAACTATAGTACCCAAAGTAGCATCGTCGATAAAATGTTATTTAGTAACACGCGCCTCTCGTAAACCCGATGAACAGTCATGCCGATCCGCTCAGTTTCGATATCGTCGCCCGCATTGCCGAACGCGCGCCGGAATTGCGCAGCGCCGAGCGCAAAGTCGCCGCGCTGATCCTCGACGATCTCACGGGCGCGTCGCGGGCGAGCATCGGCGCGCTGGCGGAAGAGGCGAACGTCAGCATCGCGACGGTCACGCGCTTCGCGAAGGCGGTCGGCTGTCAGGACGTGCGCGAACTGAAGCTGCGGCTCGCGCAGGCCGCGGCGGTCGGGCAGCGCTTTCTCAAACGCGATCCGGCCGACGGCGACGCCGTGCCCGACTCGCTCGCCGCGCGCATCTTCGACGAAGTGCAAACCACGCTCGCGCAGAATCAGGGCGCGCTCTGCGCCGCGCCGATCGCGCCCGCCGCCGATGCGCTCGCCGCCGCGTCGATGATCTACGTGTTCGGCATGGGCGGCGGATCGACCGCGCTCGCCGACGAAATGCGTTTTCGCCTCGTGCGGCTCGGGCGGCCGGTGGCGTCGTACCAGGACGGCTTGCTGCAGCGCATGGTGGCCGCGACGCTCTCGAAGGAACATGTCGTCGTCGCGCTGTCGGTGACGGGGCAAACGCCCGAGATGGTCGAAAGCTGCCGGCTCGCGCGCGAGTACGGCGCGCGCGTGATTGCGCTGACCGCGCCCGCGTCGCCGCTCGGCGCGCTCGCGGACTGGCTGATTCCCGTCATCGCGATCGAAACGGATTTCATCTACAAGCCGTCGTCGTCGCGCTACGCGATGTTGATGGCGCTCGATCTGCTCGTCACCGAACTGGCCGTCAAACAGGCCGACAAAAGCCGCGAGCTGCTGCGCCGCATGAAGCACGCGCTCGACGCGCATCGCGGCGGCGGCGAGCGTCAACCTTTGGGAGATTAGTCATGGAAACGGCTGATACGTTGATCGTCGGCGCGCGCGTGATCGATGGCACGGGCGCCCCCGCCGTCGAGCGCGATGTCGCGGTGCGCGACGGGCGCATCGTCGCGATCGCCGCGCCGGGCGGCTTGTCGCACTGGCGCGCAGGCGACGTGTTCGACGCGCGCGGGAAGGTGCTCGCGCCCGGTTTCATCGACGTGCACACGCACGACGACACGCACGTCATCCGCTCGCCGCAGATGATGCCGAAGATCACGCAGGGCGTGACGACGGTGATCGTCGGCAATTGCGGAATCAGCGCGTCGCCCGTGACGTTGAAGGGCGATCCGCCCGACCCGATGAACCTGCTCGGCGATTCCGCCGCGTTCAAGTACCCGACCTTCGCCGCCTATGTCGATGCCGTCAACGACGCGCGCCCGGCCGTGAACGTCGGCGCGCTGATCGGCCACACGGCGCTGCGCAGCAATCACATGGACCGGCTCGATCGCGCCGCGAGCGCCGACGAAGTCGCCGGCATGCGCGCGCAACTGGAAGAAGCGCTCGCCAACGGCGCGCTCGGCTTGTCGAGCGGGCTCGCGTATGGATCGGCGTTCAATGCGCCTCCCGAGGAAGTGCAGGCGCTGGCCGAACCGCTCGGCAAAGCGGGCGCGCTCTACACGACGCACATGCGCACCGAATTCGACGCAATCCTCGATGCGATGGACGAGGCGTATCGCGTGGGCCGTCATGCGCGCGTGCCGGTGGTGATTTCGCATCTGAAGTGTGCGGGGCCGTCGAACTGGGGGCGCAGCGTGGACGTGCTGAAATCGCTGGAGACGGTGCGCGACGGACAGCCCGTCGGCTGCGACTGCTATCCGTACAACCGAAGTTCATCGACGCTGGATTTGAAGCAGGTGACGGGCGATATCGACATCACGATTACGTGGTCGGAGCCGCATCCCGAAATGGCGGGCAAGCTGATTCGCGAGGTCGCGGCTGAATGGAACGTGAGCCAGCAGGACGCCGCGAGGCGTTTGCAGCCGGCGGGCGCGGTGTATCACAACATGTCGGAGGACGACGTGCGGCGCATCCTCTCGCATCCCGCGACGATGGTCGGCTCCGATGGCCTGCCCAACGATCCGCTGCCGCATCCGCGCTTGTGGGGCGCGTTTCCGCGCGTGCTCGGCCACTATGCGCGCGATACGGCGCTCATCACGCTCGAAGAGGCGGTGCGCAAGATGACGAGCCTGTCGGCGCGGCGTTTCGGGCTGGCCGAGCGGGGCGAAGTGAAGGTGGGCTATCACGCGGATCTGGTCGTATTCGATCCCGAGCGCGTGCGCGATGCCGCGACGTTCGCGAAGCCGCAGCAAGCGGCCGACGGCATCGACGCGGTCTGGGTGAATGGCGTTTTGACGTATCGCGAGGCGGCCGTGACCGGCGCGCGCGCGGGACGTTTCGTGGCGCGCGGCGCGGCATCGAAGCTCGATGCAGCCGGCGCGTTTTGAAGACTTGTTGCGTTAGAAAGGAGTGAAAAGATGAAGCGTTATGGCGTGGAAGGCGGCAAGGGGCAAGGCGGCGCGCATATGCCGTTCGCACGCGCGGTCGAGGCCGATGGCTGGCTCTTCGTGTCGGGCCAGACGCCGATGCAGGACGGCGAGGTGATCAACGGCGGCATCGTCGAGCAATCGCACAAGACGATTCAGAACGTGATCGCCATTCTCGAGGAAGCGGGCTACGGCACCGAGCATGTGGTGCGCTGTGGCGTGTGGCTGGACGATCCGCGCGACTTCGCTTCGTTCAACAAGGTGTTCAAGGAGTACTTCGGCGCGAATCCGCCAGCGCGGGCATGCGTGGTGTCGTCGATGGTGATCGACTGCAAGGTCGAGGTCGACTGCGTCGCTTATAAGAAGCCTTCGGCCTGATTCCGCTCATTCGGGCGGCTTCGCGTGCGAAGCCGCCTGCCATCACTGCCGCGCGAGGCGCGCGTTATCGGGCATCGGCAAATTGAAGTTCGTGCGAAACGGATTGATATCCAGTCCGCCGCGCCGCGTATAACGCGCATAGACCGCGAGCCGCTCCGGTTTGCATTCGCGCATGATGTCCATGAAGATGCGCTCGACGCATTGCTCGTGGAAGCCGGTGTGCTCGCGGTACGACACGATATACCGCAGCAATCCCGCGTGATCGATCTGCCCGCCGTAATAGCGAATCTGCACGCTGCCCCAGTCCGGCTGGCCCGTCACCGGGCAATTCGATTTCAGCAGGTTGGAAAAGAGCGTCTCGTCGATGGGCGCTTCGTCGTGCGACGCCGAAAGCAACGCCGGGTCCGGCGAATACACGTCGCAATCGAGATCGAGCCGGTCGAGCGACAAGCCGTCGAATTCCTCCATCTTCAGCTTGCCGAAGTCGGCGGGCGCGGTCAGTTGCACCGATACCGTCGCGCCGCAAACAGCCGAAACATCACGTTTGATGGCGGCGCGCACATCGTCGATGGAAGCGAACCGCGTCTGCGCGAACGAGCCGAGATACAGCTTGAAGGACTTCGATTCGACGATATTGGGCGAATCCGCCGACACGAAGAACGTCGCGACCGCGAGTTGCGGCTTGCCGTTGCGGTTGAGCCATGAAAGCTCGTAGGCGTTCCAGATGTCGGTGCCGAAGAACGGCAGCCGCGCGGGAACGCCGATCGAATCGCGGGCGCGCTTGCGGTCGATCGGAAAGAGCAGCGAGGAATCGTACTGTTCGGTGTAGTTGACGGCCTTGCCGAGCGGAGATTGTTCGGGTGTCATGATGCGTTCGCTATGCCGCTGAGAACGTGCCCCGTCGCAGTCACGACGCGAGCGGATTCGCAGTGGCGGATTTGGTCGTCGAAGAAAAAGTCGGGCTCGAATTCGCGCAGGAATTCGCCCTTGTCCAGCCCGCCCAGAAACATCGCTTCGTCGATTTCGATGTCCCACGCCATCAGCGTCCGGATCGCGCGTTCGTGCGCGGGAGCGGAGCGCGCCGTGACGAGCGCGGTGCGGATATGCATCGACGACGCCTTCTCGTTGTCGTCGGCGATGCGTTGCAGCTTGTTCAGCGCCGCGAGCAGCGGCTTGAGCGGCCCGCCGGGGAGCGGCAGATCGCGCTTGTCGGTTTCGTGGCCGACGAACGCCGACAAACCGTCGGCCTGAAATACGCGCTCGGCTTCGTCGGAAAAAAGCACGGCGTCGCCGTCGAACGCGATGCGGATTTCATCGGCATAACGGGACGCCGCACGCGGCGTTTCCGGCAGCACGCGCGCCGCCGGAAAACCGGCGGCGAGCGCGGCGCGCACGTCCTCCGGATTCGCCGACAGAAATAGCGATGCACAGAGCGGTTTCAAGTACGCAAACGGCGAGCGCCCGCGCGTGAACACGCCGCGCTCGATGGCAAGTCCATGCTCGCGGCACGAATGAAACGCACGCAGGCCGCTGATCGGATCGCTGCGCGAGAGAATCACCACTTCGACGCGCTGTTCGTCGGCATTGAGCGCAAGCAGCTTGCGGATCAGCCCGAACGCGACGCCCGGCTTCGCGGGCTTGTCGAGGCGCGAGCGTTGCAGCGCCTCGTACTGCGCGAGGTCGCCGGTTTCGTAGACGCGATTCTCTTCTTCGAAGTCGAAGAGCGCGCGCGACGAAATCGCGACGACGAGCTTGTCTTCGAGCGTGAAGGCCATCGCTCTCAAGCCAGAAAGAGCTTGTACACCGGGTTCGCCTGCTCGTCCCACCACGGATAGCCGAGCGTCGCGAGAAAGCGCTCGAATTCCGCGTTGTCCGACTGCGGCACCTGAATGCCGACGAGAATCGAGCTGTAATCCGCGCCCTGATTGCGATAGTGGAAGAGGCTGATGTTCCATTCCGGCGCCATCGACGAGAGGAACTTCATCAGCGCGCCGGGCCGCTCGGGAAACTCGAAGCGCAAGAGGCGCTCGTCCTGCGCGAGCGGCGAATGGCCGCCCACCATATAGCGGATGTGCTGCTTCGAGAGTTCGTCGTGCGAGAGGTCCACGGTGGCGAAGCCATGCTCGATGAACGCGGACATCATCTGCGCCGTTTCCTTGCGCGACTTGATCTGCACGCCGACGAAGATATGCGCGGCGCGCGCATCCGCGATCCGGTAGTTGAACTCGGTGACGCTGCGCGTGCCGACGAGTTCGCAAAAGCGCTTGAAGCTGCCGCGCTCTTCGGGAATCGTCACGGCGAACACAGCCTCGCGCGCCTCGCCGACTTCCGCGCGCTCCGCGACGAAGCGCATGCGGTCGAAGTTCATGTTCGCGCCCGACGTCACGGCGACGAGCGTCTCGCCTTCGATGTCCTCGCGCTCCGCGTAGAGCTTCGCACCCGCGACCGCGAGCGAGCCGGCCGGCTCCAGCACGCTGCGCGTGTCCTGAAAGACGTCCTTGATCGCGGCGCAGAGCGCGTCGGTATCGACGGTCAGCACGTCGTCGAGCAATTCGTGGCAAAGGCGGAACGTCTCCTCGCCGACGAGTTTCACCGCCGTGCCGTCCGAAAAGAGGCCCACGTCCGAAAGCGTCACGCGCTCGCCGGCTTTCACGGAACGCGCCATCGCGCACGAATCCTCGGTCTGCACGCCGATCACCCTGATTTCCGGGCGCACCGCCTTCACGTAGGCCGCGACGCCCGCCGCGAGCCCGCCGCCGCCGATCGGCACGAAGATCGCGTGAATCGGGCCCTGATGCTGACGCAGAATCTCCATCGCGACGGTGCCTTGACCCGCGATCACGTCGGGATCGTCGAACGGATGCACGAACGTGAGGCCGCGCTCTTGCTGAAGCTCGACGGCGCGCGCGTAGGCGTCGCTATACGATTCGCCCGCGAGCACCACTTCGACCGTCGGGCCGCCGTGCGTGCGGATCGCGTCGATTTTGACCTGCGGCGTGGTCGTCGGCACCGCGATGACCGCGCGGCAGCCGAGCCGCGCCGCCGACAGTGCGACGCCCTGCGCGTGATTGCCCGCCGACGCCGTGATGACGCCGCGCGCCAGCACGTCCGCGGGCAGGTTCGCCATCTTGTTGTAGGCGCCGCGAATCTTGAACGAGAACACCGGCTGGTTGTCTTCGCGCTTGAGGTACACGGAATTGCGCAGGCGCGCCGACAGATTGCGCGCGGGTTCGAGCTCGGTTTCGCGCGCGACATCGTAGACGCGCGCGGTCAGCACTTTCTTCAGATAGTCGGGATGGTTCATGCGGAGGACTCGTCACGCAGACCGGCTGCGCTTTTTCGGGGCGAAACCATCAATGATAGCCGCAAAGAGGCACTTTCCCGGCTTCGCGCGGTCCGGCGCGGGGCAGACCGACCAGTCGGATAAGGAAAAGCGCGCAAAAGCATCAAACTGCGGCGAAACGGGCGCGCGAAAGGCCCTTTGTCGTGCTGGCGGCCGGCAACGGCGATTTTCGCGATGGGTTAGAATTTCCTTTTACGAATCAGCAATCAGGATCGGCAGATGCACCGGCAGCTTCGGATCGATTTCCTGGCGCACGTCCCCCGCGAGCATCACGCCGCGGGCGAGCGGCACGCGCGCCATGCGCGATCGTGGCGCTGATCTCGGGCACATCGAAGGCGTCGCCGTGAGCGTGGCCTTGCGCAACGAATCGCCCGCCTTCGCAAAGAAAAGTCTCAATCGAAAATCTGCGCCCCCCCGCGCATCGTCGGCGTTTGCGCTTCGCACTGCGCGCGCCGATACACCGAACCGTCGAACATGAACGCACCTCAAGCCTTCGATCCGAACGGCGCCCATGCCGCCTTGGCGCTCGATGTCGAGCCCCGTCTGCGCGAAATTCCCTATAACTACACGTCGTTTTCCGATCGCGAAATCGTCATGCGGCTGCTCGGCGACGAAGCGTGGGCCGCGCTCGACGAACTGCGCGGCGAGCGCCGCACCGGCCGCTCGGCGCGCATGCTGTACGAAGTGCTCGGCGATATCTGGGCCGTGCGCCGCAATCCGTATCTGCAGGACGACCTGCTCGACAATCCGAAGCGCCGCGCGATGCTCGTCGAAGCGCTGAATCACCGTCTGACGGAAATCGAAAAGCGCCGCAGCGCCGATCTTTCCGCGCACGGCGAGGAAGCCGGCAGCCGCGAGCGCGCGCAGCGCGTGCAGTTGCTGATCGCCGCTGCGCGCCGCGCCGTCGACGACTTCGCCTCCGAATTCGGCCGCATGGCGGATTTGCGCCGCCGCGCGTCGCGCGTGCTCGGCAGACAGACGCAGAAGGACAACATCCGCTTCGACGGCCTCGCGCGCGTGTCTCATGTGACGGACGCGACCGACTGGCGCGTGGAATATCCGTTCGTCGTGCTGACGCCGGATACGGAAGCGGAAATCGCCGGTCTCATCAAGGCGTGTTTCGAACTGGGCCTGACCGTGATTCCGCGCGGCGGCGGCACCGGCTACACGGGCGGCGCGATTCCGCTCACGCCGTTCGCGGCGGTCATCAACACGGAAAAGCTGGAGCAGCTCGGGCCTGTCGAAATGACGAACCTGCCGGGCGTCGAGCAGAAGGTCGCGACAATTCTTTCCGGCGCGGGCGTCGTCACGCGGCGCGTCACGGAAGCGGCGGAGCAGGCGGGCTTCGTGTTCGCGGTGGACCCGACATCGCTCGATGCGTCGTGCGTCGGCGGAAACGTGGCGATGAACGCGGGCGGCAAGAAAGCGGTGTTGTGGGGCACGGCGCTCGACAATCTCGCGTGGTGGCGCATGGTCGATCCCGAAGGCAACTGGCTCGAAGTCACGCGTCTCGAACACAATCTCGGCAAGATTCACGACATCGAAGTGGCGCGTTTCCGGCTCGACTGGTTCGACGGCAACCGCGCGCCGGGCGAGAAGCTCATTCGCACGGAAAGCCTCGATATCGCTGGCCGCACGTTCCGCAAGGAAGGGCTCGGCAAGGACGTGACCGACAAGTTTCTGTCCGGTCTGCCAGGCGTGCAGAAGGAAGGCTGCGACGGGCTCATCACGTCCGCGCGCTGGATTCTGCACAAGATGCCCGCGCACACCCGCACTGTCTGCCTCGAATTTTTCGGCCAGGCGCGCGACGCGATTCCGAGCATCGTCGAGATCAAGGACTATCTGTTCGAAACGTCGAAAGAGGGCGGCGCGATTCTCGCGGGCCTCGAGCATCTCGACGAGCGCTATCTGCGCGCGGTCGGTTACGCGACGAAAAGCAAGCGCAACGCGTTTCCGAAGATGGTGCTGATAGGCGACATCGTCGGCAATGACGCCGATGCCGTCGCCGCCGCCACGTCCGAAGTCGTGCGCATGGCGAACGGCAAGAGCGGCGAAGGCTTCGTCGCGGTGAGCGCCGAGGCGCGCAAGCGCTTCTGGCTCGACCGCTCGCGCACGGCGGCGATCGCGAAGCACACGAACGCGTTCAAGATCAACGAAGACGTCGTGATTCCGCTCAATCGCATGGGCGAGTACACGGACGGCATCGAGCGCATCAACATCGAACTGTCGATCAAGAACAAGCTGCAACTGCTCGACGCGCTCGAAACGTTCTTCCGCAACGGCAAGCTGCCGCTCGGCAAGAGCGACGACGCCAACGAGATTCCCAGCGCCGAATTGCTGGAAGACCGTGTGCAGCAGGCGCTCGACTTGCTCAAGCGCGTGCGCGGACGCTGGACGTTCGTCGGCGAGAAGCTCGACATGCCATTGCGCGAGGCGCAGCACTATCTCGTGACGCTCGGTTACGAGGCGTTCGCGGAGAAGTTCGCCGATCGCGTGGACGCGCAGCCGGACGCCAACGTGTTCCATCTCGCGCAGGACCGCACGCTGCGCATTTCGTGGAAGCAGGAGATTCGCGCGGAACTGCGCCAGATTTTCAACGGCGGCGAATTCAAGCCGATCCTCGACGAAGCGCAGGCCATCCACAAGCAAGTGCTGCGCGGGCGCGTGTTCGTCGCGCTCCACATGCACGCGGGCGATGGCAACGTCCACACGAACATTCCCGTCAACTCCGACAACTACGAGATGCTGCAGGACGCGCACCACGCGGTCGCGCGCATCATGAAGCTCGCGCGTTCGCTGGACGGCGTGATTTCCGGCGAGCACGGCATCGGCATCACGAAGCTCGAATTTCTGACGGACGAGGAAATCGGCGATTTCCGCGCGTACAAGAAGCGCGTGGACCCGCAAGGGCGTTTCAACGCGGGCAAGCTGCTCGAAGGCGCGGACCTGCGCAACGCGTACACGCCGTCGTTCGGGCTGATGGGCTACGAGTCCATCATCATGCAGCAGTCGGATATCGGCGCGATCTCCGATTCCATCAAGGACTGCCTGCGCTGCGGCAAGTGCAAGCCGGTGTGCGCGACGCACGTCCCGCGCGCGAACCTGCTCTATAGCCCGCGCAACAAGATTCTCGCGACATCGCTGCTCGTCGAGGCGTTTCTCTACGAAGAGCAGACGCGCCGCGGTGTGTCGATCAAGCATTGGGACGAGTTCAACGACGTGGCCGACCATTGCACGGTCTGTCACAAATGCGCGACGCCGTGCCCGGTGAAGATCGATTTCGGCGACGTGTCGATGAACATGCGCAACCTGTTGCGCAAGATGGGCAAGAAGAAGTTCAACGCGGGCAACGCGGCGGGCATGTTCTTCCTCAACGCGACGAATCCGCAGACCATCAACCTCGCGCGCACCGCGATGATGGGCGTCGGCTACAAGGCGCAGCGCCTCGGCACCGAAGTGCTGAAGAAGCTCGTCAAGAAGCAGACGGCGCATCCGCCCGCGACGACCGGCAAGCCGCCCGTCGTGCAGCAGGTGATTCACTTCGTCAACAAGAAGATGCCGGGCAATCTGCCGAAGAAAACGGCGCGCGCGCTGCTGGATATCGAGGACAACAAGATCGTTCCGATCATCCGCAACCCGAAAACGACGACCGTCGATTCGGAAGCCGTGTTCTATTTCCCCGGTTGCGGCTCGGAGCGTCTTTTCTCGCAAGTCGGCCTCGCGACGCAGGCGATGCTCTGGGAAGCGGGCGTGCAAACCGTGCTGCCGCCGGGTTATCTCTGCTGCGGCTATCCGCAGCGCGGCGCGGGCCAGTACGACAAGGCCGAGAAGATCGTCACGGACAACCGCGTGCTGTTCCATCGCGTCGCCAATACGCTGAACTATCTCGACATCAAGACCGTCGTCGTGTCGTGCGGAACGTGCTACGACCAGCTCGCGGGCTATGAATTCGAGAAGATTTTCCCCGGCTGCCGGATCATCGACATTCACGAATTCCTGCTGGAGAAAAACATCAGGCTGGAAGGCGTGAAAGGCACGCGCTACATGTATCACGATCCATGTCACTCGCCGATCAAGACGATCGACCCGGTCAAGCTCGTCAACGATCTGATGGGCTCGCAGCACGACGGCTACAAGATTCAGAAGAACGATCGCTGCTGCGGCGAATCGGGCACGTTCGCGGTGACGCGGCCGGATATCGCGACGCAAGTGCGCTTTCGCAAGGAAGAGGAAGTGCGCAAGGGCGCGGCGAACCTGCGCGGCATTGCGCTCACGGCGGTTGCGGGCTCGAACGCGATCAATCCGATGAACGCGTCCGCGGGCGCGGCGGGCGCGGCGCCCGGCTCGGTGCTTTCGGCCGGCGACGGCGCGCAGACCAGCGGCACGGACGTCAAGATCCTGACGAGCTGCCCGTCCTGCCTGCAGGGACTCTCGCGCTACAACGAGGACGCCAATGTGGAGGCGGACTATATCGTCGTGGAAATGGCGCGCAAGGTGCTCGGCGAGAATTGGATGGAACAGTACGTCGAACGCGCGAACAATGGCGGTATCGAGCGCGTGCTGGTGTAATAGCGAAATCGAGGTTTGATTCGCTAGAGGTTCGAGATGGATTGTGTGTTTTGCCGTGAAGACGGCGGCGAAGTGCTCTGGTCGGACGACGCGTTGCGCGTCGTCCTCGCCGATGAGGCGGACTGGCCGGGCTTGTGCCGCGTGATCTGGGGCGCGCATATCGCGGAAATGTCGGATTTATCCGATGCCGACCGCGCGCGGGTGATGAGCGCTGTCAACGGCGTCGAACGCGCGATGCGTCGCGTGCTCGTACCCGAAAAAATCAATCTGGCGAGCCTGGGCAATCAGGTGCCGCACGTCCACTGGCACGTCATTCCGCGCTTTTCCAACGATTCCCGTTTTCCGCTGCCGATCTGGGCGCCGCGTCAGCGCACCGTCTCGGAAGCGCAGCTTTCGAAGCGCCGCGCGCAGGCGACGCTGCTGCGCGAAGCCATCCGCAACGAGCTGAATCAGGCGTTCGGCCAACACTAACCCAAGAGGCAAGGCTCATCATGAGCGGACTGACATCGACGACGCCGATTCCAACCGGCGTCGTTCTGCATTCCAAATCGCGCGTGCTCGAACTGCAATACGGCGAGAGCGAGTCGTATCGCGTGCCGTTCGAACTGCTGCGCGTCTATTCGCCCTCCGCCGAAGTGCAGGGTCACGGGCCGGGCCAGGAAACGCTGCAGACGGGCAAGCGCGAGGTCGGCATTATCGGCGTGGAGCCCGTCGGACATTACGCGCTCCAGTTGAATTTTTCCGACGGCCACAACACCGGCATCTATTCGTGGGACATTCTTTACGATCTCGCGACGCGTCAGGAGCAGCTCTGGCGCGACTATCTCGGCAAGCTCGAAGCCGCCGGCCTCGAGCGCGACGCGCCGATGGCCGCGCAGCCTTCCGGCGGTCATTGCCACTGAAACGAACGACGCGCGGCGTGAAGCCGCATGGCCGGCGCGGCGATTGCGCAGGCTGACAATGAACAACAGGCGAGGAAAGAGCGCTATGAGCAAGACCCACTTCGGATACGAAACGGTCGACGAGCAGGACAAGGCGAAGAAGGTGGCGGGCGTGTTCCACTCCGTCGCGAGCAACTACGACCTGATGAACGACCTGATGTCCGGCGGGCTGCATCGCATCTGGAAGCACTTCACGATCGGGCAGGCGAAGGTGCGCGCCGGTTCCAAGGTGCTGGACATCGCGGGCGGCACGGGCGATCTGGCGATGGCGTTCGCGAAGCAAGCCGGGCCGACCGGCGAAGTGTGGCACACGGACATCAACGAATCGATGCTGCGCGTGGGCCGTGACCGTCTGCTCGACAAGGGCGTGATCACCCCGACGCTTCTGTGCGATGCCGAAAAGATTCCGTTCCCCGATAATTATTTCGATGTGGTGACGGTTGCCTTCGGTCTTCGCAACATGACGCACAAAGAGCGCGCGCTCGCCGACATGCAGCGCGTGCTCAAGCCGGGCGGCCGCCTGCTCGTCCTGGAATTCTCGAAGGTTTGGGAGCCGCTGAAGAAGCCCTACGATATCTACAGTTTCAAGATTTTGCCGTGGCTTGGCGACAAAGTGGCGAAGGACGCAGAGAGCTACCGGTATCTGGCCGAGTCCATTCGCATGCATCCGGACCAGGAAACGCTCAAAACGATGATGGAACAAGCGGGCCTGGATCGAGTCGAATATTACAATTTGTCAGGTGGCGTGGTAGCGTTACACGTCGGGATCAAATTCTGATGTTCCTCTCTCTTAAGGATTCAATATGTCCGATTCGCGCTTACCCCAAACCCGGGGTTTCCTGAGCACGCTTGTCAGGAAGGCCGGAATCTTGACGCTGGCTGGCGTTATCGCGGCTGGCGCACTCTTCGCGGATGACGCAGACGCGCGTCGCATGGGCGGCGGCCGCAGCTTCGGCCGTCAGTCGGCGACGGCCACGCAGCAGCATCAGGCCACGCCGCCGTCGCAGCCCATGTACCCGAGCCAGGCAGCGCAGCCGCAGCGCGCGCAACCCGCGCCCGCCGCGCCGCCTCCGGTTCAGCAACCCGCGCGCAATCGGTGGCTCGGTCCTGTCGCCGGGCTTGCGGCGGGTCTGGGCATCGCGGCGCTGCTGTCGCACTTCGGGCTCGGCGGCGCGTTCGCCGGCGCGATGTTCAATGTGATCATGATCGCGCTCATCGTGCTCGCGGCGGTCATGCTGTTCCGCTTCTTCACGCGCAGGCGTCAGGGCAACTCGACGCCGGCGTACGCGGGCGCGTCGCCGTATGGCGCATCGGCGCGCACGGGGCTGAATCAGGAGCCGCCGCGCGCGTCGCAGCCGACGGGCTTCGGCGCGAATTACATCGACTCGCCCGCCGTGCAAACGCCGGCCAACGTTCCGGCGGGCTTCGACACCGAGGCGTTCGTGCGCAACGCGAAGGTCTACTTCGTGCGCCTCCAGGACGCGTGGGATCGCGGCAACGTCAACGACATTCGCGAATTCACCACGCCCGAAATGTTCGCGGAAGTGAAGCTCGACGTGGACGCGCGCGGCGGCGCGCCGAATCGCACGGATGTCGTCCAATTGAACGCGGACGTGCTGGGCGTCGAGGATCGCGGGAGCGAGTATCTCGCGAGCGTGCGCTTTCACGGGCTGATTCGCGAATCGGAAGGGGCGGCGGCTGAGCCGTTCGTCGAAATCTGGAATCTGTCGAAGCAGAAGGGCGGCAGCGAAGGCTGGCTGCTCGCGGGTATCCAGCAAGTGAGCTGAGGCCGCGCGCCGAAGCGCCGTCCGGTGGCGTGGCGTCCATCAAGAAGTTGCTCCGCGTCGCGGAGCGGGAAGCGCCTAGACCGTAGAATAGAACCCGCGCAAGCGACCGCTTGCACGGGTTTTTTCTTTCAGAGCCGATGACGAACGCACACGAATTCTCCCGTCCTGCTATAGGTTCCGCTACGAAGACCGCGTCCGGTGCGTTCGCGGCGGCGGTCAATCATCTTCTGGTGCGCGAGCCGTGGGCGCGCGAGCGCATCAAGCCGTATGCCGGCAAGTGCGTGAAGCTCTCGTGCGCGCCGTTCACGATCGCGCTCGTCGTTCAGGCGGACGGCCTTTTCGCCGCGACGAGCGAAGCGCACGCCGGCCGGTTCGACGTCGCGATCGCCGTGCCGTTCGATGCACTGCCGGCGTTCCTGCAAGGCGGACAGGCGGCCGTAATGAAGCACGTGCGCATCGACGGCGACGCCGAATTCGCGACGACGCTCGCCAAGCTCGCCGAGCATTTGCGCTGGGATCCGGAAGAAGATTTATCGCGCGTAATCGGCGATGCGCCCGCGCATCGTCTGGGCATCATCGTGCGGACGGTTCAGGAGCAGGCGCAGCGCACGGGCCGCAATCTGGTGGATTCCGTGGCCGAATACTTGCTGGACGAGCGTCCGCAACTGGTGCGTAAAAGCGCCCTCGCGGCGTTCAACGCGGAGTTGTCGCATGCGCGGGATGCGCTCGCGCGCGTCGAGAAGCGCATCGAACGAATCGAACGAATCGAACAGACACAGTCGGACCGCGGCGCTTCAGCGCGGACTGACGGCGAGTCCGTGCGCGACTCGCGCAAATAACGAGCTGAAGCGAATCCCGACCATGCGTTTTCTGCGTTTCCTCAAGATTTTCTTCACGATTGTCCGCTTCGGCCTCGACGAACTGGTCATGAGCGGCATCAACGACCGCCGCGTGCGCTACCTCATGCGCGTGACGACGTTCGGCCGCCGCTTCGATATCGAGCGCGGCATCCGGCTTCGTCTCGCGCTCGAAAGCCTCGGACCGATCTTCGTGAAATTCGGCCAGGTGCTTTCGACGCGGCGCGATCTCTTGCCCGTCGATATCGCCAACGAGCTTGCGAAACTGCAAGACCGCGTGCCGCCATTCGACTCGGGCGTCGCCGTTTCGATCATCGAAAAGTCGCTCGGCGCGCCCATCGAACATCTTTTCGACGACTTCGAGCGCGTGCCGGTGGCGAGCGCGTCCATCGCGCAGGTGCACTTCGCGAAGATCAAGCACGGCGAGCATGCCGGCAAGCCCGTCGCCGTGAAGGTGCTGCGGCCCGGCATGCTGCCCGTGATCGATTCCGACCTCGCGCTTTTGCGCGACATCGCGATCTGGGCCGAGCGTCTCTGGCCGGATGGCAGGCGGCTCAAGCCGCGTGAAGTGGTCGCGGAGTTCGACAAATATCTGCACGACGAACTCGATCTGATGCGCGAGGCGGCCAACGGCAGCCAGTTGCGCCGCAATTTCCTCGGCCTCGATCTGCTGCTCGTGCCCGAGATGTACTGGGACCTGTCTGCGCCTGCCGTGCTGGTCATGGAGCGCATGGTCGGCGTGCCGATCAGTCAGGTCGAGACGCTGCGCGCGGCGGGCGTCGATATTCCGAAGCTCGCGCGCGAAGGCGTCGAGATTTTCTTCACGCAAGTGTTTCGCGACGGCTTCTTCCACGCGGACATGCACCCCGGCAATATCCAGGTGAGTCTCGATCCGGCGACCTTCGGGCGATACATCGCGCTGGATTTCGGCATCGTCGGCGCGTTGTCGGACTTCGATAAGAACTATCTCGCGCAGAACTTCCTCGCGTTTTTCAAGCGCGACTATCACCGCGTCGCGACGCTGCATCTGGAATCCGGCTGGGTGCCGCCGGGCACGCGCGTCGAGGAACTGGAAAGCGCCATCCGCGCGGTCTGCGAGCCGTATTTCGATCGCGCGCTCAAGGACATTTCGCTCGGCCAGGTGCTGATGCGCCTTTTTTCGACGTCGCGCCGCTTCAACGTCGAGATTCAGCCGCAGCTCGTCCTGCTGCAGAAAACGATGCTGAACGTCGAAGGACTCGGCCGGTCGCTCGATCCCGAACTCGATCTGTGGAAGACCGCGAAGCCGTATCTCGAACGCTGGATGAACGAGCAGATCGGCTGGCGCGGCTGGTACGAGCGCTTGCAAATGGAGGCGCCGCAGTGGAGCAAGACGATTCCGCAATTGCCGCGGCTGATTCACCATCTGCTCGCGGAGCACCACGACGCGCCGCGAACCAGCCACGACGACACGATGCGCCAGCTCCTCGCGCAGCAAAAGCGCACGAATCGTCTGCTGACGACGCTGCTCGTCGTCGGCCTGGCCGCGATGGCGGGAGCGGGCGCCGTCATCGCGCAACTGTGGATGGGGCATCCGTGAGCACGTGAGCCGGCGCTTCGATGCCGGCGCGAGGAGAAACGATGAGCGATCCGAACAACGCGCAAGTTCCGTCTTTCGACAACCGCGATCCCAATTCGCCCGGTTTCTGGGACGAGCGCTTCGACGAGGGCTTCACGCCGTGGGATCAGGCGGGCGTGCCGGATGCGTTCGGGTCGTTCGTTGCGACGCTCGCCGGGCCGCGCGCCAAGAACGTGCTGATTCCCGGCTGCGGCAGCGCCTACGAAGCGCGATATCTTGTCGAGCGCGGCGCGAGCGTGCGTGCGATCGATTTCTCGCCGAGCGCGGTCGCGGCGGCGCGGGCGCAACTGGGCGCGCATGCGAACGTCGTCGAAGAGGCCGATTTCTTCGCCTATCAGCCGCCTTTCACGCCGGACTGGATCTACGAGCGGGCATTTCTGTGC
Organism: Caballeronia sp. Lep1P3; assembly: GCF_022879595.1. NCBI lineage: Bacteria > Pseudomonadati > Pseudomonadota > Betaproteobacteria > Burkholderiales > Burkholderiaceae > Caballeronia > Caballeronia sp. Lep1P3. Next base: position 2,761,684 of record NZ_CP084265.1, on the reverse strand, counting down.
GCGCTGCCAAAAGCGCGCTGGGCCGACTATGCAACGCGCATGGCCGCGCTGCTGCAGCCGGGCGCGCTGCTCGCCGGCTTCTTTTTCATCGGCGCGACGCCCAAAGGCCCGCCGTTCGGCATCGAGCGCGGCGAACTCGATGCACTGCTCGCGCGCGATTTCGAATTGATCGAGGACCGCGAAGTGAGCGGCTCGATTCCGGTTTTCGCTGGCCGGGAGCGCTGGATGACCTGGCGGCGCGCTTGAATTCGTCGCCTTCGCCCTCATCTATCGACATTGCCGCAGCGTTCGTGCGTGCCCGAAAAGCGCGGGTCGAATGCGGTTTGCGGCTATAATTCAAGGCTTTGCAAGCGTCGACTGATCATTGTAGGAAGAGTGCCATGCCGATTTACGCATACCGCTGCGCATCCTGCGGCCACGAAAAAGACGTGCTCCAAAAGTTGAGCGACGCACCGCTCACGCAATGTCCCGCCTGCGGAAAAGACGCGTTTTCCAAGCAAGTCACCGCGGCAGGTTTCCAGTTGAAGGGCTCCGGCTGGTATGTCACCGATTTCCGCGGCGGCAGCAACAACGGAGCGCCGGCGGCGAAGCCGGGCGAGAGCGCCCCGTCTGCCTCAGGCAATTCGAATTCCGGCGATAGCGCGAGCGCAGGCGGCGCGGCATCGTCCGATGCGCCGAAGACCGAAAGCGCCGCACCCGCCGCTGGCGCGTCGGCTCCGGCAGCGCCTTCGAGCGCGGCCTGAAGGGCGATAGCGACGCATATCGGACCGAAGGCGCGGGTTCGGGCCGCAAGGCACCGCGCCCGCTCCCGTTCGTTGATCCGCCTGTCAGCCACCGCGCGATGATCGCGCGTCGATCACGGCCAACCCGACGCCCGTCACCCTAGCGACCACAACGTGACCACGAAAAAGACTACGCTGAAAACCGTGTTCCTCACCGGCCTCCTCGTGCTGGTGCCGCTTGCCATCACGCTGTGGGTGCTCGGCCTCGTGATCGGGACCATGGATCAGACGCTGCTCCTTTTGCCGTCCGCATGGCAGCCGGAGCGCTTCTTCGGTTTCCATCTGCCGGGCCTGGGCGCTGTGCTGACGCTCGCGTTCATCTTCGTCGTCGGGCTGTTCACGCAGAATTTCGTCGGGCAGAAGCTCGTCGGCTGGTGGGACGCCATCCTTCGCCACATTCCGGTCGTCGGCCCGCTCTACACGAGCGTCAAGCAGGTGTCGGACACGCTGCTTTCGTCGAGCGGCAATGCGTTTCGCAAGGCGCTGCTAATCGAATATCCGCGCAAGGGCTCGTACACGATCGGGTTTTTGACCGGCATTCCCGGCGGCGACGTGCTAAACCATCTGAAGGAAGACCATGTGAGCGTCTATGTGCCGACGACGCCCAACCCCACATCCGGCTTCTTTCTGATGATGCCAAAAAGCGAAGTCGTCGAACTGGACATGACCGTCGACGCCGCACTGAAGTACATCGTTTCGATGGGCGTGGTTGCCCCCGCTCCGAGCGTGCCGCTGTCGGCGGTCGCGCCCGCCCGCCGCCCCACCGAACCGCCGATGTAATGCCGGCGCGCGCGCAGCGAATCGGGCCGACGAGAGCACCGATCCGCGCGCGAGCCGTTGATCAACGAACAACGAAAGACACAACATCATGTCGATGCGATCTGAATACTGCGGTCTGGTGACCGAAGCCCAACTGGGCCAAACCGTCTCGCTGTGCGGCTGGGTGCATCGCCGCCGCGACCACGGGGGCGTTATCTTCATCGACTTGCGAGATCGCGAAGGGCTCGTGCAGGTCGTCTGCGATCCGGATCGCGCCGAGATGTTCAAGGTGGCCGAGGGCGTGCGCAACGAGTTCTGCGTGCGCGTGGTCGGTGTCGTGCGCGGCCGTCCCGAGGGCACGGTCAACGCCAATCTGACGAGCGGCAAGATCGAAGTGCTGTGTCACGAACTCACGGTGCTGAACGCGTCGGTGACGCCGCCGTTCCAGCTCGACGACGACAACCTCTCCGAAACCACGCGCCTCACGCATCGCGTGCTGGACCTGCGCCGTCCGCAGATGCAGAAGAACCTGCGCCTGCGTTATCGCGTGGCGATGGAAGTGCGCAAGTATCTGGACGCAGAAGGCTTTATCGACATCGAAACGCCGATGCTCACGAAGAGCACGCCGGAAGGCGCGCGCGATTATCTCGTGCCGTCGCGCGTGAATGCCGGGCAGTTCTTCGCGCTGCCGCAATCGCCGCAACTGTTCAAGCAATTGTTGATGGTCGCGAACTTCGACCGTTACTACCAGATCACCAAGTGCTTCCGCGACGAAGACCTGCGCGCGGACCGTCAGCCGGAATTCACGCAGATCGACTGCGAAACGTCGTTCCTGACCGAGCAGGAAATCCGCGATCTGTTCGAAAACATGATCCGTCATGTGTTCAAGGAAACGATGGACGTGGCGCTGCCCGAGAAATTCCCGGTCATGCTGTATTCGGAAGCGATGCGCCGCTTCGGTTCGGACAAGCCCGACCTGCGCGTCAAGCTGGAATTCGCCGACCTGACCGACGCCGTTCGCGACGTCGACTTCAAGGTGTTCAGCATGCCGGCGAACTCGAAGGACGGCCGCGTCGCTGCGCTGCGCGTGCCGAAGGGCGGCGAGCTGTCGCGCGGGGATATCGACGGCTACACGGAATTCGTGCGCATCTACGGCGCGAAGGGCCTGGCGTGGATCAAGGTCAATGACAAGACGAAGGGCCGCGACGGTCTGCAAAGCCCGATCGTCAAGAATCTGCATGACGCGGCGGTCGCGGCGATCATGGAGCGCACCGGCGCGGAAGACGGCGACATCATTTTCTTCGCGGCGGATCGCGCGAAGGTCGTGAACGACAGCCTCGGCGCGCTGCGCCTGAAGATCGGCCATTCGGAGTTCGGCAAGGCGAACGGCCTCATCGAAACCGGCTGGAAGCCGCTGTGGGTCATCGACTTCCCGATGTTCGAGTACGACGAGGAAGAGAACCGCCACGTCGCCGCGCATCACCCGTTCACGAGCCCGAAGGACGAGCACCTCGAATACCTCGAAACCGATCCGGGCCGCTGTCTCGCGAAGGCCTACGACATGGTGCTGAACGGCTGGGAAATCGGCGGCGGGTCGGTGCGTATCTTCCAGGAAGACGTGCAGAGCAAGGTGTTCCGCGCGCTGAAGATCGGCGCGGAAGAAGCGCGTCTCAAGTTCGGCTTCCTGCTCGACGCGCTGCAGTACGGCGCGCCGCCGCACGGCGGTATCGCGTTCGGTCTGGACCGCATCGTCACGCTGATGTCGGGCGCCGATTCGATCCGCGACGTGATCGCCTTCCCGAAGACGCAGCGCGCGCAAGACCTGCTCACGCAAGCGCCGAGTGAAGTCGACGAGCGCCAGTTGCGCGAACTGCATATCCGTCTGCGTCAGCCCGAACAGAAGACGCAATAAGCGTCGATATTGTTGTGAAGAAAAAGGCGCCGAGTGCGCCTTTTTCGCTTTTTGCGTTACAGTCTTTGACGCAAACAGACGACACGCACGCTCACATGGTCATGCAGAAGCCACCCAAAATTCCCGAGTCGGTGTTGGTCGTGATTCATACGCCGGACCTCGACGTGCTGATCATCGAGCGGGCGGATCATCCGGGCTTCTGGCAGTCGGTGACGGGTTCGAAGGACCGCATCGACGAGCCGCTGGAAGAAACGGCCGCGCGCGAAGTGCAGGAAGAGACGGGCATTGTCGTCGGCAGTCCGCTCGTGCCGCAGGGCGCGCTTCTGAACTGGCATCACAGCATTGAGTACGAGATTTATCCGCAGTGGCGGCACCGTTACGCCGAAGGTATCACGCACAACACCGAACACCAGTTCAGCCTGTGCGTGCCGCACTGTCTGGAAGTGACGCTCGCGCCGCGCGAACACACGTCGCATCTCTGGCTGCCGTTGCGCGAAGCCGCCGACCGGTGTTTCTCGTGGTCCAACCGCGAAGCGATCCTGCAATTGCCCGAGCGCCTCGCGGCGCATAGCCGATGATCTTTGTGCGTCCGCGGCGCAGCTTCAAGCGACTGCGTGAAGCGCTTTTTTCCGGACGGCGCCCGCCGCGCTTTTGCTTCACCGCGGGCAACGACGTCCGGATATTCCAGGGCGGCGTCGAGTTCTTTCCGGCGCTCATCGGCCGCATCGACAACGCGCGGACTTCCGTTTCGCTCGAAACCTACATCTTCGCCAACGACGACATCGGCCGCGCCATCTCCGATGCGCTCGTGCGCGCGGCCACGCGCGGCGTCGTCGTGCGCGTGATCACCGATGGCATCGGCACGGCGGGCGATCTGCCGATGTTCGCGCAGTGGAAGGAAGGCGGCGTCGATCATCGAATTTACAATCCGCATCTGCTGTTCGGGCCACTGGGCTTTTCGCGCACGCACCGCAAGCTCGCGCTGATCGACGACACTTACGCGTTCTGCGGCGGCATCAATATCGTCGACGACTACGACCAGAATGGCACGCGCCTCACGGAGCCGCGCTGGGACTTCGCGATGGAAGCGCAAGGGCCGGTTGTCAAGGACGTACGCGACGCGTTCGAGCTTCAGTGGGAGCGCATCCGGCTCGGCGTGAAACCGCGCGAGCCGCGTCGGTCGAACTGCGAAGCGGACGCCGAGCCGCCAAAGAACCGCTGGAGCTCGCGGCGCGCGCTGCGTGCGCGGCGCCGCGCGCGGCTCGGCGAGATTCACGCGGTCGATCAGCCTTGCGTCGCGTTCGTCGCGCGCGACAGTCTGCTGAACCGGCGCGCCATCGAAAAGGCGTATCTGCGCGCGATGGCGCACGCCGAGCGCGAAGTGCTGCTCGCCAATCCCTACTTCATGCCGGGCCGCAAACTGCGGCGCGCGCTCGTCTACGCGGCGCGGCGCGGCGTGCGCGTGTCGCTCGTGATCGGGCGCAAGGAGTTCGTCGCGCTCGATTACGCCACGCCTTTTCTCTACGGCAACCTGCTCAAGCACGGCGTGCGCATCGCCGAATACGAGAAAACGATGTTGCACGGCAAGGTCGCTGTCGTGGACGCGGACTGGGCGACCATCGGCTCATCGAACCTCGACGCGCTGTCGCTCGTCCTCAACAACGAGGCCAACATGGTCCTCGTCAATCACCCGGAAATCGCCCAATTGCACGACGCCATTCTCCAGGCCTTCGACGAAGGCCGCCCGATCGACGAAAAACACTATGCGTCGCGGCCTGTGACGGAGCGAATTCTGAGCTGGCTTGCGTACAACTCGTATCGCGTGATGATGAAGATGATCACCATCGGACAGTACGATTGACGGGCCTATTGACGGCCAAATGACGGCCCAATTACTGCTGATTTGTCCACATACCTGCTAAACGTCAAGCAATGCTCCCAGAAAATGGGAACCCGGGCAGTCACTGAGAGGCAGTGCAATCCTAAAAAGCGACAATGGGACGGGCAATATTGAGACTTATGCTATTGACTGCGAGAGCGGTTTAGAAACGAGTTTCTAATAAATTGCTTGTTTCGGCAGCGGGCGGCCACAATAATAGAACGGCCGTTCGTTTTCAATGGGGTCACGAGAGGACGGTAAGGATCATGCGAAAAGGCGAACAGACGCGGGCCGCGATTCTCGACGCAGCGTTGGATCTGGCGAGCCGCGACGGGCTGGAGGGACTCACCATCGGCCTTCTGGCCGAGCGGATGCAGATGAGCAAGAGCGGGGTCTTCGCGCATTTCGGCTCGCGCGAGGACTTGCAGGTGGAAGTGGTGCGCGAGTACCACCGCCGGTTCGAGGACGAAGTGTTTTTCCCGAGTCTGCGCGAGGCGCGCGGCCTGCCGCGATTGCGGGCCATGATGAGCCGCTGGATGGAAAAGCGCATCGAGGAAGTGACCACCGGCTGCATCTATATCAGCGGCGCAGTGGAGTATGACGACCGGGCGGCGAGCGCGGTGCGCGAGCAACTCGTCAGCAGCGTGACCACCTGGCGCGAGGCGCTTTTGCGGGCGATACGCCAGTCGAAGGAAGAAGGGCATCTGAAAGCGGACACGGACCCGCAACTGATGCTCTTCGAGTTGTACAGCTTTACGCTCGGCCTGCATCACGACGCGCGCTTCCTGCATTTGCCCGGAGCGGTGCAACTGATGCGGGACGCGCTGGAAAAGACGATCGTTTCATATCAGGCGTCGGACTCGTCTGGCGATGGCAGCGCGCGCGAAGTCGGCGAGCCTGGCCCGCACGCAGCCGCGAGTGCGACCACGAATTTAACTTCGCATCAAACCGGCAGCCGTTAGCGGCGCCGATCGAATCGTCCCAAGGGTTCGACGGCGCGCAACACAAGCTGGAAGAAACTGGAGAGACTCATGGGACAGTACGCCGCCCCTTTGCGCGACATGCAGTTCGTGCTGCACGAACTGCTAAACGTCGAAGCCGAACTGAAGCGCATGCCGAAGCATGCCGAGCTGGACGCGGACACCATCAATCAGGTGCTCGAGGAAGCCGGCAAGTTCTGCTCCGAAGTCGTGTTCCCGCTTAACCAGAGCGGCGACCGCGAGGGCTGCACGTATGAAGGCGACGGCGTCGTTAAGACGCCGTCGGGCTTCAGGGAGGCGTATCGCCAATATGTGGAGGCGGGCTGGCCCGCGCTCGGCTGCGATCCCGAATATGGCGGGCAAGGGCTGCCCGCGTTCGTCAACAACGCGCTCTACGAGATGCTGAATTCGGCGAATCAGGCCTGGACGATGTACCCGGGCCTGTCGCACGGCGCATACGAGTGCCTGCACGCGCATGGCACGCCGGAGCAGAAATCGGTTTATCTGCCGAAGCTCGTCGAGGGCGTGTGGACCGGTACGATGTGCCTGACCGAGCCGCAGTGCGGCACCGACCTCGGCATTCTGCGCACGAAGGCCGAACCCAATTCCGACGGTTCTTACGCGCTCACCGGCACGAAGATTTTCATCTCGAGCGGCGAGCACGACATGGCCGAGAACATCGTCCATCTGGTGCTCGCGCGTCTGCCGGGCGCGCCGGCGGGCACGAAGGGCATTTCGCTTTTCATCGTGCCGAAATTCGTGCCGGACGCGAGCGGCGCGCCGGGCGAACGCAACGGCATCAAGTGCGGCTCGATCGAGCACAAGATGGGAATCCACGGCAACGCGACGTGCGTGATGAATCTGGACGGCGCGAAGGGCTGGCTCGTCGGCGAGGCGAACAAGGGCTTGAATGCCATGTTCGTGATGATGAACGCGGCGCGCCTGGGCGTCGGCATGCAGGGCCTCGGGCTGACGGAAGTCGCGTATCAGAACTCGCTCGCCTACGCGAAAGAGCGCTTGCAGATGCGCTCGCTCACGGGTCCGAAGGCGCCGGACAAGCCTGCCGATCCGATCATCGTGCATCCGGACGTGCGTCGCATGCTGCTCACGCAGAAAGCGTATGCCGAAGCCGGCCGCGCATTCGCGTATTGGGCGGCGCTCAATATCGACAAGGAGCTGTCGCACGAAGACGAAACGGTGCGCCGTGAGGCGGCGGATTTCGTTGCGCTTCTGACGCCGGTGATCAAGGCGTTCCTGACGGATAACGCATTCGAGGGCACCAATCTCGCGATGCAGATTTACGGCGGCCACGGCTTCATTTCCGAATGGGGCATGGAGCAATATGTCCGCGATGCGCGCATCAACATGATTTACGAGGGTACGAATTCGATTCAGGCGCTGGACCTGCTCGGCCGCAAGATTCTCGGCGACATGGGCGCGAAGCTGAAGCGCTTCGGCAAGCTCGTGACGGATTTCGTCGAAGAGGAAGGCGTCAAGCCGGAGATGCAGGAGTTCATCAATCCGCTCGCGGATATCGGCGATAAGGTGCAGAAACTCACGATGGAAATCGGCATGAAGGCGATGCAGAACCCCGACGAAGTGGGCGCTGCCGCTGTGCCTTATTTGCGCACCGTCGGGCATCTGGTGTTTTCGTATTTCTGGGCGCGGATGGCGCGGATCGCGCTCGATCATCGCGATTCCGGCGATGCGTTCTATGCCGCGAAGCTCGCTACTGCGCGGTTTTATTTCGCCAAGTTGTTGCCGGAGACGGCTTCTTGTATTCGCGCTGCGCGCGCGGGCGTTGGGGTGTTGATGGAATTTGATGAGGGGTGGTTTTAAGTTTTTGCGCTGCGTGAATTCGTGTCGGTTTATTAGGCTGCCCCGCACAGGGGCAACGCCAATAGACCGACACGAAAAAAAGCACCAAAAAAGAGAAACCCCAACCAATCGCGCCGCTAGCAAAAAAACCCCAAAACCGGAGGCAACAAATTGAGCACCCTGAACATCCGCAAAGTCGCCGTGCTCGGCGCCGGCGTAATGGGCGCGCAGATCGCCGCACATCTGATCAACGCCCGCGTGCCGGTCCTGCTATTCGATCTTCCCGCGAAGGAAGGCGCAAAGAACGCCATCGCGATAAAGGCGATCGAGAATCTGAAAAAGCTCTCGCCCGCGCCGCTAGGCATCAAGGACGACGCACACCACATCGAGCCCGCCAACTACGACGACGACATCGCGAAGCTCGCCGAATGCGATCTCGTCATCGAAGCGATCGCCGAGCGCATGGACTGGAAGCACGATCTCTACAAGAAAGTCGCGCCGCATATCGCGCCGCACGCCATCTTCGCGAGCAATACGTCGGGTCTGTCCATTAGCGAGTTGTCGAACGGCTTCTCCGACGAACTCAAGGCGCGTTTCTGCGGCGTGCATTTCTTCAATCCGCCGCGCTATATGCATCTCGTTGAACTCATTCCGACGCGCGATACCAAGCCCGAGATTCTCGACCAGCTCGAAACCTTCCTGACGAGCGTCATCGGAAAAGGCGTCGTGCGCGCGAAAGACACGCCGAATTTCATCGCGAATCGCGTCGGCGTGTTCTCGATTCTCGCGGTCATCGCCGAAGCCGAGAAGTTCGGCCTGCGGTTCGACGAAGTCGACGATCTCACCGGCGCGCGCCTCGGCCGCGCGAAGTCCGCGACGTTCCGCACCGCCGATGTCGTCGGTCTCGACACGATGGCGCACGTCATCAAGACCATGCAGGACAACCTGCCGGACGACCCGTTCTTCGACATCTACAAGACGCCGCCCGTGCTCGCAGAACTGGTGAAAAACGGCGCGCTCGGCCAGAAATCCGGCGCGGGCTTTTATCGCAAGGAAGGCCGCGCGATCAAGGTGCTCGACCCGAAGACCGCGCAATACGTCGATGGCGGCGCGAAAGCCGACGAACTCGTCGGGCGCATTCTCAAGCGGGCGCCCGCCGAGCGCTTCAAGCTCCTGCGCGAGACCGACAACAAGCAGGCGCAGTTTCTCTGGGCGATCTTCCGCGACGTGTTCCATTACATCGCGGTGCATCTCGAATCGATCGCGGATAACGCGCGCGATGTCGATCTCGCGATTCGCTGGGGCTTCGGCTGGAATCAGGGGCCGTTCGAAAGCTGGCAGGCCGCGGGCTGGCAGCAGATCGCGAAATGGGTGCAGGAAGACATCGACGCTGGCCGCGCGCTCTCGAACGCGCCGCTGCCCGCGTGGGTTCTGGATGGCCCCGTCGCGGAAAAAGGCGTGCACACGGACGAAGGATCGTGGTCGCCCGCCGCGCGCCGCTACGAGCCGCGCTCGACGTTGCCCGTCTACGCAAAGCAGGTGTTCCGCGCGCCGCTCGTCGGCGAGACGGGCGCCGATCCGAAGACTTACGGCAAGACGCTCTTCGAAACGGACAGCGTGCGCGCCTGGCTGGACCGCGACGGCGCCGATGTCGTGATCGTCTCGTTCAAGACGAAGATGAACACCATCGGCCCCGGCGTGCTCGACGGTCTCACGCAAGCCATCGAACTCGCGGAGAAGGAATATCGCGGCGTCGTCATCTGGCAGCCGACTTCGCTCACGCTCGGCGCGCCGGGCGGTCCGTTCTCGGCGGGCGCGAATCTCGAGGAAGCGATGCCCGCGTTCATGATGGGCGGCGCGAAAGGCATCGAGCCGTTCGTGAGGAAATTCCAGCAAGGCATGCTGCGCGTGAAGTACGCCAGCGTGCCGGTCGTGGCGGCGGTATCGGGCATCGCGCTCGGCGGCGGCTGCGAGTTGCTGCTGCATTCGGCCAAGCGCGTCGCGCACGTCGAAAGCTATATCGGGCTCGTCGAAGTGGGCGTCGGTCTCGTGCCGGCGGGTGGCGGTCTCAAGGAAGCGGCGTTGCGCGCGGCCGAAGCCGCGAGCGCCGTCAACGCGACAAACGACCTGCTCAAGTTCCTGCAGAAGCCGTTCGAGAACGCGGCGATGGCGAAAGTCTCCGGCTCCGCGCTCGACGCGCGCGCGATGGGCTATCTGAAGCCGTCGGACACGATCGTCTTCAACGTGCATGAACTGCTCGACATCGCGACGAAGGAAGCGCGCGCGCTCGCGGACGCCGGCTACCGGGCGCCGTTGCGCGCAAAGCAGATTCCGGTCGCGGGCCGGTCCGCGCTTTCGACGATCAAGGCGTCGCTCGTCAACATGCGCGATGGCCGCTTCATCAGCGAGCACGATTTCCTGATCGCGAGCCGCATCGCGGAAGTGGTGTGCGGCGGCGACGTGGAAGGAGGAAGTCTCGTCGACGAGGAATGGCTGCTCGCGCTCGAGCGCCGCGCGTTCGTCGAACTGCTCGCCACGCAGAAGACGCAGGAACGGATCATGGGCATGCTGCAGACCGGCAAGCCGGTGCGCAACTAAAACGCGGAGCACACAATGAGTCATTCGCAAAACAAGCAACTGCAGGACGCATACATCGTCGCCGCGAGCCGCACGCCCATCGGCCGAGCGCCGCGCGGCGTGTTTCGCAATACGCGCCCGGACGAACTGCTCGTCCACGCGATGAAATCGGCCGTCGCACAAGTGCCGGGGCTCGACGTCAATGTGATCGAAGACGCGATCGTCGGCTGCGCGATTCCCGAAGCGGAGCAGGGCCTGAACGTCGCGCGCATGGGCGCGCTGCTCGCCGGGCTGCCGAAGACGGTCGGCGGCGTGACGGTGAACCGCTTCTGCGCGTCCGGCCTCACGGCGCTCGCGATGGCGGCGGACCGCATCCGCGTGGGCGAAGCCGATGCGATCATCGCGGCCGGCTGCGAGTCGATGAGCATGGTGCCGATGATGGGCAACAAGCCGTCGCTGTCGCCGCACATCTTCGAGCGCAGCGAAGACATCGGCATCGCATACGGCATGGGTTTGACCGCCGAGCGCGTGGCCGAGCGCTGGAAAGTGAGCCGCGAGGCGCAGGACGCGTTCGCGGTGGAATCGCATCGCAAGGCGCTTGCCGCGCAGCAATCGGGCGAATTCGCCGATGAAATCGCCGCTTATACGCTCAACGAGCGCTTTCCGGATCTCGCGTCGGGCGAAGTGCGCGTGAACGCGCGCGAGATCGCATTCGATGAAGGCCCGCGCGCCGATACGTCGTTCGAAGCGCTCGCGAAGCTGCGTCCCGTGTTCGCGAACAAGGGTTCGGTGACGGCGGGCAATAGCTCGCAGACGTCCGACGGCGCCGGCGCGCTGATCGTGGTGTCGGAGAAGATTCTCAAGCAGTTCAACCTGACGCCGCTCGCGCGCTTCGTGAGCTTCGCGGTGCGCGGCGTGCCGCCGGAAATCATGGGCATCGGGCCGAAGGAAGCGATTCCCGCGGCGCTCAAGAACGCCGGGTTGAGGCAGGACGACCTCGACTGGATCGAACTGAACGAAGCGTTCGCGGCGCAATCGCTCGCGGTCATCAACGATCTGGGCCTCGACACGTCGAAGCTCAATCCGCTCGGCGGGGCGATCGCGCTCGGGCATCCGCTCGGCGCGACGGGCGCGATCCGTTCGGCGACGGTCGTGCACGGCCTGCGCCGCCGCAACCTGAAGTACGGCATGGTGACGATGTGCGTCGGCACCGGCATGGGCGCGGCGGGCATCATCGAGCGCGTTTGACGCGGTCATCACCAGGAGACAGCGCATGGATATTCTCATCGAACGCGCAGAGGGCGTGCTGGCGATCGTGCTCAACCGCGCCGACAAGAAGAACGCGATCACGGCGGCGATGTATCAGGAAATGGCCGACGGCCTCTTCGAAGCCGAGAAGGACCCGACCGTTCGCGCGGTACTTTTGCGCGGCAACGGCGGCGCGTTCAGCGCGGGCAACGATCTGGACGATTTCCTGAACAACCCGCCGGAGGATCTCGATGCGCCCGTCTTCCAGTTTCTGCGGCGGTTGAGCGGCATGCCCAAGCCCGTCGTGGCGGCGGTGGCGGGCGTGGCCGTCGGCATCGGCACGACGATGCTTCTGCACTGCGATCTCGTCTACGCCGCGCGCGACGCGAAGTTCTCGCTGCCGTTCGTGCAACTCGGGCTGTGTCCCGAGGCGGCGTCGAGCCTGCTGCTGCCGCGCATCGCGGGGTATCAGCGCGCAGCCGAAAAGCTCTTGCTGGGCGAGGCGTTCGATGTGAACGAGGCGATCGGCATGGGCTTTGTCAACGGTGCGCTCGACGCCGCCGAAGTCGATGCGTACGCGTTCGAGCGCGCGCGAAGGCTCGCGGCGCTGCCGGCTTCGTCGCTCAGAACGACGAAAGCGCTGATGAAAGGCGCGCACGGCGACGAAGTGGCCGCGCGAATGGAGGAAGAGGCGGCGCATTTCTCGCGGATGCTCGTCGCGCCCGAGGCACGCGAGGCGTTCCAGGCGTTTTTTGAAAAGCGCAGGCCGAATTTCGGGAGGTTCGAATGAATCCGCTCAGGCTATGCCTTCGCATGACCGCCGCGACGCTCCTCGTTGCGACCGCGCCCGCGTGGGCCGACTCATCTGCCTGCATGAAGAACGCAGCGACGCAGATAGCGATGGACGAATGCGCGGGCCGCGATCTGAAAGCCGCCGACCAGACGCTGAACGACACCTACCGCACGCTGCTCGGCAAAGTCAGCAAGGATGGCGCCGAGCAACTGCGCAAGGCGCAACGGTCGTGGCTCGCGTGGCGCGACGCGCAATGCGAGTTCGACACGATGGCGACGCGCGGCGGCAGCATCCATTCGATGGAATACGCGATGTGCGTCGAAAAGCTCACCGAAGCGCAGACGGCGCATCTGCAAGCGCAGCTTCATTGCAAGGAAGGAGACGTGTCGTGCGGCGGTCAGTGAGCGCACGCGGTCACGCGGTCATTTGACCTCGTACTCGACGAAGCCGCCCTCGCGCGCGAAGCTC